>JAGQME010000003.1 GCA_020428795.1 Candidatus Kaiserbacteria bacterium
TTCCGTCTCTAAGATTTAAACAAACAAAAACCCTCCATTTAATGGAAGGTTTTTGTTACGGTCAGAGTTGTTTATCGACTAAGACTCACAAGTTTTATTTGTTGCTTAATACTATATTTAATTATGTATTCATTTTACCTTTAACGTCAATTTCGGTTTGGAGGTGGTTAGCTAAGGCATGTAGGTCTATTTGTTTACTGGTGCCATCACGACTCTCTAAGGTGACGTTTTTAGCGGCCATTTCTTTGTCACCAATTACGATAAAGTAGGGTAGTTTTTCTTGTTTGGCTTTACGTATTTTCTTACCCATTGAATCATTTTCATCGTAAAGATCAACTCGTAAATTGGCCGCCTTAAGAGCTTGGTGAACCGTCTTGGCGTAGTCATTTTGAGCGTCTGACACAGGAATAATAGCTAGTTGCACAGGAGCTAACCAAAGCGGGAAATTGCCACCATAGTGTTCAATAAGAATACCAATAAATCGATCAGGAGAACCAATCAGGGCTCGATGGATCATAACTACTCTTTCCTTCTCACCTTTTTCATTGATACAGGTTAAATCAAAACGTTCTGGTTGAACTCGATCAACTTGGATAGTAGAAATTTGCCATTCTCTCCCTAAAGCATCGACGGCCATAATATCAAGCTTTGGTCCGTAGAAAGCTGCTTCACCAGGTACTTCTTTTGATTCAATTCCCGCTTCTTTTACTATATTGCGTAACTCGTCTTCAGATCTTTGCCAATCAGCATCGCTACCAAGGTATTTTTCACGATTATCTGGATCATGGAGAGATAGACGAATCCAGTAACCAATATTGTACATTTCCAAGGCCTCTTTAACGACGGACAAGACATTGAGTAGTTCTTCGCTTACCTGAGATTCACGGCAAAATATATGACCATCGTCTTGAGCAAAAGCTCGTAGTCGAGTTAGTCCTGATAACTCACCTGGTCGTTCATCACGGTACAGGTTGGCAAAATCAGCGTATCGAATTGGTAGGTCACGGTAACTTCGTGGTTGTGAAGCGTAAATCTGAGTGTGTTGTGGACAGTTCATTGGTTTGAGAAACATCTCATCTTCAACGTACTGTGATCGTACCGAAAGCATGTCCTCTTTATATTGATCATAGTGTCCGGATAGTTTAAATAATTCGGCTTTATTAATATTTGGTGTATGTACTTCACCAAAACCGAGTTTATGATTAAGTTTACGAGAGTAGTTTATTACAGCATTACGTATTATGTTGCCACGGGGTGTCCACATTGGCATACCACTACCAACCAAATCTGAAAATACTAAAAGGTCTAGTTCTTTGGCTAATTTACGGTGGTCACGTTTTTTTGCTTCTTCACGTTGGAATTCATAGGTTTCCAGTTCCTCAGCGGTTTCAAAAGCCAAACCATAGATACGGGTAAGCATCGGATTGTTCTCGTCACCTCGCCAATAGGCCCCAGCAATCTTGTCTAGTTTAAAACTATCCGCTGAAATTTCTTCAGCTGGATTTTCACAGTGTCCGCCTCGACACAGGTCAGTGAATTCTGTTTTGCCTGATCCAGCGGTATAGAGAGTAATAGTCTCTCCTTTTTGCTCCAGTTCGTCTATAAGTTCTAGTTTAAATTGGTTATCAGCAAATATTTCTCTAGCCTCGGTGGCTGATACTTCTCTGTGGGTAAACATAGTCCATGAACTAAGCATTTTTCGCATGTGGGTCTGGATTTTTTTTAGATCAGCCTCATTAGGAGCTTCGCCAGAAGAAAAATCAATATCATAATAAAAACCGTTATCGATGGCTGGCCCGAGCGTTGGTCTGGCTTCTGGGTACTCAGTCAAAACTGCTTTGGCGAGTAGGTGAGCCAAGGTATGTCTTTTATATTCAATTCGTTTTAAATTCTGGTCTTTCATAACTCTTTTAATTACTACAGTTAATCGTAGTATTTATGCTAATAAATTAAAAAATCGTCCGAGTAAAAATACGATCATATCTACGTCGTATTTTTACTCGGACGATTTTTGTAAACCGCGGTTCCACCGAGTTTCCCGTCAGTCAAAAGGTTGTACTGCCGAGCGCTTTATTGTTGTAACAGATTGGGAAGTTAAAACTTCGTTTCTAACCCTTTCGTTTAATCTAAAGGGTTAGAAGCTGGCGGCCGGTAAGCGCCACAATCTCTGTTGTTGCATACATCCTAACTCTCTCCAAGAAATTGTCAATTACTGATTACGATTTCACCAACAGTTTCGTTGGTATTTTGGAGGCTAGAGTCAAGCGCTTTTATTTTATCTATCACAATACTAGGTTCGTCATTTCGAATATTGAGTTTTCCTTTTACGGCCACGCAGCTACCAGTTACGAATAAGTCTTTTTTAGATTGATAAGTCTCTGGAAAGGCAACCATTTCTATAGTGTCGGTAGCGTCGGTTAATTGTACAAAAGCCATCTTGTCACCTTTTTTGGTTAGTAATTCTTTGACAGTTTCTACCATACCAGCGGTCACTACGGGGATACCGTTTCGGCCATCATTTTTTATAGTAGCGACACTGGGACGTTTAGCTATCTCTTCTTTGAATTCCTCCAAAGGGTGTCCGGAAACATATATACCAAGCAATTCTTTTTCCCAGACTAGTTTCTGCTCCTTGCTTGCTTTTTCAGCTACAGTCAAAACCAGTGAATTAACGGCCGTATCAATCCCACTAAAGAGTGAGTCTTGGTTGGCCTCCTTACCAGCTACCTGCTCTTTGTTAAAAGCTAGTAGAGATTCTAGGTTATGATAGATCAAACCTCTTTCCTCAAATCTATCAAAAGCCCCAACCATTATCAGTGCTTCCAAAGATTTTTTGTTTAAATTTTTATCATGAATACGATTTAAGAAATCTTCGAGAGAGGCAAAAGGACCAGCTTTTTTACGTTCAGTTATGATTGTGTCAGCGATACCGGCACCAAAATTTTTGATTGTGGTCAGACCAAATCTGATCTTGGCCCCGTCATTATTTTTTGATGGTACCACTGAAAACGGAGCAAAACTTTCATTTATATCTGGAGGTAACACTTCTATGTTCATTCGCTCACATTCATGAATTATTTCAGCAATTTTTTCAGTGTCGCCAGAGTCAGCGGTCAAAACAGCAGACATGTATTCTTCAGGGAAATTAGCCTTCATGTAGGCTGTCTGATAAGCCACTCGTCCGTAACTGGCGGCGTGGGCTTTGTTGAATCCGTAGGCAGCGAATGGTTCGATTAGTTTCCATAACTTTTCAGCCATGGCTGGGGTGAGTTTGCCAAATTCGACAAAGCCAGTTAAGAGTTTGTCTTTTTCAGCTGCCATCACCTCAGGAATTTTCTTTCCCATCGCTTTTCGTAGCATGTCGGCTTCGAGCCAAGAGTAGCCAGCCAACAATCGAGCGATGGTCATTACGTCGTCTTGGTAGGTAATCACACCATACGATCGGTCTAGAATTTGCTCCATTCTAGGATCAAGATAAGTAACTAGAGAGGCATTATGTTTTCTTTCGATGTATTGTGGAATAGATTCCATCGGACCAGGGCGATAAAGGGCCACCATCGCATTTATATCGTGGATTGAGGTTGGCTTGAGTTGCTTTAGAAAGCTGGTCATACCGGTACCATTTAGCTGAAAGAGCCCCATTGTTTCACCACGGGCCAACATTTCAAAAGTCAGAGGGTCATCAAGGGGGATGTTTTCTATGTCTACATCTATATCCCGAATCTTTTTTACTCTCTTAACGGCGTCAGCTAAGATGGATAGGTTTTTGATTCCCAGAAAGTCAAATTTAAGTAGACCAACACCATCTTCACCAACACTGTGCATTTCATATTGAGTGATATATTTGCCGGTTTTGGAGTCGAGCTGGATAGGAACGAATTGGTTGAGAGGGGCGGGCGCAATCACTACTCCAGCAGCGTGGACACCAACGTGGCGCGCCCGCCCCTCGATCTTCTTCGCTAGATCGATAACTTCCCTTGATTCGCTATCTTGTTTGTATAACTTCTGTAGCTCAGGTTCGATACCAATTGCTCGTTCTATGGTCATCGGGAACCCTTGGGCACCGAGTGGGATTAACTTTGCGATCCGGTCACCAGTGGAGTAGGGATGACCCAAAGCTCTGGCCACATCACGTACCGCCGCTCTTGCCATCATGGTACCGAAAGTACCAATCTGAGCCACTTTATCACTACCGTATTTTTCTTTGGCGTACTCGATTATTTCATCTCGTCGATTATCGGCGTAATCCATATCAATATCAGGGGCAGATGGTCTTTCGGGATTTAAGAATCTTTCAAAGGGTAGTTTGTACTCAAGGGGGTCTACATTAGTAATACCCAAGACATAGGTGGTAAGGGAGCCAGCCACCGATCCTCGGATAGTGGTCAATATTTTTCTGGATCGAGCTTCACGCAATAGATCACCTACCACCAAGAAATATTTAGCATAACCTTTGGTTTTTATAACATCGAGTTCATAGTCAAGACGGTCTTTTACTACTTTATCTTCAAGGGACAATCCTCGCCACTTTACTCCCTCATACGAAGTAATTTTTAACTCCTCATCTGGAGTACGACCACTATCAATTTTATAGTCTGGGAAATACCAATCGGTTCCAATTGGTATTTCTACATTACAAGCTTCGGCTATTTTGACAGTGTTAGATATAGCCTCGGGGGTATCTTTGAAGTATTCTTTAGCAACGGCTTGTGATATGAAAGAAAAATTCTCAGAGCGTTCCTCTTCAGTATCTACAACTCCGCCGTTTTGAATCTTAACCATAACTTCACGGGCAACAGCGTCATCTTTTTGTAGGTAGTAAACATCCTGAGTGGCTACCAGCTGAGTGTTTGTGTCTTTAGCTAATTTTTTAATTCTGTCTTGCCAGAGACTGTGGTCCAGAATCTGGGGGTGGTGGGTAATTTCAAGATAACAGTCATCACCCCAAACTTTTTTGTACCAATCCAGATCGATTTGTGCTTTTTCAAAATCATTGTTTTTTAGATGAAGAGTGGTTTCGCCGGCAAAAGAGGGAATTATACATATCAAATCTTGACCGTATTTTTCTAAAATCTCTCTGTCCATTCTGGCTTTGTAATAAAAGCCTTCGGTGTTTGATAAGGTTACTAATTGGATTAAGTTTTTATAACCATTGTTGTTTTTAGCTAACAACACCAAGCGGGCTCTGGGTTTATCTAAAGCACCATCATTATCAAAGCGGGTACGAGGGGCTAGGTAAGCGTCGATACCGATAATAGGTTTGATATCTTCTTTCTGACAAGCTTTGTAAAAATCTATTGCTCCGTAAAGAGCCCCGTTATCGGTAATTGCCAGCGCTGTTTGTTGGTCTGCTTTGGCTATTGAAGCCAGTTCTTTAGGGGTGGGGATAGCGTTTAAGAGAGAGTAGTGCGAATGCACATGTAGGTGAACAAAATCGGATGTGATCTTTTTATCAGCCATAAGATGGGCTTAGTATACCAAAACTAAACTGTTATAGTTATTGACATGAAAAAATGGTTGGTGGGGATTGATGAAGCTGGTCGGGGACCGCTGGCGGGGCCGGTAGCGGTGGGTGTGGTTTTGGTGTCTAAGGATTTTGATTGGAGTCAGATAGAAGGGGTAGGGGACAGTAAACAAGTGTCGGCAAAAAACCGCTCCACTATTTTTCGTTGCGCTCACAACCTAAAGAAAATCGGTCAACTCGACTGGCAGGTAGCGATGGTGTCGGCTAGTATCATTGATCGGCGGGGGATTGTAAAAGCGATTAATACTGCGATGGATCGTTGTTTGAATAGTTTAGAAAAGCGAGCCAGTAAAGAAAGTCTGGAAACCTATAATCCAATCGCTTGGAGCATTAAACTGGACGGCTCACTTAAGGCGCCGGATCGCTTTATTGATCAGGAAACAATAATCAAAGGTGATAGTAAGGAGTTGGTAATCGGACTAGCCTCAATTTTGGCCAAAGTCACTAGAGACAAATATATGGAACGGTTGGCACAGAAACCAGAGTATCAGATTTATGACCTTGGGACCCATAAGGGCTACGGCACCAAAACCCACCGTCAAGCCATACAAAAGTATGGTTGTACAGATGTGCACCGTCTCACCTATTGCAAAAATATTGTCAAGTAGTAGAGTATAAATAACCTGCGTTGTCTATAGCAAAAAATGCAGGGAAGTCGTTCCGGATGAGGAACAAAAAATAAGCAGGAAAGGGAACTGAAAGTTGCCAGAGCGTGTAAAACTTGGTTGCGACAGATGTGCCAACCAGAAAGTCTTTGGACCTATAATGACAGGTTCAGACGGCAAGGTATATCAGGCATGTCGGGTCATTCCGGGTTTGCCTGAGAAGAGGACAGAATGTCCTCTCTTCATTCCGGTCCACAACTCGGAGTCGAAGAAACCCAAAGTCGCCTAGTCAAGGGAGGGTCATGTGACCATAATTAATAGGGCGCAATCGCCCTGACCGTAAACCCAGGCTTCCTGCCTGGTCCCGCTTAAGAAGCGGGCGGCCGGTACCTTCGGGATCGGCCTTTCGCTTTTTATATTCACGTAAATTCACCATATTTATAATTAAGTAATAGTCAGCTAAAGTCTTGCTTTTTTAACCACATTTGTTATAGTTCTGGCCATTATGGTAATTCGAATGCGACATACACGGGCTCACACTAAGAACCGTCGTTCACACCACGCTCTATCAACACCAGAAATGGCTGTTTGTAGCAACTGTGGTGCTCATCATCGACCACATCACATGTGTTTGGCTTGTGGTTTTTATAATGGTAAACAAGTGATTGATTTGGCTGCCAAAAAGGCCGCTAGAGCTGAGAGAATGCAGGCTAAAAAAGATCAAATCAAAGCCGAGACAGCTTCACCGGAAGCGGACGAGGTAAAGGAGACCGACAACAAATAATTTCAGTATCCACATACATCCAGCCTCGGCTGGGTGTATCCTTATACTGACACTGTTATACTACCGGTAGTAGTAGTTAGTACGTTTTTTTATGGCTAATCGACATGTATCGAGATCAATAGTTCTTCAGACCCTCTTTGAGTGGGATTTAAATGCTATAGACCGAAAAGCAATCGGCGAAGTTTTGGAACGCAACGTTGAAGAGTTTGCTCCCAACAAAACAGACAATTCTTTTATCGAAAAATTACTGGATGGTGTACTTAGTAAGCAGTCTGAATTAGATCAGGTTATAGAAAAGGCTGCCCCAGAGTGGCCGATTGACCGTATCTCACCAGTAGATAGAAATATTTTAAGACTCGGCTTGTACGAATTGCTTTTTGCTGATCGTAAGGAGGTGCCGGCTAAGGTGGCTATCAACGAAGCTATCGAACTAGCCAAGCAGTTTGGCGGTGATAATAGTAGTCGATTTGTAAACGGTGTGTTAGGAGCTGTCTATAAGGAAATTGGTGAACCAGGTAAAGATGAGGTTGGTAAAAAACCAAGGCGAGACATCCCATTTGATCAGATGCCGATCCAAAGGCTGTCGGGGGCAGTTGTTTACGCTGAGGCTGATGGAGCTATGTATTTTGCTTTGGTGCACGATATATTTGGACATTGGACTTTAAGTAAGAGTAAGATTGGTGAGGATGAGACCATTGAAGATGGAGCCAGACGAGCTCTCAAAGAAGAGATGGGACTTGAGGTGGAGATTGAAAATGAGCTTGGTAAAAATGAATACATCGCTTCTCATCCAGAACTAGGTAAGGTCCGCAAACAAGTCACTTATTTCTTGGCTAAAAGTGAATACGTTGATCTAGTAATGGAGAAAAAAGGTGGTCTTGATGACGGTAAGTGGTTTAAGGTGTCTGAGATATTGGAGTTAAACTTTTATGAAGACATCTTACCGATTGTTACTAAGGCGGTAACGCTCTTGGTTGGTAGAACTGGAAAATAGTGGTATTTTTTGGTAGTGTGATAACGTAAAATTTGAATATCTATGTCTAAAGACTCTAACGAAAGAAACATTGAGGCTGATTTAACGACCTTGGAAACTATCCTTGGTCACAAGTTTAATGATCGTAATCATCTATTGACCGCCATTACTCACCGTTCGTATTTGAATGAACACCGTGAAGCTACCCAAGATCACAATGAACGCTTGGAGTTTTTGGGAGATGCGGTTTTGGAACTGGTGGTGACTGATTATTTATTTAGGACTTATCCGGATAAACCCGAAGGAGATTTGACGGCTATCAGAGCTGCTTTGGTGAACACAGTGTCACTTTCTGAGTCTGCTCTCCAGCTCGGCGTTAATGAATATCTTTTGATGTCTAAGGGTGAATCTAAGGATACTGGACGAGCCAGACAATATATTTTGGCAAATGTGTTTGAAGCTTTTATCGGAGCGATGTATTTAGACCAAGGTTATGACCCGGCCAGAGACTTTATCGCCAAACACTTATTTTCTAAGACTGAAGAAATAATCAAAAAAAGATTATGGCAGGATCCTAAAAGTAGATTTCAAGAGATGGCTCAGGAGCACGTCAATATTACTCCGACTTACGAAACTATCAGTCAAACCGGTCCAGATCACGACCGAGTCTTTACGGTTGGGGTTTTTCTAAAGAAAGAAAAAGTAGCCGAGGGCAAAGGACGGGCTAAACAAGAAGCCGAACAAGAAGCCGCTTTGAAGGGAATTGAAGTTAAGGGTTGGTGATTTTAGATAGTTTCTCATTCTCGGGAAATGTATCGATGTGCACAAAAGGCTCGAACGCGAAGCATTCGAGCCTTTTGTGCATGCTAAAATTAAGGCATGGAATTTATCATTTACAATAAGCGTCAGGGTTTTACTCTGATTGAGATTTTAGTTGTTATCGCTATAATCGGTATTTTAGTAGCGATTGTCACGATGAGTATGAGTGAACCAAGAGCTAAGTCACGTGACGTTGATCGAGTAACTGATTTAAAGAACTTAGAGTTGGCCTTAGCTCTATACAAAGAAGCCAACCTTAACAATACCTATCCAGCCAGCTTAAACGACCTAGCACCTAATTTTATTGCGGTGGTTCCGACTGATCCAAAAGGAAACACTTACAATTATTCAACCGGCGCTTCAGATACCACTTATGTTTTATATACCGACGATCTAGAGTCGTCAGCAAATCCAAGTAGTTGTTATGTAAAAAGTCGTGAGGCAACCGCTCCTAGCACTCCAGCTGATATCGTGGCTTGTAGCGACCTGTAATTTAATCAGAAGTAATTGATGTATCTTAAACACCTCAGCTTATCCGGATTCAAATCCTTCGCTAAAAAAAGCGAGCTGGAGTTTAGTGCTCCGATTACCGCTATCGTTGGTCCAAATGGTTCTGGTAAAAGTAATGTGGCTGAATCCTTTCGCTTTGTGCTTGGTGAACAATCACTCAAATCCATGCGAGGTAAGAAAGGTGAAGATTTGATTTTTGGTGGCTCGGAAGCGGTCTCAAGAGGTAACAGAGCATCGGTTACTCTGGAGCTTGATAATTCAACCAAGGTCTTCGGGGTGGATTTTGATAATATTGTTATTGAGAGGCAGGTTCATCGAGACGGACAAAATGAATACCTTATTAATGGGTCTAAGGTTAGGTTAAAAGATGTCCAAGAGATGTTGGCTGCGGCCAATATTGGGGCCACTGGTCATCATATAATTTCTCAAGGTGAGGCTGATCGAATCTTGTCTGCTAACGCTAAAGAAAGACGTGAAATGATTGAAGACGCTTTGGGTCTTAAGGTGTATCAGTACAAAAAAGCCGACGCTGAAAAGAAGCTACAAAAGACCAAAGAGAATATTGAAACAGTTCAGTCGCTAAGAAGAGAGGTGGCGCCACACATGCAGTTTCTAGAGAGGCAGATAAAAAAGATTGAGAGAGCCGTTCAGTTAAGAGGAGAGTTGACTATTGTCTACTGTGAATACCTAAGACGAGAGGATACTTATCTGGCTTGGCATCAGGATCGCCTAAACAAAGAAAGGCTAGAACCAGCGGACAAACTAAAAGACTTGGAGGACAAACTACAAGAAGCTAAAGAAACTCTAGCTACTCACGTTAAGGATGTTAAATCTGAAGAATTGCTTAGTTTAGAACAGTCTCTAAAGGCTGTTCGGGAGAAGCGACAGGTTTTGGTTCGTAACAGTGGTCAGATTGAAGGACAGATAAGTTATATTGATCGCAGAATAAAAGATATCGAGACTCGCAGTAATTCTGAGTCAGAAGCACCTATTCCGGTTGGTGAGGTAAAGAAATTTATTTCTAATCTCGAAAAGATCGCCGAAAAAGGTGGGCAGAGTGAAGAAGTGTCTTTGTTAAAACGAACTTTGTCCGACATTGTGCATAACGCCAATATTTTCTTAAAACAGATATTGGGTAATATTTCAATCAACACCGATGCGGAAGAGAAAGAAAAAAAAGATTTGATAGCGAAGCAAGCTGAGGCATTGAAAGATATTGCTAAGTGCGAAAATGAAGAACGTAAACTATCAGAAGAGTACGAGCTTTTGCGGGTTTCAATTGAGGCAGAGGCTTCTGAGAGTCGAGAGGCGGAAAGAGAGATGTTTAAAATAATCGGGGAGCAAAGAGAATGTGAGACCAAGATTATGCAAATCGACAGCGAGCTGTCTATCTTAGAAAGGGAAAGAGATGAGTTTAAGCGAGAGCTACAAGAAGCCGTTACTTTACTTAGTCGAGATGTGACTCAGTATTATAATTTTGAAATTGTGGTTGATGGTAACAAGGTTTCAAACGCTGAGATTGTAAAAGAAGAGCGGTCTGTCCAGTACCAAAGACGTCGAGATCTGGAAAAACTAAAAATCCGACTGGAAGAATTAGGTGGAGTAAACAAAGATATTGAAAAAGAGTATAAAGACGTAAAAGAACGTGATGAATTTTTGTTAAGAGAAATTGCGGATCTGGAAGCCTCAGTAGAAAAGCTAAATGATCTAATAAAAGAATTAACCGAACAATTAAACGGATTATTTGTTGCCGGTATTGAAAAAATTGGTCTAGAGTTTAACCGCTTCTTTACTCTGATGTTTGGTGGAGGTGAGGCTAAGTTGTTACGCATTAAACCAAAAATCAAAAAGACCGTTCGGGACGATGATTCGGAAGAGGGTGAGGAGATGGTGGTCGAAGAGGAGGACGAGTCAGCCGAGGAGGGGATTGAACTCGATGTTAAATTACCTAATAAGAAAGTGCGTGGTCTTGATATGCTTTCCGGTGGTGAAAGAGCTCTGACTTCGATTGCTCTTATTTTTGCGATGAGTCAGGTTAACCCACCACTGTTCATTATTCTTGATGAGACAGACGCTGCCTTAGATGAAGCTAATTCTCGTCGCTATGGTGATATGATCGAAGCTTTGGCTAAAAAATCACAGCTAATCTTGATTACCCATAACCGTGAGACAATGAGTAGAGCTGGTATTCTGTACGGTGTTACGATGGCTGCTGATGGGGTGTCGAAATTATTGTCTGTAAAATTTGACGATGCGGTGGCGGTAGCTAAACGGTAATCTCTAAAACAATAAGACCGTTTAGCAAAATATTCCCTCAGGAATATTTTGCTAAACGGTCTAACCCCGGCGCCTAGCTCTTCTTTTTGATGCTCTCACTACATGACCATCATTAAGAATGTTGGTGGCGATTGCAAGGGTCTCTATGCCATCAACCCCATCTTTGCAATTTTTTTGACGACTATATATTACGTCATGAAACCCAGCTGGCTTGGGTTCGGTGATAATCCAAACGACAAACCCTGCTTCTTCTAATTCTTGCCTAAAATGTTCAGTGTCGACATTGTAGTGGATTTTTTCAATAAAAACGTAAGGCCCGGCTACTTGAAAGTATAGGTGAAGATCTTCCTTTCGCTCGAATCTTTTGCAGATGTTCCTTAGTTCCCCCAACCGCCCTTCGGAAGGGTTGATAATTTGGACTAATATCATCTTTTCCATGTCACCCCTCCTTTCTTTTTTAAAGGGAATTTCTACCTAGGGAATTTCTACCTTCTGAAATAATAACACATGATTTAAAAAAGTCTAGCCCGATTATTTTCGAAGAAAATAATCGGGCTAGACTTTTTGTTTATAGGAAATATTAATTCACTAACTCAAAATCCAACTGACGGTCTTCCAGACTGGCTCTGGTTAGTTTTATTTCAACCTCGTCACCGAGTGAGAAAGTGTGGCCGGTTTTTTCACCCTTAATCCGATATTGGCTGGCTTCGTTGTTGTAGAAGTCGCCTTTTATACTGGCCAACCTGACCATACCCTCAGCTTGTGATTCTTTTTCTTGAACATAGATACCCCAGTCGGTGACACCAGTTACCAAGCCGGCAAAAGTTTGTCCTACTTTGTCCAACATAAATTCGACTTGCTTGAATTTGATTGAGTCTCGTTCGGCTCGAACAGCGTACATTTCACGTTCCGAACACTGCACGGCCAGATTTTCATTTCTAGCTATTTCACTGGCTTTTATCTCGACACCGTCTAGGTGTTTACGCAGTAAACGATGAGCCATTAAATCGGGATAGCGTCTAATTGGGGAAGTAAAGTGAGTGTAGTATTTAAAGGCTAGACCAAAGTGTCCAATATTTTTAGTTGAGTAAATAGCCTTAGCCATTGAGCGGATAGTAGCTGTTTTAATAAGATTGGCTTCCGGTTTTCCTTCGATATCTGTTAATAATTTATTGATGTTTTTAGCTGAGACGTTGCCTTTATTGGTCTCAAATTCATAACCGAGGGCGTGGATAAATATAGCCAACTCCTCAATTTTATCTGGATCAGGAGTGTCGTGAATACGATAAATAAATGCAGCATCACGTTTATTGGCTTTGGCTATGTTGTGTACATGCTCTGTCACTCGCTCATTGGCTAGAAGCATAAAGTCCTCAATCATCAGCATGGTCTCGGTTCTTACTTTTGTATAGGCTCTTAAAGGTTTGCCATTTTCGTCCAGTTCAAATCTCACTTCGGGTTGTTCAAAGGCGATAGCACCATTTTTGTAGCGCCGGTTACGCAAGAGGCGAGCCAAATTCATCATTATGTTTAGATCATTCAAGTGATCGCCTTGATTGTTATCCAAAACCGCCTGAGCCTCTTCGTAGCTAAATCTTTTGTCTGAATAGATGATTGTCTGACCATACCACTCATTCACAATACCGGCGTTAGTATCCATTTCAAATACGGCCGAAAAAGCTAGTCTCTCTTCGTTTGGTCTTAAGGAACACAGGTCGTTACTTAAGACCTCCGGCAACATAGGGATCACTCTATCGACTAGGTAGATAGAGGTCCCTCTTTCTTTTGCTTCGTTATCGATAACATCACCCTCGCGAACATAATGTGACACATCAGCAATATGGATTCCAATCTCATAATTGCCATTATCGAGTTTTTTGACCGATAGAGCATCGTCGAAATCTTTAGCGTCGGCTGGGTCTATAGTCATCGTCAGTCTGTCACGGAAATCACGTCTTTTAGGGTTGTCACCCTTGGTGTCCAAGATAGCTTGCTCGAAGATTTCATCTCGTCTAGCGTAAAGTTTTTTTCCGGCTTCAGCCACTTTTGGTGGGAAGTTTTCTGAAAACCCGCCATCACGAATTATGGCTTGCATCTCTGTTTCGTGTTCACCAGCCTTACCTAAGGTTTCAGTTATTTCACCGATCGGGTCTTGTAGCGGATTTTTCCATTCACTAATTTTGACCACCACTTTCATACCCTCGTCAGTCTTGGTAGCGTCTGGTAATAGGATTCTAACGTGAATACGGTGATTGTCTGGCAGGAGATAGCGTTGTGGCTTCTTATCACCGGCTGGTTGAACTACTCCGATGAATTCTTCACGACTTCTTTCAATCACTTTAATCACCTTGCCTTCAGTTCGGCGACCGGCGATTCTTGGTAAAACTTCTATTTCAACGATATCACCATCTAGGCCAAAACCTAGTTGGTCGGTCTGAATAACAATATCCTCCTCGTCTTCTTTGGCATCAAGTTTTTTAAAAAATCCAATGCCTTTACCACGAACCATCAGTGGTCCGGTATGGGTTTGTTTTTGAGTCATAATTTAGTGGGTAGAGTTTAACACGCTTAATCATGATTTACCATGTATTTTACGTTTGTATAGTGGGCTAATTTTATGTCGTGGCTATTGACCTTATATTCAGTTTCTGTTACTCTTCTGCCACTTATGTTAATGATGCGATTACAACGAGTGGGCCGAAAAAACGATCCTTCATACAGGATTGTGGTCACCGATAAAAGAACTGGACCAAAGAGTAACAAGCATGTTGATCAGATTGGTTCGTATCATCCAAAAACCAAGAAATTTATCCTTGATTCAGACAAGGCTAAAGATTGGTTGAGTAAGGGTGTGCAAACATCTGAGACTGTTCACAACCTTTTGGTTTCGAATAAGGTGATTGAGGGTAAGAAGATAAACGCTCTACCGAAAAAGTCACCAATCATCGATGAAGAAGCTATCAAAGCCGCCGAGGAGGCTGCTAAGGCCAAGGAAGAAGCTGAAAAGGCTGGTGAGGCTGGGGTAGAGGAGCCAGCTCCTGAATCAAATGACGAAACTCCGTCTGAAGAGCCAGCCGAAGCTAAAGAAGACGAAACTGAAAAAGCTGCTGCCTAAATCACAATTAAGAGAGGCTTCTAAATTAAGAGAGTCAACAGTCAAAGCGGGCAATATGCCCGCTTTGACTGTTGACGATATTTGTATAACTACGTACTATAGTTGTAGCTAAGAAGTTTACTTCTGATGCGGTTTATACGCCATAGACTTAATAATTTCAGAACATTCGCATATGCATGATGATCAGCAATTTCTAGAGACTGTAGTAAAAGCGCTTGTGGATCACCCAGAGAGCGTAAAGATTAGCCGTACTGTAGATGAGATGGGAGTTTTGCTCACCCTTGATGTACACGCCGAGGATATGGGCAAAATTATCGGTCGCTCTGGTAACACTGCCAAAGCTGTTCGTACTTTGTTGCGAGTGGTTGGTATGAAGCACGATGCCAGAGTAAATCTAAAAATAAATGAACCAGAGGGTGGCAGAGTGATTCATGGTGACAAAACCGAATCATTTGATGATGGTAAAGAAGAAGAGGTTTCGGCAGAGCCTAAGTCTTTAGATGACGCCATCGACGACCTCAAGATCTAGACTGGAAAATTTCTTTGTCAGACTAAGAAAAAAGACCCTCACTGGACTCCGTGTCCCACTCGGGTCTTTTTTCTTATTTTCCTCGAACTTTCCTTTAGTCTAGAGTCAGTCTAGAGAAAGACTCAATACATTTCGACATTATTTATTGGATACAAAGGAGTCTTATTTTTAAATTGGTTTTATGATAGTCTTTTGTTGTATGGCAAATACTGACCATCTTTGGCTGGGAGGAGATTGGGAGGAAAACTCTCCAGAACCAATTAATTTCATAGAGACCCGTCTTATGGATTTGTCACCTTTTTCAGCGCACGAAGTTGAACTCGATGGTATAACGTACAAGACTGCCGAGCACGCCTATCAGGCGTTACGGGTCATACCGGAAGCCAGAGCCAAAATACAAGCTACAACAAGCCCTATGAATGCTTGGCGAGCTGGTCAAAAATGTAAGGAACATGATGAGATGTTACCTAACCATGATAAAGATGAACTCATGGAGCGAATCTTTCGTGCCAAGCTAGAACAGCATAATGATGTAAAGGCGGTACTTAGGATCACAAGCAATCGAGAACTTTTGAAGGTCTACGATTCAGACTACTACTGGGGCACTGGCGCAGATGGTTCAGGCGAAAACAAAATGGGGAAGCTATGGATGAAGTTACGAGCTGAATTAAAATAAAATGACCTTTAAACCTTTTACCGATAACATAATTTTTTACGATACTGAGTTTTCTTCATTGGATCCCTATAAAGGAGAAATTATCTCAATCGGAGCCGTCAAGATGAATGGTGAAGAATTTTACTGTGAACTAGAATTTGATGGGGAATACAGTGATTGGGTAAAGGAAAATCTTTTGTATACTTTGACGGCACCGAAAGTGTCTCGAGCAGAAGCCCAAGAACTATTGCTTGAGTTTGTTGGTCCTAACAAACCATATATGTTGGCCTACGTAAATCAATTTGACACTATCTACACTCACAAACTATTTGGCGGTAGAGAAGTCGATAGAAGCCCATTCTATTGGCTACCTTTGGATTTTGCGTCTGTTCTGGTCGGTCTTGGCTACAATCCTGAAGTCTTTAAGGCTGATGATTATACGAAGTTAGCAAAAGAACTCGGCGTACCAATAAAAACCGGACATACTCATAACGCATTAGATGATGCAAAATTTTTGCGAGAAATATATCTGGCCTTAATCACTAAGAGATGAATTATGAAAAAAGGAATTGACTATATCGGTAATGCAGCTGTAACCATCTGCCATGATGGAAATGGAAACTATCTACTTGGCCTCCGTAGCGATAAGTGTCGTGATGAATATAATCGCTGGGATCCAATCGGGAGTGGAGGAATCGAATTTGGGGACACGATTGAAGACACAATACATCGTGAGGTAAAAGAAGAGTGTGGTTCAGAAGTGCTTAAAATAGAATTTCTAGGTACTCGCGAAACCTTCCGTGAGCATGATGGTAAGAGAACACACTGGATTCAGTTTGACTACAGAGTTCAAATTGACCCCGAACAGGTAAAGATAATGGAACCTGAAAAATGCCTCGAGTTACGTTGGTGTAAGATTGACGAAATTCCAGAACCAATGCACTCGCAATTCCCGTTGTTTCTAGAAAAGTACAAAGACAAATTATAGATATGCATTTTCACGTCATCACATTATTTACAGAGGTTATGAAGGCGTATACGGACGCTAGTGTGTTGGGTCGGGCCCAGAAGACCGAGAAAGGAAAGGGGTCAAAAGTGCGAGGCAAGAAGATTTCTGTTGAGTATTATAACCCTCGAGATTTTACCAAAGACAAACACAAGAAAGTGGATGATCGGCCCTACGGTGGTGGACCAGGGATGGTGATGAAAGCGGAGCCAGTTTTAAGGGCTTGGGATAAGGCCGTTGGTAAAAAAACTAAAGCGCAGAAAGATAAAAAAGTAAAAACACTCATTATGTCGCCACGGGGCCGAGAGTTTAATCAAAAATTAGCCAAAACTTATGCCAAGCAGTATGATCACCTTGTCCTAATAAGTGGTCGCTATGAAGGCATTGACTCAAGGGTGAAGAAAATTCTTAAGGCTGAAGAAATAAGTGTGGGTGACTATGTGTTAACTGGTGGAGAATTACCTGCCCTTACTATCATAGACGCTGTTGCCCGACACATCCCTGGTGTTCTTGGTACTCATGATTCACTCGAAGACAACAGGACCACTTCAGGGGAGACCTACACTAGGCCAGAAACACTTGAATACAAAAAAAAGAAATATCTGGTCCCCAAAGTTTTGGTAGAAGGCAATCATGCCAAGATTGAGAAGTATCGAGCTAAGATCTAAATAATTCTATAACCAAATTGACACAAAAAAATAATACGTACTGTAATACGTATTATGAAGACGACTTCAAAAAAGAAAGTCACCTTAATGCTTGACGAACGGGTGTGTGTTATTACGGTAGCTAAGCAAGAGGTTAAAGTTATGACAGACCAGTCAAGGATCATGGGTAATAAAAGATTAGATCATAATACGGCTCATTTGTCAGAGAATGGTGTGCAGGCGGTTGAAAACACTCTTAGACTACAGTTGGGTTTATGGAATTTTTTAACCACCGGTCCCTATTGCAATATTTTTGGTTTTCTGTATAATACCGGCCACTAACGCACTTTTTTTTGAGTGAGTCACGATACTACTAAGTTGCGAAGGGAGGCGAAGATAATTGGGAACTATCTTCGAAATTATGAAGTGTTATCCCACATAACACAGAAATGCTATTAGAAATCGTGCAAGCCTAAATACTTAAAAAGGACACACTGCATCAAGTGTGCTTTTTGTGTGTTTTGGTGGCACAAATAATCAAATACATATTATATGTCAATGTATGCCAAACCAAAGGCTGAAGAATACGCTTCTGTTGGATCAATGCCAAAGAAGAAATTTAAGTTAGCCAAAGATCCCTTGATTGATCTGCCTGATCTTATCGAGCCACAACGCCTGTCTTTTAAATGGTTTGTGGAAGAAGGTCTTAAGGAGGTCTTTAAGGAGTTTTCACCTATTACAGATTACTCTGAAAAGAAGTTTGAATTGGAGTTTAAAAAGTATGATCTCGGTAATCCAAAGTGTACCCCAGCTCATGCTAAGGCCAATAAACTAACCTACGATGCTCCACTGAGAGCGACGGTGGTTTTAAAGAACAAAACCTTTGAAAGCGCTAAAGACCAAGAGATTTTTATGGCTGATGTGCCGGTGATGACAGAACACGGTACCTTTATTATCAATGGAGTAGAGAGAGTGGTAGTCCCGCAATTGGCTCGTTCTTACGGAATTTTCTTTACCTCACAAGATATAAAAGGAAAGACATATTTTGGTGCCAAAATCATTCCAGCCCGTGGCGCTTGGATGGAAATTGAATCTGAAGCAGACGGACTTTTGTATATAAAGATTGATCGAAAGAAAAAGATTCCTCTAACATCACTATTTCGTATTCTTGGTTTGGAGAGCGAAAAGGAGATGGAAAAGATGTTCAAGGATGTTGAGAGAGGTCCAGAGTACATAAAGGCTACCTTGGCTAAAGACCCAGTCAAGACCACTGATGATGCTTATATCGAGATGTACAAGCGCTTGCGTGATGGAGATTTGGCGACTGTAGAAAATGCTAAAGAGTTTATAAACTCACTGTTTTCTTCTGCTCGTTATGATTTGTCAGAAATTGGTCGTCATCACTTTAACGAAAGGTTCGGTCGGCCAACAGACAAAAAAGCAACAGATGAAAGAGTGGTTACGGTCGAGGACTTTCGTTTGATTGTTAAGCATATCATCGAACTAAACCACACTCCGGGGGCTCAGGCTGATGATATCGATCACCTAGGATTTAGACGAGTGCGATACTTTGGTGAAATGATCCAACAGCGAGTACGAGTGGGAATGACTAGAATGAAGCGAAACATTCAAGACAGAATGTCCACTATTGAGGCGGAGACTTCGCTACCAATGCAGATTGTGAATCCTCGTCCTTTACAAGCGGCTTTGAAAGAGTTTTTCACTACCAACCAACTTTCACAGTTTATGCCACAACAGAACATCCTGGGCGAACTTGAAGGTTTGCGTACTCTCTCTGCGCTTGGGCCAGGCGGTCTGACCCGTGAGCGAGCTGGATTTGAAGTGCGTGACGTACACCCATCTCACTACGGACGTCTCTGTCCAATCCATACTCCGGAAGGACCAAACATTGGTTTGATTCTACGTTTGGCTATGTATTCGAGAGTGAATCGCTTCGGTATCATTGAAACCCCATACGTTAAGGTAGAAAAGGGTATTTTGACTGGTGAAGTGGTTTATCTAAACGCTCATGAAGAAGAGGGTTATGTAATCGCTCACGCTGCGGTTGAGGTGAATGATAAGGGGAAAATAATGCAAGATATTGTAGAAGTTCGTCGTAACGGTGAGCCTCGCACAGTAACTGCTAAAGAAGTTGATTTGATGGATATCGCCACCAATCAGGCTTTCTCAGTGGCAACTTCTATGATTCCATTTTTGAATCATGACGACGCCAACCGAACTCTGATGGGTTCAAACATGCAGAAGCAAGCTACTCCGTGTTTGATCGCTGAAGCACCGATTGTGGCTACTGGTATCGAAGAGTTAGCGGCTAAAGACACTGGTCGAGTGATCGTAGCTCTCGAAGCTGGTGAAGTGATTGAGGTGGATGCAAGACATATTGTGGTTAAGAATAAAGAGGGTAAGAAACAAGAATACACTCTCACTACTTTCCAGAGGACTAACGACTTTTCTGCTTTTTATCACCGAGCTTCAGTAGCGCTTGGTCAAAAAGTAAAACGAGGAGATGTTTTAGCCGACGTTTCATCAACCGACAAAGGTCAAATCGCCGTGGGACAAAATGCTATGGTGGCCTTTATGAGCTGGAGTGGAGCCAACTACGAAGACGCTATTATTATTTCTGAGCGCTTGGTTAAGAAAAGTAAATTTGCTTCGATTCACCTTGAGGAGCTTGATGTATCAGTTCGTGATACCAAACTCGGTCCTGAAGTAACTACTCCAGACATTCCAAACGTAAGCGAAATGAAGCTACGTAACTTGGATGAAAACGGAATTATTCGAGTCGGAGCTGAAGTACGACCAGGAGACATCTTAGTTGGTAAAGTTACTCCTAAGGGAGAAGCTCAGTTAACTCCAGAAGAAAGATTGCTCCGTTCTATCTTTGGCGAAAAAGCCAAGGATGTTAAAGATACCTCCCTTAGACTTGAAGCTGGAAAGCGAGGTCGAGTGATTGGTGTAAAGATTTTCTCAAGGGAACAAGGGGATCAGCTTGAAAGTGGTGTTATTAAGAGGATCCATATCACTTTAGCTCAGGTCCGTAATGTGTCAGTTGGTGACAAGCTAGCTGGACGACACGGAAACAAGGGAGTTATCTCCAGAATCCTGCCAGAAGAAGATATGCCGTACACAGAAGATGGTCGACCGGTAGATATTATCCTAACTCCACTGGGGGTACCGAGTCGTATGAACCTCGGACAGATTTTAGAACTCCACTTGGGAATGGCTGCTTATACCCTTGGTTATCAAGCGGTGGTACCTCCATTTGCTTCGGCTACTGAAGAAGAGATTAAGGCTGAGTTGAAAGAGGCTGGAATTGCCGAAGACGGTAAAATGCAATTAAGAGACGGACGGACTGGTGAAGAGTTTGAACAAAAGACAGCTGTCGGTTATATGTACATCTTGAAACTACATCACATGGTAGAAGACAAGATCCACATGCGTTCAATTGGACCATACTCTCTTATTACCCAACAGCCACTTGGTGGTAAGGCTCAGGTTGGTGGTCAGCGCTTCGGAGAAATGGAAGTGTGGGCTCTACTTGGTTATGGAGCCGCCTACACTTTGCGTGAAATGTTAACCATTAAGTCAGACGACATTGTTGGTCGAAGTGCGGCGTTTGACTCAATTGTAAGGGGTGAAAGAATCAGTCACCCACACACTCCAGCCGCCTTTAACGTGCTGGTAAATCAACTTCGTGGTCTTTCTCTTGATGTTAAATTAACAAGAGAAGACGGAAAGACACATAGCTCACACACCTTTTAATAGTCTGGTAAATAAGTAATAAAAATATGAATCCAAATACACAAAAAAGATCCATGCCAACTCAGTTTAGTGCTGTCAATCTGCAACTGGCTTCTCCAGATAATATTCTAGACTGGTCTTTTGGTGAGGTTACTAAACCAGAAACTATTAACTATCGTACCCAGCGTCCAGAAAAACATGGTCTTTTCGACGAAAGAATTTTCGGTCCGGTTGAAGATTATGAGTGTTCTTGTAAAAAATACCGTGGTATTCGTTACAAGGGTATTGTCTGTGAGAAGTGTGGTGTAGAAGTCACCAGAGCTATTGTTCGTCGTGAAAGAATGGGTCACATTGAACTTTGTGTGCCGGTCTCACACATTTGGTTTTTGCGAGGAGTACCGAGTCGAATCGCTTTGATCTTGGGAATCACCGCCGCTTCTATTGAAAAGGTGATTTATTTCGCTGGTTATATCGTAACCAAAGTTTCCGAGGATGAGAGAGTTCGTTTGTTAAAGGAGTTAGATACTGAATTTAAATCTCGAATCAAAGAACTCCAAAACGAAGATGCTAGAGAAGCGCTTAAGGTCCGTATGACTGAGATGAAAAAGGAAATTGAGGACGTCCAAACGGGTGTCGTTTTGGATGAAACAACTTTCCACAAATATTCAGTTAAGTATTCTAATCTTTTTGAGGCAAAGATTGGTGCTGAGTCTATTTATGAAATTTTCAAAAACATCAATCTAGAAGATTTGCGAGTCGAATTGGAAGGTTTGAGAGAAAAAGCCGGTGTAGCCGAAAGGACTAAACTAGATAAAAGACTAAATCTAATCAGAGGTTTGATTCATTCTGGAGTTCGACCAGAATGGATGTTCCTAAACCGTATTCCGGTTATACCACCAGCTTTAAGGCCGATGGTAGCGCTTGAAGGTGGTCGTCACGCATCTTCTGATTTGAATGACTTATATCGAAGAGTAATCAACCGAAACAATCGTCTTAAGAAGTTGATAGACATCATGGCTCCTGACGTTATCTTGCGTAACGAAAAGCGTATTTTGCAAGAAGCGGTAGATGCTTTGATTGATAACTCAATCCGCCACGGTGGTGGTGCTTACTCAGCCATGAGTCAGGCTCAAAGACGACCACTGAAGTCCCTGTCTGATTATCTGAAAAGTAAGCAAGGTTACTTTAGACAAAACTTGCTTGGAAAACGAGTGGACTATTCTGGTCGTTCGGTGATTGTAATTGGTCCAGAGCTTAAGCTTGATCAGTGTGGTTTACCAAAGCATATGGCCTTGGAATTGTTCCGACCGTTTGTGATAGCTGAACTTCTAAAACAAGAATTGGCTTACAACATTCGAGGTGCCGGAAGACTGATTGAAGACGGAGTGCCAGAGGTTTGGGCTATTCTTGAAGATGTAATTACTAACAAACACGTGCTTCTAAACCGAGCGCCAACTCTTCACCGACAAGGTATCCAAGCCTTTAGACCGGTTTTGATTGAAGGAAATGCGATTCAGGTACACCCATTGGTTTGTCGAGCTTTCAACGCCGACTTCGACGGTGACCAAATGGCAGTTCACGTGCCATTATCTGAGGAAGCGCAGATGGAAGCGAGAGAGATTATCTCAGCTAACAAAAACGTCCTAAAACCTGGTTCATCTGAGCCGGTAGTTTCAGAAAAACTATTGGACATGGCCCTAGGAGCTTTCTGGATGACTAAGATTGTGGAAGGTAAGAAGGGTGAAGGGAAATACTTTGCTTCACCAAACGATGCCATCAATGCCTTCGACTACGGACTAGTTGATTTCCGAGCCAAGATAAAGGTGATGGCTACTGATACTCCGAAGTATTCACAATTTGCCGGACAGGTATTTGAGACATCGGTTGGACGATTGTTGTTTAATAGTGTGTTACCGAGTGACCACGCCTTTGTAAATAATTTGGTAACCCAAAGAGACTTATTGGCGGTGATCATTGATTTGATTGAAGACCAAGGTGTAGACGCTGTGCCAGCAGTGGTTGATAAATTGAAACGGTTTGGATTTAAGTACGCCACTGTATCGGGTACTACTTGGGGTATGGATGACGTGGTGGTACCAAAAGAAAAACCAGCGATTATACAAAAGGCTCGTGACGATGAGCAAACAATCAATGATCACTACACGGATGGTTTGTTGTCACGGGAAGAGCGACGTCGACTGATTGTTGAGGTTTGGCACGGAGCTAAAACTGAATTGGAAAGAATCTTACCTGACACCCTAGATCAGCAAGGTTCGGCTTTTGACATGTGGAAGTCTGGAGCCCGTGGTTCGCTTGGACAAATTGCTCAGATGGCCGGTATGAAAGGTCTGATCGTAAACACTCGGGGTGAAACAGTAGAATTCCCGGTTATTTCTTCGATGAAGGAAGGAATGAGTCCGATTGAATACTTTACTACTACCACTGGTTCTAGAAAGGGTCTAGCTGATACCGCCTTGCAGACTGCGAAAGCTGGTTATCTAACCAGAAGACTGTTCGTAGTAGCTCAAGATGCTATTGTGACTGAGGGAGATTGTAAGACAAAAGACGGAATTGAGATTGGTCGCTTAAGTGCCTCTGGTATCGAAATTGCTTTCAGTAAAGCTATTAAAGGGCGAGTATTGGCTGAAGATGCGACTGATACTAAAGGAAACGTTTTGTTCAAGAAGGGCCATCTTCTGTCACGTCGAGATGCAGCTGCTGTTGAAGATTCAACTTGTGAGAAAGTAATTGTTCGTTCACCGATGACTTGTAAGACTCTACGAGGAGTTTGCCAACAATGTTACGGTGTTGATTTGACTACCAACCAGATGATTGATATTGGTGAAGCCGTTGGTACAGTGGCGGCCCAAGCGATTGGTGAACCAGGTACGCAGCTAACAATGAACACCAAGCACGCCGGTGGTACCTCTTCGGTTGGTGGTGACGTAACTCAAGGTCTGCCACGTGTTGAGGAAGTATTTGAAAAGAGACTACCTAAAATCCCAGCTATTGTATCTAAGACCGATGGTTTGGTGACCAGTATTCGAACCGAAGGTAAGGACAAGGTGATTGTGATAGCGGTTGATAAGAATTCAAAACATGCTCCTAAGAAGAGCGATGTTATCGAGTACGAGGTTCCATATCGTCGAGTCGTGAAGGTGGTAGAAGGTGAGACTGTGCATGCTGGTCAGATTTTGACTGATGGTTCAGCTCACTTGCCAGAGTTATTCAAATACGGAACCAAGGAAATGACTCAAGAATATATCATTTCTGAAGTGAACAAGATTTATGAATTGCAGGGTGTGACCATTTCACGCAAGCACTTAGAGCTGATCGTCAAACAAATGATGAGTCGAGTTAAGATCACCCAATCAGGTGATAGTCACTTTACACCGGGTGAGGTTATCGAAGAATGGATATTCTTTGAAACAAATGAGAGGCTTAAGGCTGAAGGTAATGATCCAGCTAAGGCTGAAAAACTCATCATGGGTATTACTGAAGCTTCACTAACCAGAAAGAGTTTTCTTTCAGCAGCTTCTTTCCAAAATACCACTAGGGTTTTGATTAACGCTGCGGTGAAGGGAAGTCACGATGATTTGGCTGGTCTAATGGAGAACGTAATCATTGGTAAACTGATTCCAGCCGGTACTGGCTTTAAAGATTCAAATAAAGCCGAAATGATTGCTACGATTGCTGAATAGGGTAAAGAGACGATATAAACCACCAAAAAGCGTGACCTTTGGTCACGCTTTTTGGTGGTTTATTTATTAAAACTAGTTTTATAAATCGTGCTTCTCAATAGAATTATTGGGGATAGTGTGAGAGAAGATGGTCAGATCATTTTTTAATAGATAATAACCACCCCCAAATACACAAACTATCGTAATAAGGGTGACAATAAAGAGCCAGTATTTACCAATACTTTTTTCAATTATCAGGGAAGCTATCACTCCCACTTCGACCACCAAAACAGCCGGCAGAGCGACCATAAATAAAGTTACGATGTCCGTGGTAGGAGTAATAAAAGCAGTAGCGATTAAAAGACCGGCGTATATATAGCGGCGATTGCCGGTGATATCAATAACTTCGATTATACCTAGTCTAGTTAGACCCACTATTACTAAAGGAATTTGAAAAATTAAAATCAACAGAGTTAGGGTACTTAAAAGAAAACTAAAATAACCAGAGGCCGTAAAAGACAACATGGTCCCTTCGAGCACTAGGCTAGACATGAATTTTAGAATTATTGGGGTGAGGACAAGATAGGTATACAAACCGGCAGAGACGCTAAGTAACACACTGGAAGCTATGACCAAGTACGGAGTTAAGGGATTTTTAAATTTTATGGCCGGGGAGATGAATCGCCAGATTATAAAAAAGGTAAACGGTAGAGTAACTAAAAAACCAATTGTAAAATCTATCCGCAAGATAAAAAATAACGGATCCATAGGGTTTAAAAACTGAAGGGGAGTGGCCTCTTCACCGAGTGGTCGTAATAAAAATTGTTGGATTTGGTCTATAAAATAATGCACCACCACACTGGCTGCTAATATGATGCCAATTACCAAAAAAACCGTCTTAAAAAAAGCTTGAAGATGATCTTTAAATGTCAGCTCTTCATCATTCAGGTTTAGAAGTTGTTGTGACATTTTCTCCGGTAGAAGCTGGACTGTTTAGGTCTGCTTCAGACACTGAACCGTTGTTAAGACCGTCTTTTAATTCTTTAATTGAAGTACCGATTGAACGAAACAATCCTGGTAATCTTTTAGATCCAAAAAATAGTAATAAAATTAGAGCGATAACTATCAGCTCTGGTAACCCTAGTCCTCCGATGATATTCATATACCTATATGGTATCAGACACCAGACAGACCACAAACCAACCATGTGAATTATAATTTTTAGTAATATATTAAAGAGTTTTGGTGGGGATAAACCAGCCGTCTTGATTACGATGGCGTTGCTATACTTAAGTGAGTATCAACGTAGACTTAGCTTATGAATTATTCAAATGAATTCAATGAATCTATTTCAAAAAAAATAACTAGGAAGAAATTTTTGCAGATAGCTTTCTTGTCTTTCTTGGGGTTGTTGGTTTGGTCACCTTTTAAATTACTGTCCGGACAACAGACAAATCAGACTAATGCACCACTGAAAGCCAAAAATACGGTCACTCTTTCTCAGCGTGAGTACGACACATTAAGGCCTGACGAAAATACACTATATATTATTGTTTAGTTTTTGGAGTTATCGTCAAACAAAGCGGTTATTATAAAATTGGTAATTTTTACAAAAAATCATGAATCCAGAATCCATCAAACGTATCTACCATGGTGATAAGCTGGTTTATGAAGCTGTTCCAGCAATTACTAGTTTGACTCCTGATCCGAAGACTTACACGGCCGGTACTATTCATACAGCTAGCACTAGTAACGATATCTTAAATGCGCTAATAGCGGCCGGTCCGGGTGATATTATTGAGTGTAACCCTGGTAAATACGCTAAGATTTCTCGTACCACCACTTTAAATAAGTCTAATGTCACTATTAGACCAAAAGATAAAAACAATCCACCTGTTTGGCAGGGATCTGGTTTTGTCTTTAATAACGTCAGCGGGGTGACGCTGGATGGTCTCCACTTTAAGTCAACAGCAAAAGATGCGGAAGGGTATCCAACTGGTACCGGAGTTCGTCTAGAAAATTACAAAAATATTACTGTCAGAAACTGTTGGTTTGATGGTTACATGGTTCAACTGGATGTTCAGCGAGGGACTAACATTATTATCGAATGGAGTAGCTTTACTGGTTGTGGTATGGATTCAATTCGAGTTTTTCGCACCAACACCAACGTAACCATTCGTCACGTAGAAATTAAAAACGCTAGAGTAAACGACGCCAGAGCTCATGAGTCCAATCGTCACCCCGATTGTATTCAATTTGCTTGTGATGGTAACGCCGATCCGTCCAGCAACGTCGTGATCGAAGATAACGTAATTTACGGCCGAAATGATGGTGATGGTTATCGACAGATGTTGTTTATGGGTAATGGTCGAGTGCGAGCCGATGCCCCAATCGCACAGGCTGGTTATCGTCGGTTTGTGGTCAGACGAAACTATATGGAGGGAGCCCATGTGCATGGTATAGCTCTGGAAGGGCAGATTGACGTATTGGTACAAGGTAACTTGCTTCGTAAATTTGCCAATTTTTCAGCTGGACACAAGCCTACCATCACATGTATTGGTAACCAAAACTCTGGAACTATAGATAATAACGTGACTCCAGATAAGATTGGTTGGGGTCGGTCACTGGATGGTTTTAAACTGACTAGAAATATTATTTCCGATACCGCTGTGCCGGTTGGTTGGGTGATGCCTAAGGCAGGGCCTTATAACGGTACTTCACCAGCCCCAAACTTTCCGGGTGGCGGTAGTGGTTCTTCAAATATACCAGACTTTGCCGTTGATGACCGAATAGAATTGTTAAGAGCCTCCAACATCCGCTCCAGCGCCACCATCTCAGCCACCACCCTTATCGGTATCAACCCCAAAGGCTTTAGAGGTACCCTAGTCGAAGGCCCTCAGTCCGGAGTTCAAAATAGTCAATGGTTTAAGGTTGACTTCGATCGAGGAAAGAACAACGGCTGGGTAGCCTCTGATAACTTCAATAAGCTAGCCGCCAACGCTCCTATACAGACTACTCCAAGCTACTTTAAGGTTGGTGATAAGATTCAGTTATTTAGATCAGCCAATGTCCGTAGCAACACCATCATAGAAGCCAGTAGTCTAAAGGGAGTTAACAAAAAAGACGCCACCGGTACTATCAAAGCTGGTCCTAAATCCGGTACCAATAATTCAATCTGGTACGATATTGACTTTGATGGTGATAGTCTTGATGGTTGGGTGGTTAGTGATAATTATGTGATTGCTGGTGTTGGGGCTGGTCCGTTGCCAGTGCCGGTCGGGAATCATCCTAACACTGTTATCAATGCTAAAGAATTAGCTGTCGTTCGGGAACGAGTCTTGAAGAGGCAGGGTCCACAATGGACGGCCTACCAAGCCTTAAGTAAAGACGCCAACGCTGGTCTGTCTTTCAATAAAACCCCGCCAAAACTAATTGTGACTTATCCAGCTGACCAGACTTCAATCGCTAGAGATATTTTCCGAGAGCACAGTAAGTACGCCTACGCCTGTGCCCTCAACTACCAACTTACTGGTGACAATCGGTATGCTACTAAGGCCAGAGATATAATGCAGAAATGGGCTGATATCGACGTGTATTCAAGCTCTTCTTCGGCTGGGCTACATATGGGATCTTATTTGGTTGGTTTTATGTATGCCTATGACCTCTTGGTTGGTTACAATGGTTGGTCTAGTGCTAACCGAGCCAAGTTTAAAAGCTGGTGGTACAATCGAATTTTACCTCACTGTCGAGACGTGATAGAGGGTGGTGATCCAAAGTACGTTGTAAATAACAAAATGGTTGGTAACGATACGTCAAAATGGGATCCAAGTAACTGGCTAGAAGCGGTGATTAGTTGTTCATTAGCCACTGGTTGTGCTTTTGATGACAACGCTTTACGTACAGAGATGGTTAACCGAGTCAAAAAATACTTTATTAACAACTGGCGTTACTCATATAAAAACTACGGACCGGGGGGTAAAAAAGTGGCAGTAGTCAATGGCGATATTGATCGTATTAAAAATGACAGTAAGGTGATTCAGGGTATCATGTATACCGGCTATGGTACTTCTTCTATGGTTCAGATGATGGAGATGTGTCGTTACGCTGGAGTGAATGTTTGGACCTACAAAACTCCAGATGGTATAAATTTGCAACAGGTAATTGAACAGTGGTGGCGCTGGAATTGGAAAAATGAAGAATTTAACCACTATAAGAGCCAACAAGCGTCCGGGTATGATCTTTTCAGAAAGCGAGTAAATCACGACAATATATTTGAATTAGCTAATAATCACTACAATATGAGTGCCGAATTTAAGACTTACCTCAAGGCTCGTCGGCCAATTGTAAATGATTCACCTCGCGACGAGTATGCTACTCTCACCAAAGGTGACATGCCACCACAGTAAAGAAATTGTCGTCTAGCCAGACTTTTTGGACTTATTTAGTGCCAAAATTTCTAGAGCGTGTACAATGGTGGGGTTATGGCTTTGGACTCAGTACAACAGATTAAAGACCGGCTATCCATTGTTGATGTGGTGACACCCTACGTACAGCTGATGCCAGCTGGTAAGAATCTAAAAGGAAAATCTCCTTTTACCAATGAAAAAACCCCTTCTTTTTACGTGTCACCCGATCGGGGTATGTACTATTGTTTTTCCTCTAGTAAGGGGGGAGACATGTTTACTTTTGTCGAAGAGATGGAAGGAGTGGACTTTAAAGGTGCTTTAAAAATTTTGGCTGATAAGGCTGGAGTGGAGTTGGTGCCTGAAGATCCCCAAAAACGAACCGAACGTGACAACTTATATCAAGTAGTCGAGGAGGCAACGGTGTGGTTTGAAAAAAATATCGAGGAATCTAAAGCCTCTATAGATTATCTACTCAAAAGAGGAGTAAAAGAGACTACTATAAAAAAGTGGCGAATTGGTTATGCTCCTGGTCCACCAGATGCTTCGTGGCGAGGTTTGTTTGAATACTTAAAACTAGCTAATTACGATAAGAATCTATTATTAAAAGCTGGTCTGGTAAAAGGAGCGGATTCCGGCAAGGAGCCTTACGATGTATTTCGGGATCGGATCATGTTTCCACTTTTTGATGCTTCTGGCCGGGTGGTGGCTTTTTCGGGTCGTATTTTAAACGTCAACCCAGAGGCTCCTAAATACGTCAATTCACCAGAGACACCTCTTTATAACAAGTCAGAGTTATTATACGGGTACGATAAGGCTAAAAATGGTATTAGACATCTAGACTTCTCTTTGATTGTAGAAGGTCAGTTTGATGTGGTGATGTGCCATCAGGCCGGGTACAGTAACACGGTGGCTGTATCAGGAACGGCCCTAACTCCTCATCATGTGGCCCTGTTACAAAGATTGTCACAAAAAGTGGTTTTGGCTTTGGATGGTGATCGGGCTGGGATTTCGGCTATTAAGCGTTCGGCTGAGTTTATGTTAAGTAGAGGGATGGACGTTAAAGTAGCCACTTTTCCTTCAGGAGCTGATCCAGCAGATATTATTTTGAAAGACGTTAATGCTTTTAAGTTGGCCATCAAAAATGCTACGCACGTGGTCCCGTTTCTTTTGGGTTTACATAAGGAAGGCAGTAAAGATGGTCGTTCTTACACCTTAAAGGTGCGCGAGGAGGTCTTACCTTTTGTAGCCAGAATCCCTAGTGCTCTTGATGAAGAGTATTTTGTCGGGGTGGTAGCTGAAGCTATCGGTAGCACCAAAGAAGCGGTTCGTCAGGATATGCAACGTTTTAAACAAAAAACAGATAGTCCAGAGATAAAACCCGTAATTAGCAACGAACCTAATCTTAAAAAAGACACCAATAAGGCCAAGGATAGACTTCAAGATTTGGAGCAATACGTAGCAGTAATGACGACGGTGTTGAATGATGATTTGGCTAAAAAAGTAAACAAGCTATTAACCAATGATTTGAAAATTGATTTAGACAAGGTACTCGATACCATGTCAGCTAGTAAGAAGAGTGAATTTACCTTTGGATTAGAAACTAAAGTCGCTGATAGTTCGTTACAACAGTTGCAAGAGGAGGTTATTTCAGCGGTTACACAATTAAAAGCCTTAATTTTTTCTGCCCGATTAGCGGAACTTAAAGAAGCACTTAAGTTGGCCGAAAAAGAAAACGATGGTGCTAAAAGCGGTGAGATTTTGCAGAAAATCACTGAATTGCAAAATCATAACCGAAACTTTGATCCAGAAGCGGTTATTTTAGGGTAGGGTGGGAAAAGGGTGGTAGAACAATAGAGTGTTCCGACGAGCCTAAAATTGCTCTATTTGTATGGACTTTTTTCCTATTTAATGTATAGTTGTGCACATTATGGCTGCGCCAAAAAAAGCAACCAAAACCAAAAAAACAATCAAAAAAGCGGTCAAAAAAACCGTTTCTAAACCAAACAAGAAAGCTACTAAAAAAACAACCAAGAAGGTAGCTAAAAAAACCGTAAAGGGGAGCAAGACAAAAGTATCAAAGAAGGTGGTCAAGAAAACCCCGGCTAAAGCAAAGAAAACTACAGCCGCCAAAAAGAAGCCGGCGGTTAAAAAGGTGTCTAAGAAATCTAGTCAACCCAAAAAAGACACCAAAAAAGTATCTAAAAAAACTTCAAGAGTCTCGAGAGTGTTAGAAACCAAGGCTACCGAATTGATGAAAATGGGTCGGGAAAGAGGTTATGTGACCTACGATGAGATATTGAAATTCTTTCCGCAGATTGAGAAAGATGTCATGTTTCTTGATGAGATGTATGAGCGGTTTAGTATTGCCGGTATTGATGTTCTTAAGAGTGGTGGAATGTTGGGGGCTGACCCTAGTGTTGAACTGTTGGAAAGAAAGAACTCCTACCGCCGAAACGACAGTAGTTATGACTCGATCCAGATGTATCTACGGGAGATTGGTCAGTACCCACTTTTGACTGCACATGAGGAGCGAGTGTTGGCCAAGCGAATCATGGAGGGTGATGAAGAGGCTCGAAATTTGCTAGCCAGAGCCAACTTAAGATTGGTAGTATCAATCGCTAAAAAATACGTTGGACGTTCACCGGATTTGACTCTTTTGGATTTGATACAAGAAGGTAATCTCGGTCTATTTAAAGCGGTCGATAAATTTGATTTCACTAAAGGTTTCAAATTTTCTACCTATGCTACTTGGTGGATTAGACAAGCGATAACGAGAGCTTTGGCCGATCAGAGTCGAACAATCCGTATACCGGTGCATATGGTGGAGACAATGGCTAAATATAAACAAGTATCAAGGCGATTAGCTCAAGATTTTGGTCGTGACCCAATGCCGGAAGAGATTGCCACTGAGATGGGAGTAGAGGTTGAAAAAATCTACCAGATTGAAAAAATCAGTCAGGATACTATTTCTTTGGAGTTACCAATCGGTGACGATGATGACCGATCTCGTTTGTCTGATTTTATTGCTGACGATAAAATAACTGCTCCCGATCAAGAAGTGGCTCATAGTATTTTGACCGATCAGATTCAAGAAATATTGGATCATTTGTCCGACAAGGAAAGAAAGATACTGGAAATGAGACACGGGCTACTTGATGGGACTTATCATACTCTGGAAGAAGTCGGTAAAGAATTTGGAGTAACCAGAGAGAGAATTAGGCAGATTGAAGCCAAGGCTTTGGAGAAGATTCGCCAACATGAAAAGGCTCGACGTCTGAAAAGCTACTAAAATCTATATGCTTATTTAATACCCAAACCGGTCGCAGGCAAAGCCTGCGACCGGTTTGGATTTGGTACAATTAAGTTAACTAATTAAGTATGCATCGAAAATTAATTATCTCAGCGATTGTAATCAGCTATTTGGTCTTGGTTACTTATGGACTACTAGCTCTTAACGCTCAAATTATTGTTACAAGTATCTTTTTGTTTGGTATACCAGCTTTATGGTTGGCGTATTTTTCAAGTGCTCCCAAGCCAGTCTTGATCTCTGTTAGTCTACTAGGGGTGGCCTTGGCGGTTTTCCTCGAAGGCCTAGCTCATATTTATGGCCTGTGGTATACGATGGGGGTGGATGAATCAAGGTTGTTTGGTTTGGCTCCAGTCGAAGCAATTTTTGCTACCGGTTTAGAAGTGGTATTTTTGGTGTTGCTTTATGAAGCTTTGTTTGATGATGGGGAGTATACCACTAAGCCAGCCCGTGAGCGGATGGGTATATTTTTTGTAATGTTTTTGGGTGCCATTGGTATTGTGGCTATTCATCAATACGTAATTAAAGATTTGTTTATCAATAGTTCTTACCTCTGGATTATTAGCGCTCTGTTGGCTACTTGTTTTATGATGTTGTCTCTATACAGAACTTTCACTATTCGATTTTTGGATCGATTTGTTTACTTTACAGCCTTTGCTTCCATTCCCTTATTGTTAAATTTAATTGTATCAGTTTTGAACGTCCAAAAGGTCTACGCTCATTTCGCCTACGCTGCTAAGTTTAATTTTTTTGGGGAGATGGTTCCTTTGGAAGAAATATTACTTATTTTTACCGTCCCAATTTTAGTAGCTACGATCTACGAAATCTATCTTGATGACGTGGCTTAGACGATATTGTTAATATAATATTTATACGGTTTCTAGCCAAACCAAGCGGAATTCTGTCCTAATTTTAAACCTTTAAAATTTGACCAAGGATCAACGTTAATATAAGTATCATCTACTCTAACCCTTAAATACTGATGTATAAAAAAGTTAAATGGTCTGTGTATTATACGTATATCTTCTCCCTTAAAAAATAAACTTTTTTCTAAAATAGTTCTTAATATATAATTCTGGCCATTGCACTGAAGAAAACCTGGTGATTTATAAAGAGGATTACCAAAAGCTCTCCAAAAATAAAACACTGTCTTTATACGACTACCGTAGTATTGGCTTGTTACGTATTTATAAGCATTATCCAAAAATTCCTTCTTATTTTTAGAATTCAGATTCAATTCGTTAATAGTAGACTGTAAATCATTTGGAATTTTTTTTGGTAAGGAACTCTTTTTAAAGCCCATGTGAGGAACTAGTAATCTTAAAAGTATATGGACTACCACTAAATATACTAAAAATATATATAAGACAATCATTATTTCGTTAGCATTAATTAAGCCTTATCTTTGATATTGAGAAAGTCTCCCAGAATGTGTTTTAGACCCTGTCTTGATATGATACCAACCGGCCGACCTTCTTTATCGATTACTGGTATCCTAGCTCTTTGTCTTGAGACGGCTGTCGCTGCTACTTCAAATAATCCATCGTGGATGCCAACAGTATCAAAATCATAAGACATAAACAGACTAACCGGAGTGTCACGGGCCTCTTTGATGGCTGCCTCAAACTGATCTTCACTGGCGAAATGTTCTAATACATCATCACCATCAACATCCATCGGCACGACTGCATCCAAAAAGTCGGCCACTGACAATTCGCCGGTGAGTTTACCTTCCTCATCAACCACCAAGAGGGTGTTGGTTTGTGAGCGGATCATCTTGGTCAGAGCTTCGGCGAAAGTGCTTTCTTCACCAATAATGTGCGCTTCTTTGATAATATCAGCGACTTCCATTACTAATAGTTTAGCACCCCTGTAAAACTGCACAAGTCTGGTTTGTCTTAAGATCAACAAAATCCCCCTTAAAAGGGGGATTTTGTTGATCTGTATAATGTCTAGTGTTTAATCGGAGCCGGTATGTTTGTTTCATTTTTAACGCCTTCAGCGCTGTGAGCTACTCCAGAATGGCTAGAGAACCACGGGGTGACTAGGGCCAAGCCTAGGGTAGCGATAAGTAGACCGATTATCATAGTCGGCGCTCCTTGTTTAATCCAGTCGATAAAGCTGATTGGATTTTCAGTTTTTTCTGATTTAGCTACCACAATCACACCAGCGGTTGAACCAATTGGTGAACCATTACCACCAAATCCAACACCGAACACCAATGCCCACCACAATAAATCAATCGGTACTCCTTGGGTTCCTAGATAACTAATAATAGGGATCATAGCTACTGTAAGCGGAATATTGTCAACCATGGCGGACAAAATAGCGCTTGACCAAAGGATGATGATGGCGGTCAGTAGGAGATTATCATGAGCACCTGAGGTTAGTAGGCCAGCTGCTTTTTCAAGTACACCAGCGTTTTCTAGACCACCAACGATCACAAATAGTGAACCGAAGAATAACAAAACTGACAACTCACATTTTTCAATAATACTCTGCGGGTCGTGTTTGGGAGCGACAATTATAAGCGCAAGTGAGGCTCCGATTAGAGCCACCATCGAGGCTTCTAGGTGTAACAAAGAGTGAGTAAAGAACATGGCTACTACCAAAGCAAAGATAAATAGCAACTTTTTAAGGGTTTTCTTATCTTTGATAGCTTCGTTTTCGTTCATCAACATCAGTTTGTCAACGTTCTGAGGTTCTTTTTTTAGGTCTTTATTAAAGAGAACTCTAAACAAAGCCAAAGTAGCTACCCAAGTTATGACTACTACTGGTAGAGCGTGAACTAGGAAATCGTTAAAAGAAAAACCAGCCGCTGAACCAATCATGATGTTTGGGGGGTCTCCGACTAGAGTGGCGGTACCACCGATGTTTGAAAGTAGGGCTTCAGCCATCAAGATAGGAATCGGGTTAATCTTAAGCATTTCAGCTATGATGATGGTGATCGGTACTATCAAAATGATGGTAGTAACGTTGTCCAAGATCATTGATAGAGAGGCAGTAATACCAGAGAGAGCCACCATCAACAGCCAAGGATTGCCCTTGGTTTTTTTGGCGGTCCAGATTCCCAGATATTGAAAGACTCCAGTCTTTTCAAGCATACCCACCAATATCATCATGCCGAAGAGCAGGCCAAGAGTGTTAAAGTCTACTACTTCCAATACTTGTTCTGGATGATAAAAGTCAAAATAAATACCAGCTAGTACCATGGTTATGGCACCGACCAGTCCGATTACGGTGCGGTGAATTCTTTCAGTCAGGATGAAGAAGAATGTAACACCAAAGATTAGGACGGCAATTAGTTCAGTTGTTTCCATAAATTGTTGTATATAAATATTAAAACGCTTTTACAAAAGCGTTTTAATGAAATCATTAATTCGAATCAGGGATATTAAGAGCGTCAGCAATAATGTGTTTAATACCTCGTCTAGAAATAATACCGACTGGCTTATTTTCAGCGTCTACTACTGGTATGTGAGCTTTTCGCTTACTGATAGCGTTTGAAGCAATCGACATCAGTCCATCGCTTTCTTGTACCGGCATAATATCTTTAGACATAAAGAGTCTTACTTGTAGCTCGGTAGCGTCTTTGACAGCTTCTTCAAACATTTCAGAGCTGGCAAAATGGGCTGCTATACTGTCGCCGTCTAGATATTCGGGGACAATAGCGTCTAAAATGTCTGATATATTAATTTCTCCCACTAACTCACCTTCATTGTTTATTACTAATAAAGAGTTAGTTTGTTTTTCCACCATAAGGCTGATTGCCTCTTTAAAAGAAGCGGAGTCTGATATAGTGACGGCTTCTTTGATTATATCTTTTACTTCCATAAGTTTGCTATCATACTCCTCTTTTTTTATTTGGCAATTCTCGCTATAAACAGTTAGTGATATACTCATCAATATGTCAAATTCCAAATCATCAGAAAAATCAGCCGGAGTAAGTAGTGATCCTACATTTTATACTGCTTACAAAAGACTAAATGACCGACAGCAGGAAGCGGTTGATACTATTGAGGGGCCGGTGATGGTGATTGCGGGACCCGGTACCGGTAAAACCCAGATATTAACTCTCCGCATAGCCAACATCTTGGCTCAAACCGACACCAAACCAGACCAGATTTTGGCTTTGACCTTTACAGATTCGGGAGCCAAGGCGATGAGACAGCGGTTGTTTGAATACATTGGGTCGGCTTCCTACAAAGTGGCTATTTTTACCTTTCATAGTTTTGCTCAACGCTTAATCGCTGATTATCCGGATGCTTATCCTAAAATAGTTGGCGGTCGACCGGCCAGAGATATTGAAAAAATTTCTATGATTAGAAATATCCTCGATCAAGGGGAGGTGGAGAATTTACGTCCGGCCGGTAATCCGCAGTATTATATAAAATCAATTCAGGGCATGATCAGTGATCTGAAAAGGGAGTATGTGACACCAGATAAGCTGGCTAAGATTATAAACGTTGAAGAAAAAGAACTTGAAAATACTGAGAAGATCCACCAAAAAGGGGCTCATAAGGGAAAGGTTAAAAAAGCTTATAGCGACAAAGAAAAATCCATCGCCAAAAATAAATCATTACTGCATGTATATCGTCAGTATGAATCTTACCTAAAGGCCGAAAATCTTTTTGACTTTGACGATATGATCCTAGAAACAGTGCGAGCGCTGGAAGGCGATGAATCGATGTTATTAGATTTGCAGGAACAGTATCAGTATATTCTGGCCGACGAGCACCAAGATGTTAATGGTTCACAAAATAGAATTCTGGAATTATTAGCTTCTTATCATGATTCACCAAATATTTTTGTAGTGGGGGATGAAAAACAAGCTATTTTTAGATTTCAAGGAGCTTCTCTAGAGAATTTTTTATACTTTGGTGAATTATTTAAAGATACAAAAACAATTGCCTTATCAGAAAATTATCGTTCTGGTCAGGAGATACTCGATGTTGCTCATGATTTGATACAGGTGGAGGAAGGTCCGCTTAAGGATTTAAGGGTCCCACTTCAGGCCTTTACGAAACAACCAGCAGAGGTTTCTCGACGTGACTTTTCTCACGAAGCAATTGAGGATGACTGGGTGGTTAAGCGGGTTTTGGAATCGATTGAAGAGGGTGTGCCTAAACATGAAATTGCGGTGATTGTTCGTTCAAACAAAGAAGTTGAACATTTTTCTAATCTGATCAGGCGCTCTTTGGTACCGGTACAGGCTTCGGCTGATAGTGATATTCTTGATCATCCTATTACACACACGATTGAACAGTTGATGCAGGCGGTTATTTCTAATGACAATCTGGCTTTGTTTACAGTTTTGCACGGTGCCTATTGGGGAATAACTAGGAGTGATCTGGTCAGAATCACTTCAGCTCAGAGTTATGATAGAAACTTACTCCAGATTTTAGAAGATGATGATTTTTTGCGTATTTTAAAACTGGATAATTTAGCAGCGGTTAATAATGTTTTGTCGGTCCTTAAGGAAGCCAGAAAGCGTTCAGTCACCGAAGTTCCTTATAATGTTTTAGCCTATTTGGTCGAGGCTAGTGGTCTCAAGGATTTTATTATGACGACTGATCCCTTAGAGACATCGAGGGTGGTTAGACGACTTTATGACGAGGTTAAAGAATTGGTAGAAAAAGATAATTCAATTAGTTTGTCAGATGTAGCCGGGATTTTGAACCAGAGACGACAGTTTAATTTACCGCTAGAGGCCCCTTATATTACGGTGGGAAACGAGGCGGTTCAGGTCATGACGGCTCATAAGTCTAAGGGGTTGGAGTTTTCAGTAGTCATAGCGCCACATCTTAATGATGGTTCTTGGGGTGGTAAAGTTAATCGTAAAAACTTCGACATTGTTTTGCCGACCCATCTTAAGGAACCGCAGGCTGATAAAATGGACGATGAAAAAAGGTTGTTGTACGTGGTGATGACAAGAGCCAAAACCAAGTTATATCTTAGTTTAAGTCAGACAAACTCTGAAGGCAAAATAATGTCACCGACTCGGTTGTTTGATGATATTAATCCAGATTTAGTGACGGTAGTTGATATATCTTTATACGAAGCAGAATTCCAACCACTGGATAATATAAATAAAGAAAAATCAGCTATCTCGGTTGATGAAAAATTATTGAAAGCTATTATCTCTGAGAAAGGTTTTTCGGCTACATCATTTAATAACTACTTAAGCAGTCCTTGGACTTACTATTATCGTAATCTATTACGTATACCAGAAGTACAATCTTTGGTTTTGCAATTTGGAACGGCGGTTCATAATGTTTTACAGAAAGTAACGGTTGATTATTCTGTTAATAAAAAACTACCGAGCGACTCAATAATTGAGGGGTATCTAGAAAAAGAGTTGTCTCGGTTGCCGATTGGAGCCGAAGATTTTACTCGGTTGCATAAGAAAGGATTTGAAGCCCTCTTAACCTATCTACCAAAGGTGGTTAGCGGTTGGTATGAAAATATTAAGGTTGAAATGCCAATCAGGGTAATGCTGGAGACGGGACTTTTGAGTGTGCCTATGGTACCGCTGACTGGTAAGCTCGATCGTCTGGATATGGATGAAGCCGGTAGGGTTGTTAGGGTAGTTGATTATAAAACGGGTAAACCCAAGACTCGTAATGTTATTGAAGGGAAGACAAAATCATCGGACGGTAATTATAAGAGACAATTGGTATTTTACGCTTTACTATTGGATTTATATGACGATGATCGTTATAAGTGTCGGGAGGGAGTATTATCTTTTGTAGAGGCTGATAGCAAAGGGGAAATACATGAAGAGCCCTTTACTATCACTGATGAGGAGATAGAAGAATTAAAGCAACAGATAATAAGGGCTGTTGAAGATATTGCCAGTGGAGAATTTTTGAAGAGTGATTGTGATCCAAAGGTTTGTGATTATTGTCACTTGGTGGCATTGTTGACTGATTCAAAGATTGATTAGTTTGGTATCGAGGGGAAAAACAAGAGGCGGATCACTTACGTGATCCGCCTCTTGTTTTTAAAAAATGAAATCTAAGCTTCACTTTCAGCACTTCCTTCGGCTCCCTTGATTTGACTAAGTAGAGTTTCGATTATTTGACTGACATTACTGTATGGTTGAGCTCCATTTATGACACCTTGTTGGTCGCCAACGATAACTACTGAATAAGGCGTACCTTTAGCTCCGGCGTTACGACCATCTATCATGTCTTGCTCCACAACACTTTTCATTTGGCCGGAATTTAAACATTCCTCAAAAGCATTTTTACTAGCACCAGCCGTAACAGCAAATTCAGACAGTCTGGCCATATTGGTTTGTTCATTGACCTCTCTTTCACCAAATACGAGGTCAGAGAATTTCCAGAAAGCATCATTACCAGCCAAATCGGCTACACATTCTGAAGCTTGGGCCAGTCTAGGAGCGCTAGGGTGTAATTGTTCGATGGGGAATTGACGGTAAACCCAAGCCACTTGACCTTTGACGCCGTAACTCTCCATAATTCGAGTCATGGTTTCGTGATAGTTTTTACAGAAAGGACAATCGTAATCTGAATACTCCACTATTACAATCGGAGCGTTTGGATTACCTCGTATGTGATCATTCTCGTCTACCGGTCTAACTGGTCCGGTGGTTTCGGTACCGGTTTCTGCGTTTGGGTTTGGCTGATTATTATTTTCAGCGATTTTACTATTCCCGCCACTAAAATAGATAGCTCCGGCAATCATGGCAAAACCAATGACAATGGCGGCCGGAATGGCGTAAGGATTTCGGCTGTTAACGACAGTGGTTTGAACCGGATTATTACCTGATAGATTATTGTCCATAAAACATTACATCATTACGTATATGCGCAAATTATAACATGATATTTCATTTGTCTTTCATTTTAGGTAAGGAAATCTAGATTTTCGACTACGCACAAATTAGGTTGATAATAAGCTTAATCATACGTTACAATTCTGTAATGGGAATTTTTGACGCTATTATTTTGGGTTTTGTTCAAGGTCTGACTGAGTTTCTACCCATATCATCATCAGGGCATTTAGTTTTAGCTAGAACCGTATTAGGTATCGAGATGAATGGGGTATTGGCTTTTGATGCCATATTGCACTTTGCTACCGTGTTGGCGGTTATTGTTTATTTTTTTCCAGATATATGGATTTTAGTTCAGACTTTGTTGCGTAAATTGGGTAGATTGCCGGTCAACGCCAGAGACGAAATATTGCTATTGTCACTTTTGGTGGCCACCATACCGGCGGCCTTGATTGGATTTTTAGCAGAATCTTATCTAGATCGTTTGTTTAGTTCGCCAGTAATAGTCTCCATGATACTTTTTATGGCGGCTTTTTTCTTTATTTTTGCCGAATGGAAATATTCTACAACACCAAGACAGAGTGATATTAATATTCAAAAGGGATTTAAAATTGGTCTATTTCAAGTTTTAGCTCTTATGCCAGGGTTTTCTCGATCGGGTGCCACTATCGGAGGCGGAATGATTCTGGGATTAACTAGAATAGAGTCGGCTCGATTCTCGTTCTTACTATCGATACCGATTATTTTAGGAGCCGGACTTAAGAAAATGTTAGATTTTATAACTTCACCAGAAGCCGTTAATTGGGTACCGGTCTTTGTCGGTTCGGCCACCGCCTGTATAGTGGCTTTGATCGTCATTCATTTCTTTCTAAACTTTATTAGAAGATATACCCTGTGGCCATTTATTTGGTATACCTTGATCCTATCGACTTTTCTGTTATTCGTTTTCTGGTTTGGCTAGAGAGTTTCAGTTTTAGAATGGTAGGGAATGAGTAACCGAAGAATCCTCTTTAACCTTCCAAGACGAAACGTCCAAAGGAATTTCTTTCTTACGATAACCATCTTTAAAAAGTACGTGGCCATTTTCGAGGGCGTAATCAAAAATCTTTTTGGTTACTTTTACATCCTGTTCACAGTATTTTTTAATCGCAGCGATATTACCTTCCCGCCACCAGCGGACAGCTTGTAGACCATCGGCGCTTTTTTTGGCCCCAATGGTGGCTTGTGCCACACTATCGAGCCTCAAACGTCTACCAAGTGAGTCTTTAATAGCTTCCAATATATCAATGCTTTTGATGTGGGTTAAGTCACCAGGGTAGTATTTGTTTAGGAGGGGTATGTCAAAATGGTTGCTGTTATAACCAACTAAAGCGTCAGCACACTCTATAATTGGCCACAGCAAGTTGAGCTCAGTTATGTCAACTGTAGTGTATTTGTCAGTGTGACTATCATAGACAGTAGCGACTGATATATCTAAATCAGCTGGGTCATTACTGCCAATATCACTAAAAACATTTTGCGTCTCTAAGTCAAAAACAATATATCTCACAATTTTAAGTAGTTAGATTATTTATTAATTCAGTAAGTGTACCAGATTGTTCTGTGCCGTCGGTTAGATTCTTGAGCGTAAATGTACTGCTGTTTAGTTCGTCTTCACCAAAAATTAAGGCAAATTCTACAAACTGTTTTCCAGCGTCACTAATTTTTTTACCAACCTTCTTCTGACTCATGTCGGTCGCTACTTTGATATCCGCTTCACGAAATTGTTTAGCTATTTTTTGAGCTTCTATATTAAGATTAGTTTCAGCCGGTATAACCATAATGGTTGGAGAAGTGATGTTGGCGGTCAAAAGATCATGGGTCTCCAAAAAATCACGCATGGTGACATCACCCATGCCAAAACCGATACCAGTAACAGTGTTACCACCGAACATGGCCGTTAGATTGTCATACCGACCGCCGCCAAGTAAGGCACGGTTATTTTCTGGTGATTTATCAAATATTTCAAACACTGTACCGGTGTAGTAATCAAAACCACGGGCAATTGAACGATCTATGGTGGCGTTGTTTATACCAAGGGTAGCCAAGCCTTTTATTAGTTCATGATCTGTTACTTTTTCCTCTACCATCTTTATTACGGCCAAAGTTAGTTTTCTATCTTTAAGTATTTTCTCCATTGACTCAGTGTAATCAGCTTTAGATATCTTGGCTTTTTGGTCGTTTAGTTTGGTTATTTTGTTCACCAACTCTTCGTCGTTTATACCAAGCTCACTGTATAGCTTGGTCATTTCGGCTCGGTTGTTGACTTTTATTTCAAACATGTCTTCAGTGGCCCCAAAGTTTATAAGCATTTGGTGTGCTAAAGCCAATATCTCAATATCGGCTGAAACATCGTCAGCACCGAAGAGGTCACAGTTTAATTGCCAGTGTTCACGAAGTCGGCCTCGTTGGGCTCTCTCGTATCTAAAAAGGTTTGGTATAGAGTACCAGCGTAGCGGAAAAACCAATTCATGACGTTTGCCAGCTACCATTCGAGCTACAGTCGGAGTCATTTCTGGACGCAAGGTGACTTCTCTTTCTCCTCGATCTAGAAAGGTGTAGGTTTGCTCGTTCACCAACTCTTCATTCTCAGCTCCTTTACTTTTGTATAAAATAGCCGGTTCTAACACTGAGGCGTCGTATCTCTCATAACCAAAACTTTCGGCTGTTTGACTCCATACGTCAAAAATATAGCTCTGTATAGCCATATCATCTGGATAAAAGTCACGGACACCCTTGTACGAGTCAGTTGATAAAAATTTGTCTTTCATAGATAAACCTGATTGTAGGGGAGTGGGTCTTGCTTTGCAAGTTAAAAAATTAATCTAATTGTTGGTTGGGGTGTTGAAATACAACTTTTAGTCTGGCATCGGTCGCTTTTTGGATGGTGGCTTGTAAGGCTCTGGGGTCGGGTAATCCTTTTGATTCAAAATTATTATCAGCCGCTCCGGCGGTTTGAGCTCGCATAGTGCCGTAATTTAGTAGAGTGGGAATGATTCCATTCACCGAAACTTTTATGTCTTGCATTCGTTCTAATCTAAAACTGCTGACCTTGCGACTAAAAAACCTGATTTGATCTACCACAATTATTCTTCTGTCAGTGATAATCCACAAATCCAGATAGTAATGAGTCCAAATCATGGCGGTGCCCATGATACACACCACCAACCAACCGCAAATTGTAAATATCAAAAGAGCGCCTTGTCCAGCCATGACTTCGCTATGAGATATGTTTTCGGGTAGGAGAATAAAACCGATGTATAAAATAATGGGTAATATGGCTAAGAAAAATATTCCGATTAATTCGGCAAACAAGATAAACCAGTGTTTGCGGACGGTATTGATGACGATCTCATCTTTTTCTAATTGTATTTTTTCCAATAACATAAATTATGAAAATATAACAATGAATCCCATAATCAATAGTAATGGCAGACTAGTGCCAAAGTATATCCAGCTGGTTAGAACGTAGGTACTTTTTTCAGTGCCGTATGATTTCCAGTGGTAAAGCAAGATGACTGAAAAAATCAGGTAAACTACAATCATTACGTAATAAATAAGTTGACTGATCGAGTGTAGATCAGTTCCGAGTAGACTGAGAGTGATTGTAGACATTGATACTATTTTGACACATTAATTAGTGTCAGTACACTGAAACGCAGTAGATTATATTGATCTTTATGGGTCGCTACGTTGAAACCAAATTGGCTAGCTAGTTTGTGAATAGTTGGGACTTGTTCTGGTTCATGTTCCAGCCATAACTGACCATTGGAGGTGAGGAAGGTTGGTGCACCCATAATAATTGCTTCTATGAACTCAAGGCCACCATGTCCGCCATATAGAGCGTGGTGTGGTTCGTGATTTTTAACTGACTTGGTGGTACGGTCTAAGACTGGATCAATGTAGGGAGGATTCGACAAAATAAAGTCGTATTGGTCAGAAATATTTGCAAATAGGTCCGACTGCCAGATTCGATAGTCGGTGCAAGCGATCTGGTTTTCTTTTAGATTTTTGCCGATGGTTGGTAGGTGACGAATGTCGATTTCAGCAAAATGCACCATAGCCGATGGTACATGATGGGCGATAGCTACTCCAATACAACCGCTACCAGCACAGAGGTCAAGCACTTTTGCTCCGGAAACATTTTTTATTTCTGGAATGGCTTTTTCGACCCAAAACTCAGTCTCGGGGCGAGGAATAAGCGGGTGGGAATCTAGCCAAATTTTGCAACCAAGGAAGGGGATAGAGCCGATTAGGTAGGCAAGCGGTTCGCCATCGGCTAGTCGTTTAGCATCAGCGTGGAAAGCTTCGCTTTCCACGCTACTGTATTTTTCCCTTAACAACCACATTTTTTCTTGATCCATAAGTCTTTTTAACTATGCTTTTTCCGACTGGTAATGTCAAATTGTTTATTAGTCATATCTACTAATGAAATACTACGTTTGTCATCTGTATCGTATAGGTTTATACTTTGTTAAATATGGCAGACACCCCAATGCTCGAAATTAAAAACCTAGTAAAGGTATACGGTAGGGACGAAAGAAGAGCAGTCGATGATATTTCCTTTACAATTGAAAAAGGGGCTTTCTTTGGTTTATTAGGACCAAACGGAGCTGGAAAAAGTACCACTATTCACTGTATTACCGGTATTGCTCAACCAACTAGTGGAGAGATTCTGGTGGACGGTGTCAATGTTGTTACTGATTATAAGACAGCCAGAACAAAAGTCGGTCTTTCGCCGCAGGAGTTTAACGTTGATATTTTTGCTACCCCAGAACAGCTAATGGATTTTATGGGTGGATATTATGGTATTAAAAAAGAAGTCAGGGAGAAAAGGATTGAAGAGTTGATTGAGAGATTTGATTTACAAAAACACCGACACATGAAGTTTCAGAAACTTTCCGGCGGTCTAAAAAGGCGAGCTATGTTGGGTCGAGCTTTGGTGCACACTCCGGATTTGTTGATTTTGGATGAGCCTACGGCTGGTGTTGATGTCGAGCAAAGACATGACCTTTGGCAATATCTCAAAGAAATGAATGAACGGGGAAAGACGATTATTCTAACCTCTCATTATTTAGAGGAAATTCAATACTTATGCAACGAAATTGCCATAATTAACAACGGCAAGATTGTAAAACAGGGAAGTAAGGAGGAGTTTATGCGAGATGGTAAGTCAGTCGAACAGACATATCTTGAAGTCACTAAAAATCTACGAAAATAATTTTTATGAGTGATAATAATAAAACCAATCAAGAGTTCAGTGATGTAAGTAATGTTGAGGCTTTGAGTAGCTTCAAAGGAGTCAACTGGGTCGGCTTGTACACCATGTTTAGACGGGAAGTCATCCGTACTTTTAGGGTGGTCACTCAAACCTTGGTCGCTCCTGTTATATCAGCCGCTTTGTATATATTTATCTTCGGATCAGTAATCGGTACCAGAATTGATGATTTTGCTGGTGTGCCCTATATATCGTTTGTGTTTCCAGGGGTTTTGATGCTTTCGATTATAAACGCTTCTTTTGCCTCAGCCTCATCAGCTCTGTATTTTATGCGTTTTACAAGAGGGATTGAAGAAATACTGATTGCTCCTTTTTCGTATCTAGAAATGTTAATCGGCTTTGTGGGGAGTGCGGTAACGAGGGCTCTCATGGTAGCATTTTTGATCTTGGGGGTTGGTTTGTTGTTTGGGGCGGTTCAACTAGAGCATCCGATCTTATTTGTCTTGTACGTATCAGCTGTATCGGCTATTTTTGCTATGCTCGGTATTATTGTGGCTTTGTGGGCCGAAGGGTTTGAACAATTGCAGGTTTTGAATACCTTTGTGATCACCCCACTAACTTACCTCGGTGGAATATTTTATTCAGTCACTTTTTTACCAGAATTGGCCGCCACACTAACCAAGCTTAATCCATTTTTCTATTTTGTAGATGGAATTAGAAGTAGCATGATTGGTTACAGTGAAGCCAATACTATGATTGGGGCTTTAGTAACCGCTTCTTTGGTGATTGGGCTCGGTACCTTGGTTACACAATTATTTAGACGAGGTTGGAAGATAAGAAATTAACTCTTCAGAAAGTTTTATAGATGGTTGGCTAGATTATAACAACCCAACATTTATCTACACAGTTGACCCTTTGGTAAGCAGGGTTACTTGATACACTAGGTGTATATGTCAGATTCAAAAGCCCTTCATAAAATAGCTAAGTCATTAGTAGTTCCCCGCAAAGGTATTTTAGCCGCTGACCAAAGCCCTGGTTCGATGAACAAACAACTAGCTGCCTTGGACATTCCGGAGACACCAGAAATGCGTCGTAAGTATCGTCAGTTGTTGTTTACTACGCCGGGTATAGAGGAATATGTAACCGGAGTGATTATGCATGATGGTACGATTCGTAATTACACCGACGAACGTGTGCAGTTTTCTGACGTGTTGATTTCTAAAGGTATAATTCCAATTATAAAAGTCGATACCGGTACCGTTCCTCATAATAATTTCCCTGGAGAAGTGGTAACACAAGGACTTGATGGTCTTGAGGGTCGTTTACGGGAGTATTATGATATGGGAGCAAGGGCTGCTAAATGGCGGGCAGTTATCACTATTTCTGATGACACGCCAACTCTAGAAAATCTGCGAACTGATTCTATGTCCTTGGCTAGATACGCTGCCATGTGTCAAAGTGTTGGTATTGTACCGATGGTGGAACCGGAGGTTCTCTACGCTGGTTCCCACAGCCTAGAGAGAGCTGAAGCGGTGACAACCGAGACTTTAAAGATTTTATTTACTGCCTTGAAAGAGCAACGAGTTGATTTATCTGGCTTGATTCTAAAAAGTAGTATGGTCCTAGCTGGTAGTGAATATAATGAGCAGTCGTCTCCAAGAGAGGTGGCGGAAGCCAGCCTTAGAACCTACAAAAATTCTGTACCAGAAGAGGTGCCGGGCATCGTCTTCCTTTCTGGCGGACAAACTCCAGAACGTGCAACCGAGAATCTAAACGCCATCGCTATGAAAGAAAAAGAGGTTGGTGGTTACCCTTGGGAGTTTGCCTTTTCCTACTCCAGAGGTCTTGAACAACCGGTTCAACAGGCTTGGTTGGGTGACGACAAAAATGTGAAAAAAGCTCAAGAGGCGCTCTTGAATCGCTTGCGCTTAAACAGCATGGCTGACTCGGCGGAGTATACGGCCTCAATGGAATAATTTAATAGTATAAGAAGTCCTCTGTGGTGTTTTAACTAAAACAAAGCGCTCCCTTCGGGAGCGCTTTGTTTTAGTTATTACTATTTCTTTTGTTTATAGACAGTATGTGTCTTAGCGATTGGGTTATATTTTTTGGCCTCGTATTTCTTGCTAGGGTCTTTTTTGTTCTTATTATTGTACGTACTGTAGTAGGTATGATTTTTACCCACGCCATTTTTGTCGCCCTGAGTTACCATTTTTATAAGTCTTTCTTGTGACATAGTGGTGCTGATTCTAACAGAACAGTCTATTTTAGTCAATGATGGATAATTAAATATTTAGTTAATGAATATTAGCTAAAATACGGTGTATATCTTATCTCTTTACAAAGACCTCATGATAGAATGAGTCTTAAGAAGCCTACTTTAATACTAGGTTTCGGTCCTTCGTAATGAAATCAATTACAACATGAAGGTACTGACATTTGGTTGGGATTTTCCACCACAAACTACCGGTGGTCTTGGTATCGCTTGTCAGGGTCTCACAAGAGAAATCGCTCAAGAGGGAGTCGAGGTCATTTTTGTACTGCCTAAGTCTCAGATCGTTGCGGGAACGCAGCGTTTTATTTTTGCTGATAGCTCAAAATCAATCAAAATCCACGAAGTATTTTCTAGCTTAGTGCCATACGGAACAGAGAGAACCATGGTAGATGTTTTCGATCGAATTACCGGCCGAAGACTTTATTCAAGAAAATTGATGGAAGAAGTACGAGAGTATGCCAACAAAGCAGCTAAAATAGCTGAAGAAGAGGACTTTGATTTAATTCACGCCCATGACTGGACGGCTTATTTGGCTGGGGTAGCCGCTAAGGTGGTTAGTGGTAAAAAGTTGATTATTCATGTCCATGCCACTACCTTCGACCAGGCGGCCAGCGATAATATTGATCCGGAAATTTTTAATATTGAACTTGAGGGTTTCAGTCAAGCCGATCAGATTATTGCGGTCAGTCATTACACCAAGAAGATGTTGGTTGAAAAACATAAAGTTCCGGCTGGTAAGATATCGGTGGTTCATAATGGTTGTGATACTGAAGATCCACCTTGTTATGAACCAACTCTACAAAACCTAAAACAACAGGGTAAAAAAATAGTTCTTTATCATGGTCGCATTACCGTTCAAAAGGGAGTGGACTATTTTGTAAGAGCGGCTCGAATTGTGGTCGATCACGATCCGAATGTAGTATTTGTTATTTCTGGTAAGGGGGATATGGAAGCTCAGATTATGCAGCAGGTAGCCAGTCAGGGTCTATCAGATCACGTGATATTCGCTGGGGCTTTATGGTATGAAGAGCGAGATAGGATGTATCAAAGTGCCGATTTGGTGGTCATGCCTTCGGTGTCAGAACCATTTGGTCTGGTGCCACTTGAAGCTTTACAAAACGGTTCTCCGTCATTAATCTCTAAACAGTCAGGAGTAGCGGAGGTTATCTCTCATGTCTTGAAGGTAGATTTTTGGGATGTCGAAGAAATGGCTAATAAGATTTTAGCTACTTTACGTTATCCGGTTATGCAACAACAGTTGGTAAACGAAGGTAAGCGAGAGTTACAAAAGCTATCATGGCGTGAAGCAGCTAGAAAAGTGTTACAGGTTTACGAGCGAGTAATGCAGTTCATGCATCAAGAAGTATGTTAAGTGTCTGTCCTTATTTTCATGTTCATCAACCGTACCGAGTCAAACAGTATCGGGTTTTTGACATTGGAAATGACACAGAATATTTTAACGATTCCGGATTGTCTGATCTAAATAATCGAAAAATTATAGAAAAAGTGGCAGACAAATCTTATCGACCAATGAACCATTTGCTTCACCAGATGCTCGAAGATCATCCTGAATTTCGTTTCGCCCTATCTTTTTCTGGTACGGTGTTGGATCAATTTGAACAGTACGCTCCGGATGTTTTGGCGAGTTTTCAAAGTCTGGTCGCCACTGGTCGAGTTGAGGTGTTGGCCGATACTTATCATCACTCATTATCATTTTTTTATTCTATACCAGAGTTTGAAAGACAGGTAGCTAAACACGCCAAGCGAGTCTACGACCTTTTTGGTTATACTCCGGCGGTATTTCGAAACACAGAATTATCCTACCGTAATGATTTAGCAAAATGGTGTGAAGATCACGGCTACATCGGTATTATGGCTGAGGGTTGGGATCCTATCTTGGGTTGGCGTAGCCCTAATCATCTTTATCGTCCGGTTGGCTGTGCTCGTATTAAGGCCTTGCTCAAAAATTACAAACTCTCTGATGATATCGCTTTCCGCTTTGGTAATCGAGCTTGGGAAAGCCACCCCCTGTCAGCTGAAACTTTCGCCGACTGGATATTCAAACACCACGGTGATGCCAGTACCATCAATCTTTTTATGGATTACGAGACCTTTGGTGAACACCAATGGGAAGATACTGGGATTTTTGATTTCATGGCGGCTTTGCCAGATAAGTTGTTAGCGCACCCTGATACCACCTTTAAAACTCCCACTGAAACAGTCAAGGCCTACGAGGTGGTAGGGGAAATTGATGTACCCGATGTTCTTACTTGGGCGGATACTGATAGAGACCTGACAGCTTGGACTGGAAATGATATTCAAAAAGACGCTTTGAGTCGGACCTACGCTATGGAGTCAGACGTTATAAATACTGGTGATGATTCTCTGACAGAAACTTGGCGTAAACTAACCACTTCTGATCACTTTTATTACATGTGCACCAAATGGTCTGCTGATGGTGATGTACACGCCTACTTTAGTCCCTATCAATCCCCATATGACGCATATGTCGCTTTCATGAATGCGCTAAGTGATTTACAATTACGAGTATCACATGCGCTTCAACAAAAAAGCGTTCAGGAGGAGTTGCTTAAAGCGGAGACTGAGGCGATAGAGAAACCGGTCCCAAAAGCAAACGAACCCGCCTATGGTTTTTGGAAACGGATAGTATATTTTGTTTCCACCAAGGTAAAATATATTATCGGTTCTTTAAAAGTTCATTTTTATAAAAAATATGCCAATCAAAAAACCAGCCACCAAAAAAGTAGCCAAAAAGACAGCTAAAAAAGTTGTTGCTAAAAAAACTATCGGTAAGAAAGTGGCCAAGAAGGTTACTAAAAAAGTCGCTAAAAAATCGGTCGCTAAGAAGACTAAGTCAAAAACCAGAGTCTTGGTCTGTGCCAGTCCGGACAATTGTTTTTGGACAACTGACGGTCAGATTTTGCAGGATTTAAATGAGTTACAAATCGCTCTCTCGGCTATGGAAGAGGCGGTGTTTAATTATCATGTTCAAGCTGACAAAAACGATTTTGCCAATTGGGTGGAGGCTGTCTTGGATGATGCTGATTGTGCTTTTGAATTAAGAAGTGCTACCGCTCCCAATGAAGCCAGATCAATCGTGGTGCGACATTTGCGGACATATAATTTTTAATTTTCATGGCTAGAGCGGCAACTTTGGGAAATGGCAATATATTAGTCGGCCTTGATTATCGAGGTCAGGTTAGGGATTTTTATTACCCGTTTGTTGGTCATGCCAATCATGTTAGTGGTGCTAGTGGGAACTATGTACATCGCTTAGGTGTCTTTGTTGACGATAAAATATCGTGGTTAGATGAAGAGTCTTGGGATGTTACCGTCGGAGCTGATCCTGAAACCGTGACCGGTAGTGTAGTGGCGATAAATACCAAGCTCGGTATTACTTTAAAAAGTATTGATGTTGTCCATAACGAAGAGAATATTTTTTTGCGTTCCTTCACTCTCACTAACGATAAAAAAACTAAGCGTGAGATAACCCTCTTCATCTCACAGCAGTTTAGAATTTCTGAATCGAGGCGTGGTGACACCGGTTTCTACGATCCAAGGGTGGGGGCGATTATTCATTACAAGGGTACGGATACTTTTTTGGTAAACGCTTTTAATGGTGACAAACAATTCACTGAGTATAATATTGGTCTGTTTGGTATTGAGGGTCGGGAAGGTACTTATCATGATGCTGTCGATGGAGTCTTGGAAAAAAATCCAGTGGAACACGGTTCGGTTGATTCGGTCATTGGGATGAGTGTTAATTTGGCTTCTGGTGGCACCAGTGATTTTTCCTACTGGATCGTCTGTGGAGCTAACATTAGTGAAACTCACAAACTTAATCAACTGGTGTTGGAGGAGACTCCTGAAGCCTTGGTTAGAACTACAGAAAAATACTGGAAGGCTTGGATAAGTAAAGATGCCCGGGATCTCTCTTTATTATCTAAACCTTTACAAACCCTTTATACTAGATCATTGACTACCATCAGAGTTCATACCGATAATCGTGGTGGAATAATTGCTTCTAGTGATACCGATATGCTCCACCATGGGCGAGATACTTATAGTTATGTCTGGCCAAGGGACGCCGCTATTATTGCGCACAGCCTTGATTTGAATGGTTACTCAGATGCAACCAAACAATTTTTCAGTTTTATGGCCAAACGCCTAGAACCAGATGGATACTTGATGCACAAATATCGTAGTGATGGAACTTTGGGCAGCTCATGGCACCCGTGGATGATAGATGGTCGGCCAGAGTTACCGATTCAAGAAGATGAATCAGCTCTGGTGTTGTATATGCTATGGCAACACTACGCTTTGGTAAAAGATTTAGAATTTATTGAGTCACTTTATAACGATTTTATTGAACCGGTGGCCAACTTCATGTCTGAGTTTATGGTTGGTGAAACTGGTCTGCCTGAAGCCACTTATGATTTGTGGGAGGAAAAGTTTGGTACTCACACTTACACCGCTTCGGCAGTCTATGGCGCTTTGCTGGCCGCCTCATCCTTTGCCAACTTACTGGGCAAAGAAGAACCAGCTCGTACCTACAGCGCCGTGGCACAAAGAATACAAAGCTCAATTATGTCACAATTATATGATGAGGAGACTGGCATGTTCATTAAGTGCCTAAGAGCTTATGATGATCGTGATGTCGAATATGACAAGACAGTAGACATCAGTAGTTTTTTTGGACCGATTTATTTTGGAGTTATTGATATAGATGACGAAAGAGTTGAAAGAGCGATTAAGGTGATTGAAGCTAGATTGAGGGTTCAGGCTTCGAGTGCTGGTTATATGAGGTATGAAAATGATAATTACTACACTTTACAAGATGCTGGTTCACCAAATCCGTGGGTAATTACGACTCTATGGGTCGCTCAGTACCACATCATGAAGGCAAAAAATATTGATGAATTAAAACCGGCCTATGATCTATTGGAATGGACCTGTAGCCACGCTACCGCCGGTGGAGTATTGTCCGAACAAATGCATCCACACACCAGAGAACATCTATCCACTTCACCTTTGATTTGGAGTCACGCCGAGTTTGTGATTACGGCTGATGCTTATATTAAGAAATATCAAGAGTTGATAGTGTAATTACTTATATTGTTTTTTCCAGTAACCAAAGCCGAAAGGAAGTTTTTGGTATTGGCCAATTTTTTCTCGGTGAATGCTAAAAGCCAGACCGGTGGTGTCTAATTCTTTGGCGATTACTTCAGCCAAAGTTCGCATGTAGGTACCGGAGGAAGCGATACAGGTGAAGGTGGCTATTTGGTATTTGGATTGACTGGGTTTTTCTTTAAAGGATTGCCATGACTGACGAACATCGACTCTTCTAAAATCAGCCCCTAGCGCTTTTCTTTCATCGGTGACTTTAGGAATTGTCTCTATCTTAGTGGTGGCGGTTTCTATGATTTCGTCTTTGCTTTTGGTTGTTAGATTGTTAAGTTTTAATTTGTAAATGGTTGATTTTCGGGTGGGAATGATAATCTCACTTAAACGACCCTCAAGGGTCCAGGTGTGAAGAGGTTTGCCAGCGACTGTCTTCGAGGAATAGTGGGGATAGGGAAGAGTGATGTTGCCGGTTAGTTTTTTTAATACTTCAGATATTTCTTTAGCCTGATAGAGAGGGGTTTCGTTGTTGTTTATTATTCCTAATACATCGGCAGTGTCAGAACTTACTCCTAATAAAACTTCAAAACGATACTCCTTGTCTAGTTTGTGGTATTTTTCTTGTTGCTTACATTCCTTACCAATCAAAATCAATAATTTTCCCGAAGCCATGGGATCGAGTCGGCCAGCGTAAGCCATAGGTACTGACTGGTATTTTGGGTGAGAATTTTTATAGCCCACAACAACATCAAGTGGTGTTTGGCCAACTTCTTTATTAAGAATAATAAAACTCCGCATTACGTGAGTGTAACACAGAGTGTGGTGGTCGGGGATGGCCCCGGTTGGGGCCATCGGTCGTTTTCAGGATCATGGATTACAATTTTCTTCCATGATTTTTTCAAATGCATAGTAACTCATCGGTGGGAGGCTCCAGGCCTCCGGCGGTAATACCAATATCAAAAGCCAAGGTGGCTCATCTCCGGTAAATATACCCTCAGAGAATTGAGTGTACACAACCAGCTCGGCTGGTCGGTTTGATATTCTCTTGTAGGAAATGTTACAGAATCGCTCTCCGTCTGCCCCGATTATCCCTTCGAATCCGGTCACCTCGATGACGGAGTAGGGGACAAAAGTTCCCATTCCATCCTCGCTGATCCAAGGGATGACTTCGTAATGGGGCGAGGAAACACTCGCCGCCAACAAAATCGCCTCGATGGTCTGCTTCATGCCACTTAGCATAATTGTCCTGCCTTTTTTATTCTGACCTGCCTCTTTATATTATACCATAAATTGGTATAAAAGTACAGTATTAGACTAATTTACATCATCTTCATCCTCAATTTCAAATTGGATAATCTCTTCAATAATATCTTCAAGCGTGATTACACCAAGGAAATTATCACTTTTATTCTTGACGATGGCCATGTGCTTGTGTTTTTTAAGCATGATGCCAAGTACAATGTCTAGATGAGTATTTGGTTTAATGGTTAAGAAATTTGATTCCACTGCTTCCTTGGTGTCTTTGAGAGCTGTACCGGTTTCTTCCGATAACAGATCTTTGGTAAATAAAATGCCAACAATATTGTCTGGATTTCCGCTATATACCGGATACCTCGAAAAATTATGTTCAGATATATCGTCGGTCAAATCATCAGTCAGTCTGACATTTATATCATAAGTAAAAACTCTCTCTTTGGGAGTCATTACTTCTCTAACGGTGGTGTGGGAAAATTGCAGAGCACCGTGAATAATCCGCTCCTCGTCTTCATCGAGTGGACTGTTTTCTGAATCTTCTAGTTCGGAGACAATCGCCATTAACTCACGTTTGCTATATAAACTGTGTATTTCGGTACCAAGGATTTTGTTTAAGAAAAAGGTGATGGGCCAAGTAATGGGGTAGGTTAAAAACATCAAGACTTTTACAAACGGAGCCGCTCTGGAACCAACGTACATAGCGTGCCTAGCGAAGGCGGCCTGTGGAATGATTTCACCAAAGAGGAAAATCAAAACAGTGGCTATGATGACAGCCACTAATCCAGTGGCAATAGAAGATAAATAGACTGACAAGACAGCGTTTACGGCTACGTTGCCAAGTAATAGGGTGGTCAATAAACGATTGCTGTGTTCTCTGATTGGTAAGATTAGTTTGGCATCTTGGCTACCGAGTCCGGCTTTTCGTCTAAGGGTTTGGGTATTTAAAGAAAAGTAACCTAAAGTTAGTCCGGAGAAAGTAGCTGATAATAAAATTAATACTAAAGAGATAATATAAGCTTCCATAACGGTAAAAACAGGAACAATTAAGAGACAAAGGCATTGACTAACAAAAGCAAGATGAAGGCCCCGATGGCCAGAAATATAGTTTTCATTATCTGTTGATTATAACATAAGAATCTTTAGTCGGTGGGGTGATGGTCAGTTTTTGCTTTGGGTTTGGAGGTAGATTTTAACTTGGTATACTTAGAATATGTTAAAAATATACCTTACTCGTCACGGTCAGAATCAGGATAATGCTGATGGTATTTTGAATGGACACCGAGATGAGTCACTGACAACGCTCGGTCTCGATCAGGCTAAGATGACGGCTGATTATATTAGAGAAGCAAAAATAGACTTTGATAAAATTTATACGTCACCCTTGCTACGAGCTAGCCAAACGGCCAAAGTAATTGCTAATGAATTAGGAGTTAATGAGCCGGAAATCATACCAGAATTGATTGAACGGGATTTTGGTTCAATGACGGGTAAATATGTTTCAGATATAAAAGCCTTGTGCCAGCCGGACATTATTGAAACAGATACGGTCACTTACTTTTTAGCCCCGGATGGGGCAGAAACCTTTTCTGATTTAGTGAGAAGAGGGGAGGTGGTTATTGAGTTAATAAAAGAAAAACACCCGAGTGGTTCAGTATTATTGGTTACGCATGGTGATATTGGTAAGATGATGTACGCTGCCTACTATGATTTGGATTGGCGAGATGTTCTAATAAATTTTCATTTTGGTAATTGTGAATTATTGTTACTTTCAGAAGATTCACCAGCTAGTGAAGTTCACGTTTTTAAACAAAATCAACATAATCATTAGCTGTGGTTTGGTCTAGGGTTTTTACCTACCGGTGTTTTTTTGTGATAATCTAATAATACATGTACGTGATAATCACCATACTTTTTCTGGTTATTTTATCAGTAGCAGGCTTTATTTTGTTTTGGAATCAAACGGAGAAGTTTAGTTTTGGAAATATTATTAGAAAGATTTGGCGCTGGTGGCTGGAATAAGTAAAAGTGACGCCTTTGGCGTCACTTTTACTTATTTTTAGGTGTTTTGGATAAAGGTTAGAGCGGTTCCTTTTTCTTTACCACGACCGGTTCTACCGATTCGGTGGACATAATCTTCAAAGGTGTTTGGTAGATCGTAATTGATTACGTGTGATACATTATCAACGTGGATACCTCTAGCTGCTACATCGGTGGCTACTAGGACTCTGGCGTTACCACTTTTGAACCTCTTTAAGGCCGCTTGTCTTTGACCGTGTGATTTATTACCGTGAATAGCGTCCGATTTTATGCCGGCTGAATTTAATTCTTGACTCAATTTTTCAACACTGTGCTTCATGGCTCCAAAGATGAGCACTCTCTTAAATTCTTCACCGACTAAAAGATCAGTTAAGGTCTTGAATTTATCGTGATGATGGTATCTGACCACATCTTGAAAAATACTATTAGTAACATCTTTTTTTCTGACCGATATAGTAACTGGGTCATTTAAGAAATCATTTACTAATTTTTCGATATCTTTCGACATGGTAGCCGAGAAAAATAGTGTTTCGTGATCAGAAGGAATATCTTCGAGGATTTTTCTCATATCATGGATAAATCCCATATCGAGCATTCTATCTGCCTCGTCCAGCACCACTGTCCTTAGGTATTGTGGTTTTAAGTGACCTCTCTCAATCAAGTCTAATACTCGGCCGGGAGTACCGATTATGAAGTGATTCTTTCGTCTTAGTCCCTGTATTTGAGGACGGATATTTGTACCACCGACACAGACGGTAGAGTAGATTTTGTTTCCAACGGTAAACTTACGAAGTTCCTCTTGAATCTGTAGAGCCAGTTCTCTGGTCGGGGTTAAGATTAGGGTCTGGCGACTATATTCTTTTAAGGTCTTGTGGATCAGTGGTAGTAAAAAAGCAGCCGTTTTTCCGGTACCGGTCTGAGCGAGGCCAATTACATCTCTTCCTTCCAGTATCAGGGGAATGATCTGATCTTGGATTGGTGAAGGTGAGGTTAGTTTGTTATTTAAAACCGCAGTGACTAATTTTCTCTCCAAACCAAAATCTGTAAATTTGTGCTTTGGTACGTAGACCTCTTCGTTGGTTTCAATCGGATTGGTGTTGATGAATTGTGAAGGGTCGAAGGTTGGAATCTTTCTAGCTCCATTTCGGCCACTGTTGCTCCGGTTTCTATAACCAGTTTTAAAGTTAGAAAATTTACCATCGCTGTGAGGGCGGTTTTTATGGTTGCCTCTTTGGTTGTTTTTAAAACCACTATTAAATGAGCTGGACGAAAAAGTCCGTCTTTTCTTAGTTGGTGAAGCGTTACGATAATTCGCCCGCCGCACTGGTCGGTTGGTGTTTTGTTCCATTTATGTATTCTATTTATTAGGGTAGTGATACAGGATTGTATACTACGGGCTGTGTAGGTAATAATTTATGACACTAGAGAGTGTTTCTACCTAAGAGCCCCACACAAGTTTCTCAAGCGCCATAAAGTTAACACGTAAATAAGGGTTAGTCAACATGATTTGACTGACCTTGGTCTGAATATTAGTATTGAATCAATTGACTTCATGAAAACGGAAACTATTAACAACATTGTTGCCATTAAGCGAAAAGAAAGAGGGGTTACACAAGAGGAGTTGGCTTTTATGGTCGGTGTAACCAGACAGACAATCATTTCGATTGAGAAGGGTAATTACATACCCTCAGTTTTGTTGGCTATGAAGCTGGCAGTTTTCTTCGGAGTTGCTGTCGAAGAAATTTTTAATATTAAACTGAAATAAGTATTTTATGAAACTTACCTTTCTAATTCCGTTGATAGTAGTAATTTTGGCTACCGTGCTACTTGATCCCTTTATGATACTGATGTCGGCCAACATGGTCTACACTTTGTTGGTGTTACTTTTTATTACTTTTGTATTCTACGCTTTATTGATAGCCAAGGAATCAAGTAGTGATGAGCGAGAGGCTAGTCATCGAGGATTTGCTGGTCGAATTGCTTATTTGGTTGGTTCAGGAATGATGGTGGCTGGGATCATATACCAAGCCTATTTTATTCATACAGTTGACTCTTGGTTGATACTGGCTTTAGTGGCTATGACCATCGCAAAATACACAGCCTTATTTATAGCTGAAAAATTCCATTAAGATTTTTTATTTATCCTGAATCTTTGGATAGGCTTAAGCTATATTTCACAGGTTAGACCACAGCTCTCCGGTGGCGGCAGTCCTTTTTCCGGACAAGTGCCAGAGAATATACAAGCGTTTTCGGTGACTGATTTGAGGTAGGTATTAAGGTTCGGTGAGTCAGGTGCTCCGTAATAAAGCAAAATCTGGTCCTCTTCTTGGTTTATGTAGTTATTCAAAGGACTGATTTTTTCTCCGTTTACGTATAGGGCAAGGACATGGTCTTCGTCGGTACAAAATTCTTCGCCGGTATCATTGGTTAAACAGTCTTCAGTTAGGGTGTAGCCCAAAGAAGCTAGGAATTGAACCAAGGTAATACCGTCGGCGTGTCTATGGATAACCTCATCATCATTATCATGAAGGTGCATGTCTTCTAGTAGTACGTGGTTGGTGGTGGATTGATACTTATCATCGGTAAAATGGATTTGTTTGTCATTTATATACAAAGCAAAATCACTGTGGACATGCACTTCTTCATGGTCTGGTTCATTATTCAGGGTGGAGAAATGGTTATTGAGCCAGTAGCTGATATTTCCGTTTAAGGTATTGCCGATTAATAAGGATAAGCCGAGTCCTAGGACAAAGGCGATATTTGGTTTGGATGGTTTTGTCATTGGTCAGAGTATATCACTAATTATTAAATTTTGGTGTTCTAAATGTCGTCAGGCTGATGTTATTATATTGGTATGAAAGTTCCCGCAGTTAGTTCGATGGTGTTTTGGTCGCATTCGGTAGAAGAGGTAGTGACGGTTTTGGAGACTGATGTTAAAAATGGCCTAACTGATGATGAGGTAGCTAAAAGAAAAAAGGAGTTTGGTAGTAATGACGTTGAAGATGCTCATGTTAGTAGTGATTTGGTGATGCTGGCTAGGCAATTTAAGAGTCCGCTAATTATTATCTTGCTTTTGGCCGCCGGAGCTACCTTTTTTCTAAAAGAGTGGTTTGATGCCAGTATTATTATTTTGGCGATTCTGGTTAATGCGGTATTAGGGTTCTATCAAGAAAATAAAGCAGAGAATGCCATCAGTCATTTGCGGTCTTTTATTAAAGTTCGGGTCAGGGTTATTAGGAATGGTAAGGAGCTAGAAGTAAACGCCAAGGATGTAGTGCCCGGTGATTTGGTTCATTTGACTCTTGGTAGTCGGGTTCCGGCCGACGGTCGAATAATTTCTGAACGTAATTTACGAATAGACGAAGCGGTATTAACCGGGGAATCTTTGCCGGTATCTAAACATTCCAATGTTTTGCCGGAGGCGACACTTTTGGCTGATAGAGTAAATATGGCTTTTGGGGGAACCTTGGTGGCTGAGGGTAATGGTTTGATGATCGTAACTGGTACAGCTATGAATACTGAGTTTGGCAAAATTGCCAATCTGGTTGGGGTTACCAAAAAAGAACAGACTCCGATTCAAAAGTCTGTGGCCGAGCTGTCTTGGATAATAACCATTCTGGCTTCGTTGTTGGTGGTGGTTGTTTTTGGTTTGGGGATTTCGCGGGGAGAATCATTCGTAGACATGTTTCTTATTTCAGTGGCGGTGGCAGTTGGTTCAATTCCGGAGGCTCTACCGATTGGTCTCACTGCCGTTTTGGCGGTGGGGGTAGAACGTCTAGCTAAACGGAAGGGAATTATGAGAAATCTCACCGCCGCTGAGACGCTCGGTTCAACCACAGTGGTGATGACAGATAAGACCGGTACTTTAACAGAGGCCAAATTACAATTGGTAGATATCTTAACTGTCAATAATATAAGACAGCATCACGTTGCTTCAGTCACAGATTCACTTAGTCTAAAACAAAAGGATTTATTACATGTGGCGGCTATGGGTAGTGATGTGATTGTCGAGAACCCAAATGACGAGATTGATATGTGGCGGGTGGCTGGTAGTTCGCTTGAAGCTACTATTTTAAAGAATGCTACAAAGTATAAGGTGGCCAGTCTGGCCAGTTTGACTGATCAAAAAAGAAAGGTAGTGATTCCTTTTAATTCTAAAAATAAATTTTCGGTTTGTGAAAGCTTACTTGACCTTCAGTCTGATCTAACTAGCCGTAAAAAAGGTTATGCTCAGATAATCATCGGTGCCCCAGATATTCTGCTTAAGAGATCAACTCTATCAAAAGACGACTATCTAACCCTGCTAGAGAGTATAGAAAAATATTCTTTAGAGGGAAGACGGATGGTTGGGGTGGCTGTTTCTTATTTAAACAAGGCTGGTCAAACTCATGGTCGTTACAAACCAGACGAGATTAAAGACATTGAATTTATTGGACTTTTGTCATTTTTTGATCCGGTAAGAAAAGAGGTGCCGGAGGCAATTAAAAAAATCGAGAAATTTGGAGTTAGGGTTGTAATAGCGACCGGAGATTTGCCAGGTACAGCGATGGCCGTAGCTAGACAATTAGGTTGGGAAATAAAGGAGTCAGAAGTTTTAACTGGTGACGCTATTGGTCAAATGGATGATTCTGAATTAAGAGACTCACTTAGTCATGTAAAAATATTTGCTAGAGTGGCTCCGAAAGATAAGCTTCGGGTCGCCAAGCTCTTTCAATCTAGGGGCGAGGTGATTGCTATGACTGGTGACGGGGTCAACGACGCTCCATCTCTAAAAGCAGTAGATATTGGGATTGCCGTTGGTTCCGGCAGTGATGTTTCAAAGGGGGTGGCCGATCTCGTATTGCTTGATGATAATTTTAATACAATTGTAGCGGCTATTGAGGAAGGGAAACGGGTGCTTAAAAATATCCGCAAGACATTTGTTTATTTAATGTCTAGCTCACTCGATGAAGTAATCTTGATTGGTGGTAGCTTATTATTGGCTATACCTTTACCTCTCACCGCTGTTCAAATTATTTGGGTAAATTTCTTTACTGGCAGTTTACCAGCCATTGCTTTTGCTTTTGACAAAGATATTGATGAGGCTCATACCAAGAAGCAACATAAGGACAAGATTATTAATAGTGAGGTCAGAGCCCTTACCACCTTGGTGGCAATTATCACTTCGGGGGTGTTGTTTTTGTTGTACTACTTACTGTTAAAGACTGATTTTGATTTGCTTATGATCAAGACCTTTGTCTTTGTTTGCTTTGCTTCTTATATTTTGTTTATTTCTTATTCATTTAGAAATTTACAAAAATCCATCTTTTATTACAACCCTTTCTCTAATCAGTTATTAAACGTCGGTGTTGTAGTCGGCCTCGTTTTACTTTTGGCCACTGTCTACGTACCTTTTTTGCAGACAGTGTTTCATACTACCGCTTTAAACGCTATTTGGTTGGTCGGAATATTTGCTTGGGTGGCGGGTAATATGCTTTTTGTGGAGACCATTAAATGGTTTTTCTACCGAAAATAGTTTGATCATCTTACCACTCGATCGGTACTAGATTGTGTTTCTTAAGATAGTTATTGGTCTGACTAAAATGATGATTGCCAAACCAACCGGTATGAGCTGAGAGTGGTGATGGGTGAGAAGACTCCAGAACTAAGTGCTTGTTTCTATCTATATGTGAGCCTTTTTGTTTGGCGTAATTGCCCCAGAGCAAGAAGACCAGATTTTCTTTTTGGTCTGATAATTTAGAAATTACGCTATCGGTAAATTCCTCCCAACCCTTACCTTTGTGGGAGCCAGCCTTATGAGCTTCGACTGTTAAGGTTGAATTCAATAATAGGACACCCTGCTCGGCCCAGTGGCTGAGATCGCCGTTTTTGAGGTTTGATTGTCCAATATCGTTTTGAATTTCTTTAAAAATATTTTTTAAAGAAGGAGGAATTCCTACGGTCTCTGGTACCGAGAAGCTCAATCCGGTGGCTTGACCTTGACCGTGGTAGGGGTCCTGTCCGAGAATAACCACTTTTACCTTATCAAAAGGACAAAGGTTAAAAGCGGCGAATAGATTGGCTGGTTTTGGATAGATAACTTTATGTAAATAAGCCTTCTTAACAAAGTTGGTTAAATCCAGAAAATATTCCTTTTCAAATTCGTCAGCCAGGATATTTTGCCACGAAGCTTCAATTTTTACATTCATAAAATTGAAATAATTATGAGTATAACACAAAGCTTTCACTGGCTCTGTTATAATATTTAGGTTTGTTATAATATTTTCATGAGATTACTTGTCCACCAAAATATCGAAGTCAACAGTGAGTACGCCAATCTTTTGCGACCGTACATTGAATCCTTGCGATCGGTAGCCGGTCAAAGCAATTACGAAAGTGATGAATCCTCAATCAATTTACCTTTTGATGATTCGGTTTACCAATCGGTAGAGGAGATGGTGCAGAAAAAAGTTAATTCATCTCTAAAATATATTTTTCTGATCGGTATTGGTGGTTCCAATCTCGGAACTAAAGCTATTTACGAGGCGCTTAATTTTGAGTCAGAAGAGGGGTCAAAAAAACGACCAGAGCTGATATTTGTGGATACTAATAATAGTCGAATTCTAGATCAAATACGTATCGAGGCGGTTTCTAATATAGAAAAACCCGAAGATTTTCTACTAATTTCTATCAGCAAATCAGGTGGTACTACCGAGACTTTGGCTAACACAGAGATTCTGGTGGACTGGCTCCAGTCAAAACTTGGCGATATAAAAGACCGGCTAGTGGTGGTAACAGACGCTGGTTCGAGCTTTGATTTGGAAGCTAAAAAAAATGGAATTGAGGTGCTAAATATTCCGCACAAAGTGGGCGGACGTTACTCTGTTTTGTCGGCGGTTGGTCTTTTGCCTCTTAAGGCCGCTGGTTTTTCTATAGCCGATTTATTACAAGGCGCTAAAGATATTCGTCCGTATTGTTTAGAACCAGATATTCAAAATAATCCAGCCGCTCAATCAGCTCTTATTTTGGCCGAGGCTATGAGGTCTGGTATTAATGTCAGTGATACCTTTGTCTTTAATTCTGAGTTGGAGTCGCTTGGTAAATGGTATCGTCAGTTAATGGGTGAAAGTATTGGTAAACAATACGATCGTGAGGGTAATGAGGTTCGGGTTGGACTAACGCCGACGGTGTCAGTTGGTTCGACTGATCTTCACTCGGTTGGACAACTATATTTAGGTGGTCCAAAGGATAAGATTACCACTTTTATCTATAACACAGATACTGACAATAGTTTTGCTGTGCCAGCTAAACGCTTATTTAGTGAGGTGGTGGAAATGATTGATGGCAAAAACACCAGTCAGATTATGGAAGCAATTTTGGGCGGAGTTAAAATTGCCTACCAAAACAACGATTTACTCTTTATGGAAATACAGTTATCTGGCATCAATCCTTATGAAATAGGGGCTTATATGCAGTATAAGATGATTGAAATGATGTATCTGGGCCGGATTCTAAACGTGAATCCGTTTGATCAGCCTAATGTTGAGTCGTATAAGATCGCTACCAAAGATATCCTGAGCCGGTAATTTATTTACAAAGTAGAGACTAGGGTTGGTTTGCTATATACTACTAATATTGCTTTTTATGGTTATGAGTGAGTCTTGGTTACAAAAATATAATCATCCAACCTCAATTGTGATTTTTGGTGGGACCGGAAATCTAGCCGAAACCAAGCTCCTGCCAGCCTTACTGGCTCTTTACATAAAGAATGTATTACCAGATTCTTTTAGAGTGATCGGTCTCTCTAGAAAAAAATTGTCTAATGAGGATTATCGGTCTTATGTGAGACAGGTGGTGGCGGGTGGCAATCATTCAAAATCAGAGTCTGTTATAGAAGATTTTTGTCGAAGGTTTTATTATGTGGCTGGTGATTTCGATGACAATCAATCATACGAAAACGTGATAAAGGAGTTAAAAGATTTTGATGATGAACTAGGACAATGTACTAGCAAATTATTTTATCTAGCCGTACCCCCAGTTTTTTATAAAACTATTTTTAAAAAACTAAAAACTCACGAAGCCTTAAATTTGTGTGATGAGATAGGCTCTTGGTCTAGGTTGTTGGTGGAAAAACCGTTTGGTAATGATTTGGCCACAGCCAAGGAGTTGGAAAAACAATTATGTGATTCATTTAATGATGACCAAATTTATCGAATTGACCATTATTTAGCTAAAGATGCCATAGAAAATATCATTTCTCTTCGGTTTGCTAACAGTATCTTAGCCGACTCTTGGAACGGTCGTCAGATAGAATCAATTACGATTAAGTTGTTTGAAACTAAAGATGTCTCAACTCGGGGTTCGTTTTACGACGGAATCGGAGCCTTAAGAGATGTCGGTCAAAATCATTTACTTCAAATCTTGGCTCTTTTGACCATGTTGCCAAGCAACGTTCACGATGCTAGTGAAATACGTCAAGCTAGAGCCAAAGCTCTGGGGTCTTTATCAAAAAAAGTGTCAAATAATGTAATTCGTGGACAATACGCTGGTTATCAAGATGAGCTCGGGGTGGAAAAAGATTCAGTCACCGAAACTTATTTTCAGATTACTACTGAAATGGAATCTGAAAACTGGCGGGGTGTACCAATTGTTCTAGAGTCCGGTAAGGCCTTAAGCGAATCTAAAACAGAGGCCCTGATAGTTTTTAAAGGTTTGGATAAATGTAGTTGTGATGCAGAATCAGAAAATCATTACCACAAAAATACTTTACGCCTAACCTTTTCACCAGAACAAATGATTAAGCTGAAGATGTGGTTTAAAAAACCGGGCTTTGATTTTACGCTGGAGGCAAGGGACTTTACTCTCTCAAAGAGTGAAGCCGTTGATACCTATTCGCCCGAAGCCTACGAAAAGGTTCTATTTGACTGTATCGCTGGTAATCAGACTCGGTTTGTCAGCGGAGAAGAGGTGGTGGCGGCTTGGGAATTTATTGGACCAATCCTTGATAATTTCGATAAAAACACGCTCCATATATACGAAAAAGGTTCAACTGGTCCGTCGTCGTTATAAATATTATTTAAGGTAAATTATGAAAAAACAAATTGGTCTAATTGGATTAGGAAGAATGGGTTTAAATATGGCCATTCACTTGGTTGAACAGGGTTATGAAGTGGTGGCGACTGATACTGACGAAAACAGTCGCAAATCAGCGAGAGAGGCTGGTGTAATAGTGGTGCAAAATCTAGCCGATTTGGTCAAAAAATTAGATCAACCAAGACTGGTGTGGTTGATGATACCCAGTCAGTTTGTTGACGATGTTCTCACAGAAATAATTCCACTGTTGGATTCCGGTGATGCCATAATTGATGGTGGTAATTCCTTTTATCAAGATTCAATCCGTAGACACCGCTCTGCCAATGAGTTGCATATTGATTATCTTGATTGTGGTACATCGGGTGGGGTGTCTGGCGCTCGCAAAGGAGCCTCTTTGATGGTTGGTGGCAGAGCTGAGGTATTTCAAAAACATGAACCGGTCTTCAAAGCTTTGGCTACTCAAGATGCCTACGCTCTAGTGGGTGACGCTGGAGCCGGACATTTTGTAAAGATGGTTCATAACGGTATTGAATATGGCATGATGGGTGCAATTGCTGAAGGTGTATCGCTTTTGCACGATAAGGAGGATGAATTAGGAATTGATTTACAATCGGTTTTTAAGCCTTATGAGCACGGCAGTGTGATTACCAGTCGGTTGGTTACTTGGCTGAGACAGGCTTATGAAGAAGGTTTGATTGATAAGATCGCTGGTGTGGTACCAAAAGGGGAGACTGAATCGGAAATGGAGTATTTGGTTGGTCTTGGCAGTCTGCCGGTCTTAGAAGCTTCACTTAGGCAGAGAAAGGAAACCAGAGAACAGCCATCTTATCTAGGTAAACTGGTAGCAGCCATGCGTAATAAGTTTGGTGGACACCAGACAGTTGATAAAGGTTAATTATGGAGATAGTAGAAACAAAAACACCAGTGGTCACGGCCGGAAAAATCTTAAACTTTAAATTAAGTGAACTCATAAACACCCCGACCTTGTTTCTGACTTCTGGTGGCTCAGCTTTAGCTTTGCTTGATCAACTAGATATTAAGATGCTAACCGAAAATTTAACCATTGGTGTGGTTGATGACAGATGTTCTGTTGATCCAGATATAAATAATTTTACGAAACTAACCAAGACGGGTTTTTATGAATCAGCCAAAGTAGCCGGGGTAAAATTCATTGATACCAGACCAAGAAATGAGGATTGTGACCCGGCTACTTTGGCTGATTATTTTCAAAGAGAGTTAAAAAAATGGCGAACAAAATATCCTGAGGGTAAAATCTTGGTTACGCTTGGTATGGGAGAGGACGGCCATACAGCTGGTATTTTTCCCGAGGTATCGGTAGTTGATTTTGCCGGAGCTGACTGGGTGGTCGGCTATCAGGTTCCTAAATCAGTCAATCAGTATCAAGACCGTATAACTACCACCTACACTTTCTTGCAAGACATGGTTGATGAAGTCTTGGTCTATGTGACTGGTGAAAGTAAGACGGCTCAACTAAAAACCATCTTCGCGAGACTTGATTTTGACCCTAATTTACCCATTAGTATTATTCATAAACTAAAGTCAGTCACGTTGGTTACAGACTCGTTGTTACGGTAATACATAACAGAGGTTTTGGGTTTGGGGTGGGTTTGATTTTAGTCAAAATTGTGCTAGTATTTTGCACCTATGTCAATATCCAGATCAAACAGACACCAATATGACGTGATTGTGATTGGGGCCGGAGCGTCGGGCATGATGGCTGCTGGTCGGGCCGCCGAGCGTGGTCTTAAGGTTTTGTTGCTGGAAAAAAATAAAAAAGTTGGTAAAAAACTCTCGGTTACTGGTGGTGGTCGGTGCAATATTCTAAATTTTGAAGAAGACACCAAAAAACTCTTGGCCAACTATGGTGAAGCTGCTAAGTTTTTGTATTCACCATTTTCCCAACATGGTATGAGTGATTCAAAAAAGTTTTTTGAATCAAAGGGTTTGCCGATTGTGGTCGAAGCAAGACAAAGAGCTTTTTCAGCCTCACAAAAAGCGGAAGATGTAACAGCTTGTCTCAAACGCTACGCCACTGAAAATAACGTTGAACTAAAATGTTCTACCAGAGTGGATAATTTTATTGTCGAAAAAGGGGAGATTGTGGGAGTTAGTACCAATCGTGGTGATTATGAGGCTAGATCATATATTTTAGCCACTGGTGGACTGGCTCATAAAAACACTACTTCATCGGGGGCTGGCTTAGACTGGGTGGCCAAAATTGGTCACACTGTTCATGAATCCAGTCCCAATATTGTGCCACTTGTGGTTCAGGAAGAGTGGGTCAAGAAATTATCTGGTCTCACCTTGTCATTTATGAAAATTACTTTTGGTGCTGATTACACAAAGGAGGCAGGACGGTTTTCAAAGACTGGTAAAATCCTCTTTACTCATTTTGGTCTCTCTGGTCCTTTGATTTTGAATTCAGCCAATGAGGTTAGGAACTTGCTTAAATCTGGTCCGATCTTGGCCACTATTGATCTTTATCCAGACACCGAGGTGAATGTATTGCGAAATCGAGTGTTGGAGGTGTTTGATAAGAATAAAAACAAAGAATTAAGGAACGTGTTAAAAAATTTGGTGCCGGCCGGAATGGATAAAGCGGTAGCTGAACAATTTTCGCCAGAATTACAAAAAATGCGAGTACATAGTGTGAGTAAAGAGGAGCGTTTTGCGTTAGTCGATCGTATTAAAGCTATGCCAATGACCATTACCGGTACTATGGGTATGGATTGGGCGGTGATTTCTGATGGGGGAATTCCTTTGGAGGAGGTCGATACCAAAACCATGCAATCTAAGAAATTTTCCAACCTTTATCTAACCGGTGATGTTCTTCACATCAATCGACCAAGTGGTGGTTTTTTGCTACAGCTTTGTTGGACGACTGGCTTTGTGGCCGGATCACACGTGTAAACGCCACTACGGGCTCAATCGACTTGTCGATTGAGCCCGTAGTGGTGGTATTAGTGATAATTTATCCTTCACAACTGGTGCAGATTGAGTCACCAATGTTATGAATTCGTACTTTGGCTTTGGCCGAACTTGCTACTTCTGGTAAATCAAAGTCTACGTCAAACTGTTCCTTATTCATATGTAGACATTTTAACATACCCCCAAATTGGTTATACACAGTTAAATTTAATATTATACGTAGGTTTTTGCTAACTGGTTAAGTGTATAGGCTGTAAAATTATGAAAAGTTTTGTTATTACATCTGACTATAAGCCTCTTGTGTCGTAGGCCCAATGCAACAAAGCCTGTCTTTGTCGGCGTCGGCAACTGTTGTCATTGAGGCGGCAGTTGTGGGCTATTTGAGCCACGTGTCTTCGCATCGCCCGCCATCTTTTTATCTGACGTTCATCGTCTTCGTGTCTACGGCCGAGGTAATAACGACAGTACCACTGAAACCAACCTCTGGGATCATCTTTATGAATCCAGCCTTTATTTTGCCAAACTTTAAGTGGTTGACTAGCGTTTACACCATAGAAGTTTAATTCTTGATGTCGTTTACCGTCATCAGATAACTTTGCTTTCTTAAACCAAGTCTTAGGAAATTCTTTGGGTTTATCACTGAAATAAAGCCCACCAAAAACACCCAATTCCAACATCTCTTTAGGAGTGAGCTGGGGTTTAAAATCAGGGTGAAAATTCTTTTTAGACATAGTCTTCAAAATCGAAAAGGACTTCTTCAAAATCAATGATTATCCCTTTTTCGTTAAGTCTGATTCCTTCTTTTTTATATAATTTACGTCTTTTGTTCTCACACTCGTTATTCAGCCAAACCTTACCACCAGCGTAGACGATCCGGTGATAGGGAATAACGCCTTGTTTGGGATATTTACCTAAAATATTGCTAACACTTCTAGCGGCTTGACCACCGCCACCAGCTGCTTTGGCCAATGAACCATAGGTTGCCACTCTACCGGCTGGTATGGCTAGGGCTAATTCACAAACTCTTTGACTAAAAGTAGGAGTCATTGAGAATTATTATAACAAAAGCCTTTATTTATTTTAATTACCGGCTTGAATCGTGATACAATGCCGACATTATGCACGGAGCTGATCATTTGTTGTTGGAGTTTGTCTTGGTAATGTGTGTGGCTTTAGGGGTTTTGCTTTTATTCTACTGGCTAAAACAACCTTCGGTAGTGGCCTACATTGTGGCCGGCGCCATCGCTGGTCCCTTTGGCTTTGGTATTATCACCAATGCTTCCACTATCGAGGTATTGGGTGAGTTTGGATTGTTAATGCTACTTTTCTTTATTGGAACTGAGATTTCAGTATCTTCTCTTATAAGAAACTGGCGGATTGTGGTGTTGGGTACTATTTTTCAGGTGTTGGGCAGTCTCTCTATTATGGCGATTTTGGGACATTTTCTGGATTGGGACTGGCCACGAATCATATTGCTAGCTTTTGTAACCAGTCTTAGTAGTACGGCTGTAATTTTGAGTTACTTAGAGTCAAAGGGTATTCTGAACAGTCGTTCTGGTCGTGATGTAGTTGGTGTTTTGTTGGCGCAGGATATTTTAATCGTCCCAATGTTGATTGTTATATCAGCTATGGGTGGTGACTTTCACCCTAGTACGATTGTCACCCAAGTCTTGGGAGTTATAGTGATTGGGGGAATTGCTTATTTTGCCCTCAGGAAACAAATTGAACTGCCAAAGCTAATTCGCAGTCATTCTCCCACCAATGATCATCGGCTTTTTGTCGCTTTGATTTTATGTTTTGGAGCAGCCTTGATTACTAGCTTGTTTGAATTGTCGCTCGGATTAGGTGCTTTTATTGGGGGTATGATTGTAGCCAATATAAATAATTTTGGCTGGGTGAAAGGGGAGTTGCATAGTTTTAAGACCTTATTCGTAGCCCTCTTCTTTGTTTCGATCGGACTCTTGATTGATGTTTCTTTCTTACTGGATAATTTTATTTTCATCTTCATAATCTTAGTGTCAGCTTTTACTTTAAATACCTTAATAAATGCCACGGTATTTTGGTGGCTACGAGGTTCTTGGCGCTATAGCTTTTATGTCGGGGCTGTCTTGGCTCCTTTGGGAGAGTTCAGTTTCTTCTTAGCCTCGGCCGGTCTGCAGACCGGAGCGATTGAATCATTTGCTTATCAGACATCTGTCATTGTGATCGCTTTATCACTGATATTTAGTCCGCTTTGGGTTCAAATTTTCACCCCCAAAAACCAAGCCAAATTAGTGTCTTGATGTACGTAATACATAAAGATAATAAATTATTTTCAGATATTAGAAACGTCAAACAAAAAATTACTTCCAAAATTCAATAATAAAAACCCCAAAAGTAATTAAAATAATTGCCATCCATTGGGTTGGTGAAATTTGGTTCCGTTCATGGATGGGGAATAGAAAGAAAATAATAAGTAAGAAAATACTCTGTACACCACCTAAAGCAGTTACATAGGCTCCTAAGGGAGCCAGTGAGATAGCTAGCATTACAAAAAGGAAAGAAATTTGAGATATAGTCTCGTTTAATAAACTAAAACCGAGAAAGTTGCCTCCCTGATTCTTTACTCGATATAAGAATCCATCACGATACGGTTTAATTAGACTGACCAAAAATAATCCAATTACACCAATCCCTACGTATTGATAAAAGAATACCGTCAGTACGCTCGTTTCTGCAGAAGCCAATCTAACCAAGAAAAGTGATACTGACCACATTAGTGAAACCGGCAACATGATTAATAGAAGTTTGGTGGGAACTTTCCATCTAAAAGTATCAGAATCAAGTATGTAAGCACCCAAAACCAACACCCCAATTCCTAACAAAGCAGTAAAGGTAACATGAGCACCAAATAATAATTCAATAACCAATAGCCAGATACTGCTCAAACCAAATAGGGGTACAACCTGATGGGCTGGGTAGATAAGGAATAAATAGAAGTAGGCAGTCCATAAAATAACCATAGGTACGGCAGAAGCTAAGGCCAGATAGAGTGAGTGGTTGCTTATACTTAAGTCACTAATATATAAACCAAGGCTAGCAATAGTCACAACACTAAGTAGTGTAGAAATAATGATCACACCCCCGATTCTTTTATGGGGACTTTCTTGGTCGGTAACTTTGTTGTTTGACGTTAAATACTCGTCAATATAATTGACGAGGGCCATGGTGAAACAGTGAATAATTGTATAGACAAACCACATGTAATTATTAAATTATAACAGAAGTAAGCATCTATATAATAGAAACTTCGATTATTCTAATTTATCATACAAAATGGTACGTACATAAGTACGTACTTATGTACGTACCATTTTACTAGTCCGTCAAGAATGATCCGTGGCGTTAGAGTGAGGAGGAGGTGGGATGGCTAGGCGGATTTTTACATACTATGCAGATATTATGCTAATAATTTTTTTAAGACGGTCCGGTTTAAAATTTGGGAACTTTTTTATTCTCTTAAGAGACTTTTTGAATCTACTGCTATAGTGAACTGTGTATTTCATAACTACAGCTCTAGGTCGGCAAAGAGTTCGTCTAGGTTATGGTAACCTTTGGAACGCTTTGCTTTCTTAACGTCAGAAACTAGGGCCTTTTCTTGTGCAGGAGTGAAGCCATTTTCAGTTTTTAAATCCAAAGGTACACCTTTTCGGTTTATTACATTTATTAAAAATAATTTAATGGCACTAGACATATCTAAACCAACTCCATCGAGTATTTTTTTGGCATTCTTCTTGGTCTTAGAGTCAATTCGTATTTGTATAGTATCTTGATAATTCATAATAGGAGTTTATAATTTTGTAATGACAATGTAAATACATTTTATGTTTCGGCGGTAGGATTCGTTCTTATGGTTTGTAATTTTCTACGTTCTTGACGACCACGATACAAGTCTCACTTGTCTAAGCATTATTGCTAGAAACAAATACAAGAAAGTCTAATTTTCTTTATACCAATACACTGGAGTCCCTGATTCTCCATATTGCTCAATCACGTCATCAAGTGGGTCCAGCCATTCTTCACTGCAACCACGTTCTGTAACCCAAGCGTTCCAGGTATCCATCTGAATATTTACATCAGATTGCGGATATTTGGTTAGATACTCATAAGACCATGCATTCCAAAAGTCATTGAAGTTACCTTCAGTCGGGCATTGTAAAAATTTAGTGTCACTATCATCTAGATTAGATGTGGCAAGATATAAATCAATAAATAAGATGTCATAAACAACAAGACCTGCCATAAACGCACCTATGACTATCATTATGAATTTTAGTTTTCTACCCATGCTTTACAACCCTCATTAAATGATTTTGATGTATTTGGACACTCACTTTTCCACATAATATTATTTTTCATAGCCCAATTGTAGCCCGCTTCATGACCACTGCAATCTTTTGTGCAATTATACCCATGGAAATATTGGGGCCTGTTTTCTATTCTTTCTTTCAAATCTTTGTCAGTCACTCGTTCGTCTGTGGGAATAGAAATATAATTTAGAAAGCCAAAAAAGAATCCAAAGGCAATAATCGGCCCAAGCCCAAATAATATAAGCTTAGGGAATGTGTCGATTTCCAATCGTTTCTCTTTTTCCTGACGCTCTCTAGATGCTTGGAGCATACGTTTACGGAATTCCTCTTTAGTTAGTTTTTCGGTCATAAAATACAAAAAGCCCACCACATATGGCGTGGTCTCTCGGCCACCGATACCAGTTTCCCAGGACGGCCCGTCAGAGCTAACCTCACAAGATAAATTATATAATATAAAAATTCATTTTTATATTAATTTCGAGTGCAGTTCAAGAAAACTCTGCTTACGACAATTCGTTAACAAAATAAAAAAATCATTTGTTGGCTCCGGCGGTAGGATTCGAACCTACGACCAATGCGTTAACAGCGCACTGCTCTACCGCTGAGCTACGCCGGAGCCAATAAATGATTTTAATTATTTGAGCGCCCCTTCTTACAGAAGTTGTAAACCTTTATGATATCTTTCATGCTTCAATATATCTATAAAGGTCTTGCGAAGGTGTTTATAAACCTTCTCACTCTACCCCTCGGCTACGCCGTAAGAAGTAGCCGCATAATCTGTCAAAGCGTGACAGAGTAGTGCTATTGTACAGAAAAAAGAGACTATTTCAACTAGGTTGGTGGTGATGTTGGGTGCTTCTATGTAACATATTTTAAAATAACGTTTTTTGGTACAATGTCCAAATGCCTGAGTTACCAGAAGTCGAAACAGTTAGGGTTCAACTAATTGATAAAGTAGTAGGAAAGAAGATTAAAGGAGTCGAGGTTTTTCACGACAAAACAGTCGGTTTTGATGAAGATTTTGAACAGAAACTATTAGGTAAGATAATATCTGATATTGGCCGGGTCGGTAAATTACTTTTCTTTAGTTTCAAAAATGAATCTGATTTATTTATGTTGGCCCACCTCAAAATGACCGGTCAGTTTTTCTATGTGTCTAAGAATGAAGTGGTTACTGGTGGTGGACACTCAATGACTGAAAATGATATGAGGGAATTTCCGGGTCGTCATACCAGATGTGCTTTTTATTTCGCTGACGGGACGAGTCTGTATTTTAATGATATGAGGATTTTTGGTTATCTTAGATTGGTAGACAAACCGGGTTTGGAAACAGCTAAAAGTGGCTACGGTCCGGAACCAATTGATCCAGACTTTGATATTGATTGGTTTTTGCAGAAATTAAAAAGACGAAATACTAATATAAAAGCGGTTTTGTTGGACCAAACCTTTGTATCTGGGCTTGGTAATATTTATGTTGATGAAGCTCTTTGGCGAGCTAAAGTGCTTCCAGAAAGACAGGCTAGTAGTTTGAGTAAGCGGGAAGCGACGGCTTTAGCCGTCGCTTCCAAAGAAGTAATGCTGGAGTCTATTCTTAAAGGAGGGACCACTTTCCAGAGTTTTGCTGATACTGAGGGAAGAGAAGGTAATTTTCGAGATTATTTGAAAGTTTTTGGTAGGCAGGGTCAGATTTGTGAGAGGTGTGGGGGTGAGATAAAGAAGATTCGAGTAGCGGGGCGGGGTACTCATTTTTGCTCTAAGTGCCAACGTTAAAAATAAGCCCCCAGACTTAATCGAAAGAGTACCAAGCTAGAGCTGGACTTGGTTGATTGGCTTCAAGTTTCTGCGGATTAAATCAAAACGTAGTATAATGTTGATGGAGTTATTAACCAATAATCCAATCCTGACATGATTCATTTATACTATAAGCAGACCTGTCGGTTTAGTCGTAATGTTCTGGCAGAAATTGATCGACTAAACATAAAGGTAAAATTAAAAGATATTATAGCTGAACCCGAATATTTGACCGAACTGATGGATCTTGGTGGTAAGAAGCAGACACCGTTTATTCATGATGATGCGACTGACATTAAGATGTACGAAAGCGCCGATATTATTGCTTATCTACAGAATACAAACACTGATTCTGATTCATCACCTAAGAATACTCAGTTTACTTTGCACCAAGCGGATGCCAAGTGTGCTTAAGTTATTTTATTAACAATCCTAAATAAATTAAAAATGTCATTCCCTAACATTCAATATAAGATTACACAAGTAGAGATAGAGCCAGCCATTAAGGCGTTAGTTGAGCAAAAATTTTCTTCACTGAGTAAGTTTATTGGTAATGAGACAGACGTAAAATGTGAAGTGGAGTTTGAAAAAGTAGCTCCCAAAAACAACGGTGAAGTGCACCGGTTTGAGACAAATCTCTGGATATCTGGCACTCTATACCGAGCTGAATCGACCGAAGAAAGTTTTGAAAAGGCTATTGATGTGGTTAGAAATGAGCTTGATAAAGAAATTCGCCGATCTCGTACCAAGCGGGAGAGTTTGTTTAGAAAGGGTGGTCGCAAGATTAAAAATATGATGCGTTTTGGTAAGTAGGTTTATGTTTGAAAAGATTTGGGGATCAAGAGTTACGCCACCTGGAGAAGAAGCTAAAGAACACGGTTTTCGGGAAAGAAAGGAAAGAGCTCAGAAAGCTATTGAGGCTGGTGTTTTGATTGACGGTAGATTGGGTGTTAGAGAAAAAATGCTTGCTGATTTGCCAGAATTAGCCGGTGAAAATGATCCAGATCTAGAGGTTAAGATAGACGAATTAGTGGCTTTTGCTAATAGATTTCACGAAAATATGTCAGAGCTTGGTATTGAATTAAGTGTCGAAGACCTGAAGGGATTTTATGTGGGTAGGATTCAAGGGTTTTCTGATCTATACACAAATAAGGTCGGTAATGCTGATTTTAATAGATATGAAGTCTACAAGGATTTACATCTTTCACTCAGAGACTATCGGGACACCGGCGAATTTAACTCTATATTGAAGCAGATTGCTGGGGTGGAGTTTTTGACCGTGACGGCAGAGGAGACTTTTGGTGATGACGCCGTGGCTTCTTAATCGAGGTTTTGGTAATTAAAATATTGATTAAAATTCATCTCGGCTTTACCTGCTGGAGTTACTGTTTCTATACACAGTTTTCCGTCTTCAGAAAGATGAGCCTGCTTAATTTTTATACGTTTTTCATTGTGCATAAAAAAAGTCTCTGGCCAACCGGTGTAGGCACGGATTTTTAATAGGGCAGAATAGGCCTCTTCTCCTTCTGGTAGGTGGTAGGGGTCAATCTGGAGCTGGCCCATCTCCTTGGATATTTTGCCACAGTAAGTGGCTTGGTCATGATCTTGGGCCACTGGTTGGATTTTTTTGTCTAACCAATCTGGTATAACCTGGGCCAATAATTCACCACCAAAGCTGGCCATTTTGTTATCCAGAATTAAGCCGGATAGGGGCCAGTCTTCTTTAGCGATAGCTATTTTTTCTTGTCTAAGAATGGGGCCATGATCCATTTCCTCATCCATTAACATAATTGAAACACCACAATTTTCTCTCATGTCGTTTAGGATGGTGCTTCTTATCGGGCTGGCTCCACGTAGTAGGGGCAACATAGATGGGTGAACATTTAAGGTGCCATACTTAGGTATATCTATGACTGACTTGGGTAAAATTTTATTATAGGCCACTACTACAAATAAATCCCAGTTCACACTAGCTAGTATCTCTAATTCTTTTTCATCTTTTAGTGTTTCTGGTTGCCAGATCGGTATCTTTCTGTCACTTGCCCAAACTTTTACCGGTGGTGGGGTGGGGACCATTTTTCGACCCTGTCTGCGATCCGGGTTACAAACAACCAGGCTGGGTTTTAAACCAACCTTTTCTAATTCATTTAGAACAGGGACAGCAAGCGGTTCGCCACCAAAAAAAGCAAACTTGATTTCATTTTGTCTGACCTTAGACATCGTTTTCTTTATTTATTTTATCCATCTCTTCCTTAGTGAAAACTCGTTCGGCCCGATCAGTAAATAGGATTCCGTCTAAATGATCGTATTCGTGCTGAATTATTTGTGCCAAAAGTCCACCGGCTCCTCGTTCGTATTTCTTACCGGTTTCGTCATGTGCCCGCATGGTTACATTTACATATCTAACCACTTCACCGTATTTGTCTGGGACCGAAAGACAGCCTTCGCCCACCAAGTGAGTTTTTTTAGAGGTCTTGACGATTTTGGGATTTACCGCTACCAGATTGGGAATGGCATCACGGTCTTTACTCTGATCTTCAATCAAGAAGACTCTTTTACTAACTCCAATTTGGGGAGCGGCGATAGCAATAGCTACATAGCCATCAACACTGTAGCTTTTTAGAGCGCTACGCATATCTTTAAGTAGCTTGGTCAGGGTGCCGTCACTAAACTCTTGTTCAGTGATTTCTTCAGCAATAGAATGTAGCGCTGGGTGGTTTTCGGGGACTAGTTTAGCCATATTGTTTTTGTGTACTATACAATAAATTGCCAAAAAAACCACTGACTGATTGGTGTCTAGCTAATCAGATCATTTTGTCTTTTTGGTTAGACTATTCTTTCAGGATTGACTTCAACTTTGATAAAAGGAGGTAGGGAACGAAGCTCGTCCATTAATTTTCGATCCGGCCAATTTGATTTACTAATTCTTAGTAACCCGTGTCTGATGATTTTGGATTGGTGGGATTGCGGTGAGTTGTAGTAAGAGATTGGTTGGGAGGTAATAGTTGAATCTATCATCGCTTCATAACTAGTCACTTGTTCTTGGGTGCCCATGATTGTTAAAAGTATAAAAATACAAAACGGCGGGTAGTTTAAAGCTTCTCTTATTTCTATTTCATCGGTGTAGAAGGAATCTATCAAACCTCGTCTGGCTATTTTTAGAATGTCATCTGGTTCACTTCTGGTCTGCACGATACATTCTTTAAGAGTGTGTTCTTGGAGAGTGTATAGCAAAGAAAGTAATGTTTCATCCGCTCGCCAAGTAGCCAAGGCTCTGGCTGCTTCGTACGAAGTGACGACTGACACATCTATTGATTTGGGTAGATAGGGGAGCGACATGTGTGTACCAATCATTATGATGCCCTTTGTGCTAGAAAACTGCTTGGCTAGAGCGGTGGCTTTTTTGTGAGTTGTGGCGGTGGTGCGATCAAAGGTGATCTTGGGTACCTGAGGAAAGATTTTGCTTACTTCGTCTAAGATTTGTTGAATTCCAAAACCCTGTTCTCGTAATCGCCAACTGTTGCAGCGAGGACAGACATCAGCGGCTCGGATTTTTTTGCCGGAGGTACTAGAGACGAACCAACGTCTCTCCACGTCACCTTCGACCGTTCTCATGAGTGAATAGGGGGTACCACTATCCGGACATCTAAATAGATAACCACAGTCATAACACAAGACTGCTGTCGCCAAACCCCGCCTGGCTGCATAAAGGAATACCTTGCCTTTTAGGGTTAGGGTCCTTTTGATGGTGTCTATGGTGTCAGGTAACAAAATCTGGAAGTTTTTCTGGGGGACGGTCTCGGTTTCTTTGGCAGCGATTATTAGATTTGAGCCAAACTGAATTCTTTGGGTGTGTTCTTCTAGGGTGCTGTATATTTCGTTTCTACGCAGAACCTCATCTTCGGTTGAAATAACCATATCGCCTAGAATGACGGAACGTTTAGTGATTTTAGCAAATAATTTTAAGACATCTCGGAAGTCTAGGTAGGGTCTATTTTTTGACTTATAAAAAGTGCTACCAGAGTCATCGATAATGATAGTGGAGACATCTTCTCTAGCAATCATGGCAAAGCTGGGGGTTGATACGATTAAAACAGCCTCTTTGGCTTCTTGTAATGTCTTGTATGATTTTGCTAGATGACTTTTGCTATAGGTGCTGGCGAAAGTAATAACTCTTTTTTCAATGCCGTTTTCTAGTTCAGCTTTAGCCTTAGAAACTTGAGCGGAGGTTGGTACGATAAACAAGACGGAGTTTTTGTGGGCGAAATTTTGTCTGATCTGTTGACGGTAAATAATCATCCTATCTTCTCTTCTGCCAGTAAAGACGGCCGGAGTAATATCGGTATCAACATCGGCTCTTTCTTTGGTGAGGTTTGGGTAGGGTCGAGCGCCGGCTCTGATGTCTGGCGGTAGAAGGGTGTATAAAATAGCGCCTAGTTTAGCCGGATAAAATTCAGTTAATTTCTTTGCTGTCTCAATAACTCCGATCGGTATAACAGGGCAGTTTTTTTGTACATTCAACTTACGTAAAGAGAAAGTAGCGGCCCTAAGAGCAGTTTTGGCAGCTGACACCGGCTTGATTTCAGTCACTAAAGCCGTCACTTCTTTTTTTCTGATTGGAACAAGAATCAGTGATCCGATCTGATATTCCTGACTAGAATAATAAGTCAGAGTTTCCACCTGACTACCTTTTATTAACGGTATAACTGAGACAATAAACATGACAGCTTAGTATAACAAAATCTAAAAAAATCAAGAAAAAGGCGTTTTCTTTAGAAAACGCCTTTTTCACTTTTTGTGATATCTGAAATCTAGAATTCTTCTAAATAGCTAACCTTGGCTCCCAAACTATTAAGTCTCTCGACCAATTTTTCATAACCACGATTGATGCTATAGATGTTGCGCAAAACACTTTGACCCTTGGCCCCTAGCATGCCAATCAATAAGATGGTGGCTGGTCTAAGGGCTGGTGGACAGATGAGCTCGGCCGGTTTTAGGGTGGTTGGTCCATTTATATAAATGCGGTGTGGATCAGCCAGTACGGTGTCAGCTCCTAATTTATCTAGCTCAGTAAAGTAGATAGCACGTTTTTCGTAGACCCAGTCGTGTATTAGGGTTTGACCAACCGCTTGGGTAGCGATAACGGCGAAGAAGGGAAGGTTGTCTATGTTTAGACCCGGATAAGGTCTGGCGTATACTTTTTCGTGCAAAGATACCAACTTCGAAGGTTTGGTGGTTATGTCTACCAAACGAGTTAAGCCATTATGGCTTAGGTAAGGCTTTGATTTGGTGTACTTGAAGCCCATCTTTTCTAACTTTAGTAATTCCAGTTCTAGAAAATCTATTGGACAGCGAGTGATTTTAATACTCGATTTTGTCACGATAGCGGCCGATAGGAAAAACATTGTATCGGTAGGATCTTCGCTTAGGGTGTATTCGATTGGTGAATTTATCTTAGTCACGCCGGTTACTCTCAAGGTGGTGGTTCCAACTCCTTCAATCTTTACACCGCAAGTTTTTAGAAAAGCACAAATTTCTTGCACCATGTAGTTGGCTGAAGCATATTTGATAACAGTAGTGGTCGGAGTTAAAGCGGCTGCAAATAGAGCGTTTTCAGTAACGGTGTCACCTGATTCGTAGAGAATTATCTCCTTTGGTTCAGCTGGTTTAACTTTTACCTCAAAGTGTTCATTGGTGGTTTTTATATTGACACCATAATGTTCTAGGGCGTAAAGGTGAGGTTGGACGGTCCGGCTTCCGAGTTTGCAACCACCGGACTGAGGTAGGGAGAAGGCTTTTAGTTTGTGGATTAAAGGGCCGATAAACATGACAATGCTACGGGTACGTTTGGCCGATTCCACATCTATTTTGTCCAAGTTTAATTTTTGGGGTGGGGTGATATAAAGGTCACTGTCTTTCCATTCAACTTTAACCCCAATACTTTCCAAAACTTCAATAATACGATGTACTTCTTCGATACGGGGTATGTTCCTTAGCTTCGTGGTACCGCTGTTTAATAGGGAGGCGCATAGCAGGCCAACCGCACCGTTTTTTGAGGTGTTGGTTTCTATAGTGCCGGTTAACTTCAGGCCGCCATCAATAGATATATTTACCGAGCCAGGTTGGGCTGAAACAATGTTTCGTTTCAAAGCAACACTGATTTTTCTTAATAAATCGGTCGATACATTTTGTTTACCGGATTCAATTCTAGCCACAGCGCTTTGGGTGGTAGAAATCTTTGCGGCTAAATCTTTCTGAGTTAGTCCAGTAGCTTCTCTTAAGTGGGCAATTCTTACTCCAATATTTTCATTCATACGACATGAGTATAGCATATTTGCTATACTATAATAATAATTTTTGGGGAAAGTTGATTTGTCATATATAAGACTTGGCATTTTCTTAAAAACAGCTACTATACATATTCATGCTTAATCGTTTTTCACCAAAAATTGGAATAGATTTGGGGACGACTACAGTCTTGGTGTATGTACCGGGTCAAGGAATCGTTTTAAACGAACCATCGGTGGTCGCCGTTTCAGATAATAATCAAGTCTTGGCGGTTGGGGCAGAGGCTAAATTAATGATTGGTCGTACTCCGGAAAACATCAGAGCCTATCGGCCGATGAAAGACGGTGTAATTGCTGATTATCGAGTGACCGAAGCCATGCTTAGATATTTCTTTAGAAAATCGCTAGGGAAATATCATGTGTTCCGGCCGGAGGTGATGATTTCTGTTCCGGCCGGAGTGACCTCTACTGAAAAAAGAGCGGTGGTCGAAGCGGCTGCCAACGCTGGGGCAAAAAATGCCTATGTTGTGAAAGAACCCATTTTAGCAGCCATTGGGGCTGGTCTGCCTATCTATGAACCACGGGGTCATATGATCGTTGATATTGGTGGTGGAACTATTGATGTGGCTGTAATTGCTCTTGGCGGTATCGTGGCGGCCAACTCGGTGAAATGCGCCGGTAACAGGATTGATACGGCCATCATTGATTATGTGAAGAAGAGTAAGAATTTGTCTATTGGAGATAAGACCGCCGAGGAGGTTAAAATTAAAATCGGTTCAGCCTTACCACTTGAAGAAGAATTAACAATGAGCATAAAAGGTCGTGATGTGGTCACTGGTCTACCAAGAACGACTGAAATGAAGACCAATGAAATAGTTAGAGCCATTAGTCGTGAATTAAGGGAGATGGTGTCAGCGATTAAAGAGGTCTTCCAAAATACACCACCGGAACTAGCTTCAGATATTATTGATCACGGCATAATTATGACGGGCGGGACTTCACAATTGAGAAATTTTCCGGAACTGATTAGACGACGGACCGGAGTCAAGGCGATTTTGGCGGATCAAGCTTTGTTTTGTGTGGTTAAAGGAACTGGTATGGCTTTGGAGCATTTAAATACCTACAAACGATCGATTTTAACCAAAAGATAATTTAAGTAGGGATTTGTTTTCCACTTAAGTAGCCGAAATATATTAAAAAATTACCTATAATAAGGTAATGAACGAATACGCTCCGCAAAAATTCGCCTCACCAGAGGAGGAGATTACTTTTTTACGTAACCAGATCGCATCCAAAGAGCGAGAGCTACTGGAGCGTAGTCCTGAAGCTGACCGAACTGATCTAGAGTCGATAGCTAAACATGAGCTACTTGAATACGGTACTTTCACTCCAAATTCTGTATTAGATAAGGCTCATCAATTACCTGACAAAGAGGTGACAGAGTCAGTCATAAAGGTCGAAACCACCCTAGAACCAATCGAAGAAATCATACAGATCGCCAAAGAAAAAGGCATTCATAACGCCTTAACAGTTTTAGAAAAAACCAAGAATGCTTTCACTACCGATGAAGTACATCGTCGGTTAATCGAGTTGATAAAATCTGACGTTGCTATCCAGAATTTAAAAGAAGGTGTACCACCGTGGCAGATACTTCATATGACTTTATTTGAGGTTTCCTTGCCAGAAATCTCTGAACATCACGGCCAAGCGTATCAGTTGAGCGAGATTATTAGCATGATGGAGCAGTTCTTTTCGGGTATGCAAAACGTCGGTCAATATGAAAAGAATCTGCATTATGTAATCGAAATAGCTGTCGCTGATAAAAGTGACGAGATTGTTTTTTATGTAGCGGTACCGACCAACTACGTAGATTTGTTCCAAAAACAGATTTTGTCACTATATCCACACGCTGAATTAACCGAACAGGTCCACGACTACAATATCTTTGTGGAGGGGGGAGAGTCGATAGTGGCTAGAGCTGAATTAAAGAAACATCATGTGTATCCGATTGCTCAAAAGGAGTCGTTTGAGTCTGATCCTTTGTCAGTTATATTAAATGCTTTTTCGAAGATTGAGAGGGAGGGCGGCGGAGCCGCCCTCCAATTTGTGATCAAAAGAGCACCTCAAAAATACACTTCAGTCTACGAAGGCATAATCAAAAGAGTTCGAGACGGAGTAAAACCAAGCGAGGCAATTGCTAGAAGCTCGCTTCGTGGTGAAATATTTTCAAGTTTTAAGGAGATCGCTTTTTCCGGTACCAAAAAGAAAGACTACAGTGCTTTGCCGACTCATGACCACGTTGATCAAGATGCTCTGGAGTTATTTAACGAAAAACTAAAGTTTCCGGTGGCTGATGTAAATATAAGGATTGCTGTATCCAGTCGAAGTGAAGCTCGGTCTAAGCAAATACTCTCTGAAGTGGAGTCAGCTTTTAATCAGTTTGAGAGAACGCAGGGTAATCGTTTTGTTTTTAAAACTCTAAAAGGCTCCGCTTTAACTCAAGCCATCAAAGCTTTTTCTTTTCGAGAATTTGTGGCTTCAACCACTTTACCGTTAACTTTTCGAGAATTAGCCACTGTCATTCATTTTCCAGGGGCTGGTATAAACACCTCGCCACAGTTTAAACAATCAAGAGCCAAAACCGCCGCCGCTCCGGTTGATATGCCTAGTTCCGGCACCTTACTTGGTATAAATTCTCATCGAAGTATTCAGAAAGAGATTTATATCACCGAAGAGGATCGTATGCGACACTTTTATGTGATTGGACAGACCGGTACCGGTAAGACGACTCTAATGAAAAATATGTTGGTTCAGGATATTCAGGCTGGACATGGTGTTTGCTTTATCGATCCACACGGTACCGATATTGAGGACGTCCTCTCAGCGGTTCCGCGTGAGCGAGAGCAAGACATTATTTATTTTGATCCGTCTCGTACTGACCAAGTGGTAGGTCTAAACATGCTGGAGTACGACATCAATAAACCCGAACAAAAAACCTTTGTAGTAAATGAGCTATTTTCAATTTTCCAAAAACTGTACGGTGCCAATCCAGAAAGCATGGGTCCGATGTTTGAACAGTATTTCCGAAATGCCACTTTGTTGGTGATGGAGGACCCTGAGAGTGGTAATACTTTGATGGATATTAGTCGAGTGATGGCCGACGCTAAGTATCGTCGTATGAAACTAGAAAAAGCGACCAATCCAGTCGTTACTCAATTCTGGCGAGAGATTGCTACCAAAGCCGGTGGGGAAGCTTCGCTTGAAAATATCGTGCCTTACATCGTTTCAAAATTCGATGTATTTACCGCCAACGATTATATGCGACCAATTATCGGCCAACAGAAATCGGCTTTTAATTTCCGTCATATTATGGATGAGAAGAAGATATTGTTGGTAAATCTATCCAAAGGTCGCCTCGGTGAGATTAATGCCAATCTGATCGGTATGATTATTGTCGGGAAGATACTGATGGCCGCTCTTTCAAGAGTGGATGATCCAACCAAGGGCTTTCCGCCATTTTTCTTGCATATGGATGAGTTTCAAAATGTCTCTACCGATTCTATTTCCGCTATTCTTTCAGAAGCTCGTAAGTATAAACTTGGTCTAACCATCGCTCATCAGTTTATCGCTCAGTTGGATGAAAAGATTAAAGATGCGGTGTTTGGTAACGTGGGTTCTATGGTGGCTTTTAGAGTGGGTCCGGAAGATTCACAATTTCTAGAACAACAGTTTTCTCCAACTTTCACCGCCAACGACTTAATGAACATCCCTAATCGAAATGCCTATGTTAGAGCGCTGGCCAATGGTTCACCAACTAAACCGTTTAGTATGTCAACCATCGCCCCAATGGAAACCGACTTGAATCGAGTTCAGTCACTTATTTTGGCTAGCAATCAAAGAAATGGTCGGCCAAGGGAAGAAGTTGAAGCCGAGATTTCTGCCCGTTATCAAAAACCAACCCTACCAGAATCTAATCCGTTTGCTAAGATATAGTAGTATGAGTACCGAAAATATCAAAACAAGCTTAGGTAATAATGAAGAGAATAATGAGTCTTTTGTTGATCCATCTGTGATTGATTTTAAAAGACGATTGGAGAGTTTTTCTATTGATTTAGATTTGTCTAAATTTGGGCATATTGATAGTGATGAACATGGTGAAGCTGGGGAAATCTCACTGGGGGCAAGAGAAGTTATTGATGATAATGTCAATGAATTAAATATTCAATTATCAAGTCAGAGATCAAAACTGTTCAATAAGAGTGAGTCTCCCTATTTTTCTGAATCTAGCGAACGACCACTTAAAATGAGCGAGGTGAATAATCTTTTTTTCAAGACTTTGGAGAGTGAAGGTTATCCGGTGCCAGTTGTCCATAAGATAATGGATATTCATGTTTATCCTTCAGCATCGCAAGTCTATGATGAAGGTTCAAATCAAAAGAAAATCAATGAAGAAAAAAGACAATTGAAAGAAGACAAAGTCGTCGATACAGAAAATCCTTTTGCTACTTTAGTTGCTCAAGATGTAAGTTCTTCAGAAGAGGAGGTTAATTATTATCACACGGCATTGATTAGACATTTTCAACTATTACATAATATTCTGAATCACCCTGAAGAATTTGGTTTAAACAAGGAAGAGTTGCCTGACAAATTGCATGAAGTTAAATTAACCACAGAAGAATTTAAACAAAGATTAAATGATTCTGATTTACCCATCCATGAAATATTTATAGTGAACGGAGTAGAGGTAAGAACTGCTGTTAAAAGTCAGATTGTTAAAAAATTAATTTCTGAAAAATTCAATACCGAATTCCCACACCAAACTGATGTACAAAAAGAAAAAACTGAAGAATTAAAATTATCTTTTTTAAGAAATATTCCATTCACTATAATTCATGATATGTATGAATTAGAAAAGAAAAAAGATTCGGTTAGGTATTCACCTAAAAATAAAGAAGTTCTTGCTGTACTCAATGCAAAGTTAGTTACTTTGCTTGAGGATTTTTTAGATGAAGGTGATGAAGGTTCTGGTAGAAAATCAGGTTTTGTTAGGTATGGAAATTTATTAATCAACGGCCTTGATGATGAAAATAATGTTTATGATTGGCCGTCACTGACTTTGCGTCTACCATTAGCGGTTAAGTATGCAGTTAATACCGAGAGAAATCCAGCCAGAAGATCTGAGCTGAAGGATAATTTTTATCATGAGCTGGTTACTAAAAGATATAATCCTGAAAAGTCTGAATTACTAAAAGCTACGTATTTAGGTAACGCAAGTGATTCTCTGGAACTAATTCATACCGATGAGGCTGGAGACAAGCCTGTTAAATTGATTATTGCTGAAGTCAGGTATTTACTAGAAGAGGTGGGTTATAATGAAGAAGATCAAATTAAAGCTTTAGGAAATATAGGAGTTTCTTATTTTGATGAACTCAATTACTTAAGAAATAGTTTGAATGAAATTAAAGGCAAGCCAGATACAAGCAATAATGAAATAAAAGCTATTAAAGTTAGGATTAGAAATGAAACCAAATCCTTCGTTGTTGCTGTTAGAAATAGACTCAACGATCCATCGGGTACTCTTAAAATTCTAGATGCCGGAATAAAACCCCAAGAACTTGAAAAATATGAATGATATCGAACAAAGTAAATTAGCTGAAACAGTACCAAATGAACCACTTTTGCGTCAGTTGGTCGAAGCTCGGTCGGTCGAGATGTGGGAGGCGTATTTTTCTAGTGCAATTAAAGAACTTGGGAGGATTTTGCGTCAATATGATATAGATAAAAATACTAATTTTAAAAATGCCATATTAAATTTGTCTGGGAGTTTAAATAATTTACAAAAAAGTATTTCTCTTTTTAAAGAGAATCCAGAAGCTCTTTCTGGCGAACAAATAGCTCAAATAAGAGAAGTGCAAAAAGAGTTACTAGAGGTATTTTACAGAGAGCTGAAAGGGGTTGAAGGGGTATTAGAAGAAGGTAATAAAGAAGAAGCCAGAAGGGAATCAGAGGGCGACCCAGCTGAGTCTGATGAGTTGGTATCAACTGATGAAAGTAGTGAAGGTGAGCCTAGTGACGGGGAATCTTCTGCCTCAGCATCCCCGACACCTCCGACATCAGTAGAAGTGGATTCACCTGCACCAGTAGCTGAAGTTAAGGCCGAGCCTGAAGGTGGTGAGGGTGATATGGGAGATGGCCCAGAAGAAACAGATGGAACTGGAGATGTTTCAGGAGAACCAGATGGTTCTGGTGTCAAAGCTGGTGAAGCCGCTGGGGTCAGAACTCGGAGTTTTTCTCCTCGTCCAAGGGGTGTTGAAGCTTCGTCAATATCCTCGGGAAGACCAGTTCCAAAAACAAGACTTAGGGCACCGGTCGAAGATTATACAGGCAAAACCTCTGAAGGATGGGGTGGTGGATCAACTCTAGATACAGCTACCGACCCTTCAGTAAAGGCGGAAGTAGACGAAGCTCCAATAACACCTGAACCAGTTGCTGAGAAAGACCAAAATACGGAAATGGAGTCTTTGCTTAAGCAAATTAAAAGGTTGAAGGACCGTACTAAAAACATCAGAGAAGATAAGGGTTTTGAAACATATAACGAAGCCAGAGCCGATCTACCAGGCTTTAAAGAGGCTAGGAGTGGTTTAAATGAGATGGAAAAGATACTCAAGGCAGGTTTGGCTGGCTCTGACCCTGTTTCTAAGGAAGATCTTGAAGAGATTCGTCATCAAGTGGCGGTAGCTATTGTGGAGGCTCGTAAGTACGGAACCGAATTAACCAAAGAAGAGATAGAGATTGGTAAGGAATATTGGGTGTCTCGCAGTGATGGTGGCTACACCTTAGCTAAGTTGACTTATATCAAAAACACCGGTCAGTACGTTATGGAGTGGAGTGAGGATGGTGTGGCCTGTAGCAAGGATGTCACTTTAGACATGCTCAGCCGAAATGATCCAAGTAAGATCGAAAAAAACACCGAAAACACAACGGTTGGCTACAAGGAAATGCTGGAGCTACGTAATGACTATAAAGAAAAGAAGAGTCTGTATCACGAAGCGCTTAGTGCCAAGGCTAAGACAGACCTGGAAAACAGAAAAGGATTGAGGCGATTGTTTGGCCTTAAGCCTAAAGATGATGGTTCGCCAGAATCAGAAGAATTACTAGCTCTACATAATGGATTTCTAGAATCAGAAAATATTTATCTGACCACCTTACAAAAATCTCTTCAGGAAAGAGCTAAAGAAGAGCGGAGTCGAGTCACTAGTAAAAAACTGATAAAAGAAACTCCTTATCTGTCGGAACCAGAAACATCAGTCGAACAAACCGAAAACAGATATGGCCGAATGGCTTTTAATCGTTTTATTAAAAGTGAGCAGGAGGCTAGATTAGAGATTCAAGCTGAACAATTGGATAAGAGTCGGAACGCTGTTTATCGCTACACTATGAATACGGTTAAAGATCATCCGAAGGCAACCAAGGTTGGTCTGATGGCGGTGGGAGGTTCAGTGGCTTATGTTAGCGGTATTGGATTGGGGGCTTGGGCTATTAGAACTGCCACCGGTGCGGTGGTGGGGTTGGTTACCGGTGGTACTACTAAAAAAGTTTTGGACAAGACTTTTGTCCAAAAATCTCGTAATCGATTAGAGGCTCAAACTAGAGAATCGGCCGGTCAGCTTGGGCAGGCTAGCACTGACAAATTGCGACAAGAATACCAAGTGGGGGCCGACAAAGTAAGGAGGTCTGAAAGGATCAGAAACACCGTTGCACTCGGTGTGGCTGGTGCTTCCAGCTTTGGAACTAATATGACAGTTAATAGTCAGATAGATGGTGGCTGGAATGGTGTTCCTAAGATGCTTAGTAATGTCACCAGTGAGGCTGGTAAAAAGCTACATGAAGATGGTTGGGTTGGTTTGGCCGGTGATATTAAAGCTCTTGGTGGCAAAGCTATAGACTCTAACACTTGGTCGGGTCTTATCGATGGTTCTAGAGATTGGTTTGGAGGCGGTAATGCGGGAGGTGAGGGTGTGAGTGGCGATTTGGGTATCGGGGGTGAAGAAAATATAAATCCTAGTGGTTCTGGTGCGGTGGTGGAAAATGGTGGTGAAGGAGTAGCTGATGGTCAGATGGAACACACTGCCGAGGATTATATGGCCAACCACGCTCTATCAAGAGATCCTAATGATTACCCAGTTAAGCCTGTTTCAGTTGAAGCTGGACCACAAAATTCTACCACTACTGTTTTTGAAGAACGTGAAGGTTTAGGTTTGCAATATGAAGCACATAATGAAAGATTGCAAAATCAGGAACACTTATTCACTTTAAATAACACGCCAAAGGGAGACACCGTGTCGGAGCAAGTATTCGCAGCTTGGCGAGCTGGAGAATTGGATCATCTAGGTTGGGTACCTAGTCCAGATGAGATGAGTAGTCGTGATTTTCTTAACCGCATGAATCAGTTTATTGATCCAGCTAGTCCGGATATGATGACTCCGAACGAGATCAAGTCTATGGATATAGAAAGTGGTGATTTTACTAAGATGCCGGTTGGTGATAGATACAACGCTGTGCCACTTTTGGATAAAATGTTCCCTGATACAGATGCGATGAGTGGAGAGGTGGAGGTGGATACAGCGGTGACGAGACCAGTAGCTAGACCGGATGACCTTGCTTCTTTCGATGTCGAAAGTGTTGGAACTCATGGCGAGGCGGTATCACCGATGGCCAGACCGGATAACCTTGATTCACTAAATAACACCAACACAGCTGAAGTGGTAGATGGTTCAAAGACACCAGCTAGACCAGTGGCGGCTCCTAGTGAAGCGATAGCGGGTGGTGAAGTGGCAGTGACTAAGGCTGAAGTTACTGCTGGTAAGCCTGATACTGGTGCTGGTTTGGATTTGGCACCAGCCACCGAAGTGAAGAGTGGAGCTAGAGTTTCCGAAGCGTTATTTAAGGATCCTAGGGTTGAGAATTTTTCGAACGCTAGTTATGTATCAAATTATTCTGAGTTAGCTAAGGCACATCCTGGCTTGCAACTAAAACCCAAACTAGGTGATGATGTGATAGCTCGTTATATAGAAAATAATACAAACGAAGTCTTTGATCCAAAACATCTGGACAATTATTTAAGAAACGAAGCCCGAGTAGCGGTTGCTCAAGATGCGTTTTTAAAGGGGATTTCTCCTAAAGGGGCTCCACTAGATATCTTAGACAGAAAGCTACCTGATATTATAAAAAACCCAAAAACCCTAGCGGTGTTTGATATAGTAGATGTCATAAAAGGTCTAAGGGATATAATTGAAAATGATTCTAATATCAGTACCGATCAAACAGTTAGGGAAATTATCAGACAGGGTGTACTTGGTGATGTTATAAAATTTTCAAGTAATGTAACAGGTGGCTCTAGACAATTTATAATAAGTCCGGTAAACAAATAAGTAATTATGAATAACGATTTGTTACAAAAGAATATATCGGAGATAGTTGGTCTTGATGGTATGACTCCGGAAGAACAAGCGGTATTTTTGAGTGATGTCGGTAATATTATAATTGAATCGTCAGTGATGAGACTACTTAGTGAGATGAATGATGAGCAGGTCAATGCGCTTAATCATTTTATTGAAACTGATCCGGAACCGGATGTTTTAATGGATCATCTGATTAAACATCATAAATCATTTCAAAATATTCTGGATGAAGAGACCGTTGCTTTTAAGGAGGAATGCATTACCGTCTTAGGTAAGGGAGCGTTAGAAGAAATCAAGAGTAAAAGTGGAAGTAAAAAAATGCCGGTTGGTGTCTAAGAAACTGTCTCTAGATCTCTAGATCTATTTATCGAAAGTTGGTTTTTTTTAAGATTGGTTCTGTAGTAATTCACATAAATTCTAATCAGTAAGACCAACAATCGTTACATCTAGGGTATACTATGGTTACGTTATGGCTACGACCGATGTACGTTCTTTGGGTAATGGTTCTTTTGTACCACAAAATACTTTGGGTTCTTTTGATTTATCAAAAGAGTCTGACACTCTGACGGTTTTAAATAGTATTCATCGGAGCGCTCTTGATGTGGAACAAAAAAATGAATTAAGAGACGCCGTTTTTACCTATCGTCAAAATCAAGATCAAGCCAATCTGGTCAATGCTTGTGAACTATTTGCCAGAGTTGGCATAACGGTGATTGGTTGTGCTACACCAGAATCTGAATCTAGCAAAGCCACATCGAGTAATGAGCCTAAGCCAAAGAACGTTGCTAGTAGTAGTGGAAGGTCTGGCTTGGGTAGACCGAGACCAACCTTTGGTGTAAAAGTGTCTAATCAAAAACCGGCCCAGCCGGAACCAGTTTTGGAATCGAAATCAGAACCAACCGTTGCAGTTGAGCCTAAAAAACTAGTGGTATCAGAAGTTGTTGAAGAGGAAGTTAATACTTCAGTACCGGAGCAACCGGCTCAGTCTGTCTCATCTCAAAACGATGTCTCACCTAAGGTAGCTTCAAGTGAAGTCCCTACAACAGCGAAGTTTGAACCAGACACCGAAGTTTCATCAACCCCACCAGCGACACCAACTCCATCACCAATAGAGACAGTACCAGAAACCATTACACCAAAACCCAAGGTAGCCGACAGGATTGCTTTTATAAAAAAGAGTGTTAACGAAAAGGTCGGCAATCCAGTTAACTTAATTGATACCCATAATGAATTAGGAAGAGAGTATATGAATGCCTTGCTTGAGGCGATGAAGAAAAGTAACGGTGGTCAAGCTGGTGAGGTAGAGGAAGCGATGGCTAGATTGGAGAAGGCTTACCAAGCGGTGATTGATGTGATCGAATCCGGTGTTTTAGATAGCAAAAAAGCTGACTCTGCCGACAATCCCAGCAAGAATGAAATTAGTGAGGAGGTCAAACCAAAAACCGATGAAGCTATTTTAGACACTAAGGTAAATACCACTACTCCAAGTCCAAAGGCTGAATCAGTCACTACGGTAGCGACTGATTCAGTTACTCCTAGTGTTTCTGATCAGGAACCGATAATCAATAAATCAGAACCAGAGCCAGTATCGCCGGTAGTGGATACGATTAAGCCGGTTCCCTCAGTGTCAGAATTAGTAGTTGATAAAAAAGAAGCTGAAATTACGTCACCGTCTCAGTCAGAAGTAAAGATAGAGAGTACTAAGGATGATAATAAAAAAGAAAAGATAAGCCCAGAGACTCCAGCGGCGGTAGTGTCTGTTGCTAAGACTAAGCAGGTAGAAGAGTTGCTTCACAATCAGATGATTGAGGAAAAAAAGGATGCCGAACTCAAGAAGAGGTTAGCTGAGGCAAAGATGGATCCAGTGATGGTATCAGCTGTGACATCCGGCCTAACACAATTATTATCTGAGTGGTCTTTGTTTAAGAGTAGTGGAATTTTTGGCACTGGTCCGAGTGGGATTGATCACCCTTTGTATAAAAAATTATCAAACCTACCAATGCAGGCTGTGGTAGCCGGTCGGTTTGAGGGAGCTAATCCGCAAATCAGACAGAGTTTATCTGACTACATGAATGGTTGGCGATACGAAGAGGGAATTGTACATGATTACGGTGAGACATTTGAGCATTACTTAAGACGGGTAATTAAACATATCTTGGACAAGCGAGCCAAAACAACTGCTGAGAAAACTAGTTAGACAAAATAAAACAATCTTTATCGTAATTACTTTTGTAGTATAGTATCTAAATGCATCACGCAATTTTACTGGTTGGCGATAATATTTCCGAGTCCAATCTACCAACTGAATACAAGCAAGCCAAAACCGATGTGACTCATATTATAGAGCCGACTTTAACTATTGGTCAGGTGCGGAGTTTTATTGATTCAGTTTATCTCAAGCCGATCAGTGATAAATTTTCCGTATTTGTTATAGAAACAAGAAATATTCCGATTGAAGCCCAGCAGGCTTTATTGAAAATGTTAGAGGAGCAACAGGAACACGTTAGAATATTTTTGATTGTACCAAGAGCAGATTTTTTGTTATCGACAGTCCGGTCAAGACTTTTTTATGACAAAACCTTGACTATGGTCAGGTCTAAGGAAAATGTTGACTTCACAGCCTTTTTGAATAGCTCAATTGACGAACGTCTAAAACAAGTCGCTGACCGGGTTAAAAAGAAGGATTTAAAATGGATAAATGACATTGTTTTAGGTTCTGAAAGATTGGCGGAAGCCAGTAGTGTGCAAAACAGTAAGTTACTCGACGAAGTGGTTTTTGTTAGAAGTCAGATTGACACCAGAGGTGCTTCGAAAAAAATGTTACTTGAATCACTGGCGATATCTCTCCCTAAAAAGGGCTAATATGCTACAATTCCTAAGATACAGGACGCAATAGATGTCTAAGGTATGTTTAAGGAAAGCTAAAAAATATGACAATAGAAAATCTAAAAATAAAAAGTAAAGAGGTGATAGGTTGGCTTGAGAAAGAGTATACGGGTATTCGTTCTGGGCAGGCTACACCAGCTCTTTTGGATGGTATAAAGGTTAGTAGCTATGGTTCTTTGGTGTCGTTGAATCAAGTTGGTTCGATTGGAGTTGAAGACGCTCGAACTATCAGAATTTCTCCGTGGGATGTTGGTCAAATAAATCCAATTGAACAAGCGATTCGAGAGGCTGATTTAGGATTGTCGGTAGTAACAGATGGAGCGGGAGTACGGGTTATTTTTCCAGAACTTACCAGCGAAAGAAGAACTCAATTATTGAAACTAGCCAAATCAAAACTAGAAGATGCCAGAGTGTCATTAAGAAACACCCGTGATGAGGTTATGAAGAAACTGGATAAAGACGAAAAGGCGGGAGAGATCAGTGAGGATGAGAAATTTTCACAAAAGGAATCAGTACAGAAGATTGTTGACGAAACTAATAAGAGTCTGGATTTGATGTATCAACAAAAAGAAGTGGAGATCAGTAAATAGTGTTGTCTTATGAATATTATAATTTTCCTATTGGTATTATTTGTCCTGATTTTGGTACATGAGTGGGGGCATTTTATTACAGCCAAAAAAACCGGTATGCGAGTGGATGAGTTTGGGATTGGTTTTCCACCTAAACTGTTTGGGATTAAGCGTGGCGAAACAGAATACAGTTTTAACTTATTGCCAATTGGTGGCTTCGTCAGAATTTGGGGAGAAAACTCAGAGAGTTCTGAGTTTTCTCCGTCCGGGAGCGAAGCGGACGGTCGCCGATCTGAGGCCACTGCCGAAGCAGGCGAAGGAGGGACGAGAGTGGTCATGTTAGAGAATTCCACCGGAGGAGAGGAAGCGGACGGTCGCCGATCTGAGGCTTTGCGGGTCAATCAGTCTGGGAGACTGATTGACGGCGAAGGAGGGACGAGAGTGGTCATGTTAGAGAATTCCACCGGAGGAGAGGAAGCGGACGGTCGCCGATCTGAGGCCACTGCCGAAGATATCGAGATAAATAACGACCAGACAAGAGCTTTTACCGCTAGACCAAAATGGGCTCAGGCGATTGTGTTATTGGCGGGTGTGACCATGAACGTTATCTTTGCTTGGTTTCTTTTTGTGTTGGTCTTTATGATTGGTATACCAAGTGCGGTTGATGAAGCTACTGCCGATCCATCAGCCGAACTTAGAATCAGCTCTGTTTTAGAAGAAAGTCCAGCTGCCAAAGCCTCGCTTCCGGTTGGAGCTAAAATCTTAAGTTTGAATAGCGGTGATGATATGTTGGCTGATCCGACCCCATCATCTTTTAGAGAATTTACCGAATCTCACGCTGATAAAGAGATCGAAATAAGCTACGATTCGGGAATTAATGAATCAGTGGTAACTCTTAAACCAGAAAAAGGACTGATTGTAGACGCTCCCGATCAACCAGCTGTCGGAGTGTCTTTGGTTTTGATAGACAAGGTCTCATTATCCTTTTGGGGGGCTTTGGTTGAGGCTACTCGTACCACCTTTGACTCATTGTTAATGATTACAGTGGGAATTGCTAATCTGATCAGTGAGGCCGTGGTCCTTAAGGCTGATATGTCCAACGTAGCTGGGCCGGTTGGTATTGTTGGTTTGGTGGGCGACGCTGCGGCTTTTGGTCTGACTTCACTTTTGTTGTTTACAGCCACTATTTCTTTAAACTTAGCGGTGATAAACCTGTTACCATTCCCGGCTCTTGATGGTGGTCGGTTACTTTTTGTGGCAATCGAATCGGTAACAAAGAAAGCTATAAATCCAGTCTGGGTGATGCGACTTAATACCACTGGTTTTGTGTTATTGATTGCCTTAATGGTGGCGGTTACATACAGCGATGTCATAAAACTCCTCTAAGTTAGAAGTTTGTGGTAGACTCAATTTATTCGTAATATCACATATCACTATGAGACAATCCAAACTTTTCACAAAAACCCAGAAAGAAGCGCCAGCTGATGAGGTGGCCAAAAACGCTCAGTTGTTGATACGGGCTGG
>JAGQME010000039.1 GCA_020428795.1 Candidatus Kaiserbacteria bacterium
TTTTAGTCAACATTACTGACAACTTTCGTGTAGGGTATGGTCTCGATATTGATAATTTGCCTTCAAAGCCGATTCACTGTCATAAACCTCAAGATATTTTTCAGATAGACCATGCCAAGCGTCACTCTCTTCACAGTAGTAGAACTTGGAACTATAGTGCGAGCTGACATACCATTTGTGACCATCAGATGACGCCGGAGTTACTGGTTGAGGTTTAGGTGTAGGGTCTTCTGCTACAACCTCTTCCTCGCACATACCATCTGCCCACAAGCCGAGTTTGCTGTTTTCAGCGTAGCTTTGAGCTTCTTTGTAGAGCGATTGGTACTTATATGCAGATGAGTAGGTGTATTCGTAGGCATAACCACTTCGTATCATCACATCGCCATAGTTTCGTCCATCAGGCAGAAATACATACCCGAGCAAACGACCGTATCTATCACGAGTGTCTTGTGAACTATCGCCCTCAAACCGCACTGTTTGCCCTGTAAGGAGTTGCTTTGCCTTATTTGATGCTTCTATACCCATACACTCGACTGGCTTTGATGGGTGGACCGTTTCAGGGGTATCAATACCAATCAAACGGATGGTTTCAACGGTCCCGTCCATATCGAGTTTTATGGTGTCGCCATCGACTACACTGACCACCTTGAATGTATCTATGGAAACGGAAATGCCCCTGTGGTAGAACCTTGATTGCTTGAATACTTGATATTCTCGCATTCTTGACCCTTTCTTTGGGCGAAGCCCTCGCTCCAAAATGGGAAACTGGACCCCTTGCTCACGCTTGGGGTCCTTATTTTTATGATAAAATCACAATACTTGTTCGTGTAGGTGC
>JAGQME010000040.1 GCA_020428795.1 Candidatus Kaiserbacteria bacterium
TTTACCCAGTTAATAACTAGTTCGAAAGAGGATCAAACTATTACTGTATTTGATTCTTTGCTTGGTAAAGAAGAAAAAATAATGATTATCAAAAGACTGGCAGTAATTATACTCTTGGTTGAAGGTAAGACTTTATACAGCATTTCAAGAGCGGTTAAAGTCAGCCCAGCTACAGCCAAAAAGCTAAAACTTGATATAGAAAGAGGTAAATACGATGAGTTATTAAGAGTTATCGGTAAAAATAAAAAAGAATATTTCTCTATATTAGAAACAATAGACAACATACTCCACCTAGGTGGTATTCTTCCCCACTACAACGGTTTAGACAGATACAGATTTTAATATAAGACCGACTATAAGGAAGTTTTTACAAATTTTCTTCCCCATATATTATTGCCCCATAACACAATAGTTAAAGATGTAGGCCAACTGTGCTTTATTTAATTTAGAATAACCAACGCATTTGTCTATTCATTCAATTCTTGTAATTCACTCTTCAACCTTCACTTATTAATCTTTTATTATTAACTTTATAGAATATTATAAGCACCTAAAAACCTTTCAATCGATTGAAAGGTTTTTAGGTGCTTGATTTTAGTTTTGAATGTTACCCTTTTTAAGGTTACCAAAATTAATATTTTTATATTATTTA
>JAGQME010000041.1 GCA_020428795.1 Candidatus Kaiserbacteria bacterium
TGAAGCGTTACCACTTCGCCATCTGGCCATATTAACGTTCTTCACTAATTCGTCGCATAATACCTCGTCCGTCTTGGATGAGGATGAATGCGACAATAATTTGTGCTGGCGGAGGCCGGCTTTACTGCTAGCAAAAACGCCTAGTTCCGCCTGTATAATGCTCTATGAGCAGTGAGGTGGACGTTCTTTACTTTATCATCTAAACCTTACAATACCAAGTATTTATGCTATTATTTGCCAGTTGTTTCGATGGTGGAATTGGTAGGTGAGTATGTATGGGATACATACGAACAGGGACTTAAAGTCACTCGTCTACCAATCTCACTATGGCAGTGAGATATTAAATAAAATAGCTACCCTGCCCGGGTGGTGGAATTGGTAGGTGAGTATGTATGGGATACATACGAACAGGGACTTAAAGTCACTCGTCTACCAATCTCACTATGGCAGTGAGATATTAAATAAAATAGCTACCCTGCCCGGGTGGTGGAATTGGTAGGTGAGTATGTATGGGATACATACGAACAGGGACTTAAAGTCACTCGTCTACCAATCTCACTA
>JAGQME010000042.1 GCA_020428795.1 Candidatus Kaiserbacteria bacterium
TCGGCTAACAGAATTTTAGGGTCATTAACCATTGAACGCGATACTGATACGCGTTGTTGTTGACCTCCTGAAAGCATGGCTGGAATTTTATGAGAGACATGACCTACTCCGAATCTATCTAGAAGTGACTGAGCGCGTCTGTCGCGAGTTGTTTTATCTGCGTCACAGAAAATCATTGGTAAAGCTACATTGTCGAGTACAGACAATGAACCGATCAGGTTAAAGGATTGAAAGATAATACCCATCACATAGCGCTGAAAGTAAACACGCTCGTCTGGTGGATAGGAATAAATATCATCGCCACGGATAAGAAGTGTACCCTCGCCTGGTGGCAGTGAGCCTTGAATTGAATACATCAAAGTGGACTTACCTGAGCCAGAAGCTCCAAACAGAATAATATACTCACCTTCGTAAATATCTGTATTCACATTACTCAAAGCTCGAAATTCATTCGATTTACCTTTATTGTAGATAATAGAAAGATCACGACAAACAATGAGTGGCTTCGCCATATAACATCTATTATGACATTAGTGTATTTACATTT
>JAGQME010000043.1 GCA_020428795.1 Candidatus Kaiserbacteria bacterium
TAGCTTTGTCTTGCAAAAGAAATTTTATTTTCTGTTGAAGTTAACTCTTCCTGCAAAGCTAAAAAGTTTTGATTCGCTTTTAAGTCAGGATAATTTTCTACAACTAGATTAAACCTTTGTAAAGCTCCGCTCAATTCTGATTCAGCTTTTGATTTATCAGCAACTGAAGAAGCATCAACAGCAGCACTTCTGGCTTTGGTAATATTCTCTAATGTATCACGCTCGTGAGTCATATAACCTTTTACAGTTTCAATTAAATTGGGAATTAAATCATGTCTTCTTTTTAATTGTACGTCAATTTGTGACCAAGCATTTTTAACTTGATTACGCAAACGAACTAACGAGTTATAAATTGAAACTCCGTACATTGCAATTACTGCAACAACAATAATAAAAATAAAAAATGCACTCATTTATCCTCCAGGTTAGGAATTACTATTACTAAAAATCAATATATCTACTTTACAAAATACTCTAATTAGAAATTCTTTTTGCAATTTTATGTTGGTACATATCTTCAAGAACTTGAATTATACG
>JAGQME010000044.1 GCA_020428795.1 Candidatus Kaiserbacteria bacterium
GATGTCTCTCAATTCTAATGCTATATTCTTCTCTTTAACGTAATTGAGCACTTTGACGCAATATGGGCACGTGGGTCTGTAATATAAAATCATATGTGTTTGTTATTCTAACATATTGAAAATAGCTCTCGCTCGTGTAGAATACGCCACAGTTCCTAGGGAACTATATTCCGCGGTAGCTCAGTGGTAGAGCAGTGCGCTGTTAACGCATTGGTCGTAGGTTCGAATCCTGCCCGCGGAGCCAGTCAGAACAAGATCTTTATCTCACTTTTTTCTACTATTGAACGCAGTCACGGCAAATGCCGCTGAGTTGCAATGTGTGATGATCTATCGATGCAAAGTGTTTGGAGGATCGTAATGAATTCTCCTCTATAGTATCTAAAGAACAAAAAGAAATACGCTCAAATCTGTCACATTCACGACAAACAAGATAATGGTTATGTCTCGTGGTCAACTCGTAGACGTGTTTATTTTGAAAAGTAAAGTGCGTAACACAATCTGCATCCTCAAGAG
>JAGQME010000004.1 GCA_020428795.1 Candidatus Kaiserbacteria bacterium
GAATTCTGCATCATCGGCATCCGCATCCATGTAGAAATCAAAGCCTCCATACTCCCCTACTACTTCATCTTGGTTCGAATAAAATTTAACATTACTGTCACCAACTTCGATTCGCAGGTTCTCATCGTATGCATTACCACGGGTCACATACAGTCCACTGGTTGCATCTGATTCAACAAACAAACTATCTTTGACATTGAGGATTCCGTTGAAGGTCGAGGTGCCACTACTTGAAACGTAGATATCACCAACTACAGAGAGTTTGTGTGAAGGTGTAGTAGTACCAATCCCGATATTACCTAAACTGTTGATAGTAAAACGATAGTCTTCAGCACCTTCACTACCACCCCAAATAGCAAAATCATTACCATCTCCGAAGGAATCTCCGGTAGCAATTTCCCAACGTGAATTTACCCCATTGTCATTTGACAATCTCAGCCTAGTATCAGCACCGTTTGCGTTATAAAACTCAAAATCGGTGTTTGGGGTTGAGGTACCAAAACCGATATCACCATCAGCCTGAATCGACAGTAACGAATTCCAGGTTGCACCAGTATCAGCCGAACGGCCGATTCCAAAAATAGTGTCATTGGCCAAACCATCAGAAAACTGAAGACCAACCTGTGTAGCACCGACTAAACTTTCCAAGGTAAACCGACGAGCTGAATAACCAGCGACTGTACTGACTCCTATATTAAACGGATCGTCCAATTCATCAACCGAATTATTAAAACGTAACCGCATGTTATCGTCACCAGCCACTAAGAGAGAGTCTGGGGTAGTAGTACCAATCCCGACGTTGCCACCACCGAAGAAAATATCCGAACTAGTGGCGGTCCAAAGATTACTACCACCACCAACCGTGTTATAAGCTCTTCCTTGGGTATAGAGAGTGGTAATATCAACAGTACAAGAAGTCAATGATCCCCAAGTGCCTGAATTTGAGACATAATCACCATTGGAATCAAAAGAGACCCAGTCAGCTCCTTTGGAGTAGTAGTAATATCCATCAGCCACGTAAGGGGCGTTAGCCAGATCAATCACTCGTTCACCATAACTAGTTGAAGAACAACGGATTCTGTCCGGCCAATTAGTTACCATAGTTCCGCCCGAACCGCCACCAGTAGCGGTGGTCTGAAAAGTGCCGTCAGCAAAACGAATACCAGAGGTGGTTTGAATGGTACCGGCAACAGTTAGCTTACTCGCCGGAGTAGTAGTACCAATCCCGACATTACCGCCGCCGATTTGGAAAAACGAATCTTGTCCATCGACGCCGATTTGAGCATGAATAGTTGATGAGTTATCACCCTTAGCTAACTGAAAGAGTTTAACACCTGTTGTGTTCGTGTTACGAAATAGTCTGATGGTAGCGTCACTAGCACCATCTACTGCCCGAGCATCGATAGAAAGTAAACTGGCTCCAGTTAAAGCTCTGGTGGCTAATAAACCACCATTACTGGTTTCAGCTAGTTCAAACCAAGTACCAGTATCAGTGGTGTCATCGATACGAATATATGGCGAGACGTCGCTTAGGTGTAATAATGTAGCTGGCGAGACAGTACCAAGTCCAACTCTTTTAATCGCCGGGTTTGCATATACAAGTGGTGTAGTGCTTGTGCCAACCTTAAAGTCACCCCAGACATCAAGAAGTGAAGTTGGCGAAGTGGTACCAATGCCGATGTCGCCAGAAGAAGTGACTACGAACAAATCACCGTCAGTGTTAGCGGTCGAAGAAATACCAAAGTCACCGATCACTTCCAGTTTAAAATCAGGACTGAGTTCACCTCCACCAATACCGACATTACCGCCACTACTCTGTAGCACCAAAGGGTTACTGCCACCCCATGTCTCAAGCACACCTCGAGCACTGGCAGCTGTCGCATTGTAGTCCCACCAAAAGTTCAGACCGTGAGTGCTATCTTGACCAATAATAAAGGTAGTGTCATTATCGCCATCCCCTACTACTATCTGTGTACGATTGCCAACTGCGGAAAAGGCAATTTCATCACCAAAATATGCCAGGTTACCAGTAGCCGGCTTTGCTATTGAAAGCATAGCGTTAGGGCTGGTCCTACCAATCCCGACGTTGCCGATATTGTAATAGATATCAGCACCACTTTGGGTCCAAAAATTAGTAGAGGTGCCAGCTAGAATACCTAGAGAAGAGGTAGCGATATCGGTCCATTCAACACCATTAAAATATAATAAGGAGCCGGCCACGGAGTTGGCATTTACATTGGTTAGATCGTTTAAGACTGTGACCGAGCTAGTGGCTCCTCCAATAATACCCAGACTCGAAGTAGCCACCCATTTGGTGCCAGTGGCGGTCGTTTGCAAAACCATTCCTGAAGTCCCGACACTGTTGCTACTATCCTTAAAAGCACCGGAAACATAAATGTCACCGTTTACCGACAGAGCGCTTGTCGGCAAGGTAGTGCCTATCCCAACTTTGCCGGTACTGCGATAAACATTACCGGCTGATTCTGACCAATAATTACTGGTCACTACCGTATCAGAATCAATATCTTGTATGGAGTCATAAACTTTATCCAATGATTTTAATAATAAATCATTGGTGACATAATCAGAATCAGAGTAAGACTTGGGTAAAGTAGCTATTGGATGTAAAGTATCAATGTAATGTAGAACCTCACCAATCCTTTGAGCGAGGAGATTTTCTACAATACTAGTATTGTCTGACACAATGTACTCATTGGTTATATATTCAATGTTTCCGATCGGGACTTCCGTTGCCGATGACGAATTATTAGATATGGATTCACCGCCCACCGCCAAGACCTTATTAGAATCAAGTGAATTTGGATCAGTGGTTTGTACCAATACTGATTCATTACCGACATTTTCAGTGTTAAAATCCTTGTTATCTAATTGAGATAATCCGTACTTACAAAAACCAAACGGTCGCACAAACCAACCTACTGTGCGACAAAATTTTTCGTGAAAGGTAATTTCTACCGGCGATCCAGCCGCTTCAGTAGTCTTATAAATAAAAACCGAAGTTAGCGAAAAAGCCAAAACCACCAAGAATACCATCGTAATTACAATACGGCCCATTTAATTATTTTAACACCCAATCAGTTTTTCCTAGCCCGATATAGTTAATAACTACTAGACAACATTTGGAGATATGGATTCAATCTTAGCTACCTTTAAGAGCTTTCTTTAAGTATTGCCCAGTGTGAGATTTTTCAACCTCTGCTACCGCTTCGGGAGTACCCTTGGCGACTAAATTACCACCATTTACACCTCCTTCCGGGCCAATATCAATAATATAATCAGCTGATTTAACTAGATCGAGATTATGCTCAATTACCATAACGGTATTACCACGATTTACTAATTCCTGCAGTATTTCTATTAGTTTTTTTACATCCTCGTAATGCAAACCAATAGTCGGTTCATCAAGTAGATAGATGGTCTTTTGCGTGTGTGGTTTGTATAACTCAGATGCAATTTTTACTCTCTGCGCCTCTCCACCAGACAAAGTAGTGGCGCTTTGACCTAATTTCAAATAACCAAGCCCGACTTGGAGTAAGGTATTTAGTCTTTCGTGTATGGCTGGGACCTCTATAAAAAATTCACCCGCTTCTTCAATGGTCATTTCGAGCACTTCATAGATATTCTTGCCCTTAAAATAAACCTCTAGCGTTTCTTTGGTAAATCTTTTACCGTCACAAACGTCACAGGTCACATAAACCGTTGGTAAGAAATGCATTTCAACAGCGATTACACCATTACCTTGGCAAGCTTCACAGCGACCGCCTTTGACATTAAAACTAAACCGACCCGGCTTCCATCCCCTAGCTCTGGCTTCTGAGGTACTAGCAAACATATCTCGAATATGCGTAAAAGCGCCGGTGTAAGTAGCTGGATTGCTCCTTGGGGTACGACCAATCGGTGACTGATCAATCAAAATCGAACGACCTAGGTACTCAGTACCGGTAAACGAAGTGGCGTTATAGGTTTTTGGGGTTCGATACTTTCTATCCAGTCTTGATTTTAGATTTCTGTCTACAATTTCATACATAAAAGTTGATTTACCAGACCCTGACACCCCAGTGACACAGATGAGTCGGCCAAGTGGTATATCAACATTGAAATTCTTGATATTGAAAGCTTTACCTCCCCTTATCTTAATCGAGCCTTTTTCAGCCGAACGTCTTTCTGGAATTTCAATGGTTTTACTACCTCTTAAATAATCCAAAGTGACTGATTGACTGGTATTTTTCTTAGCGGCTAGTAAGTCACCAAGCCAATCGGCTACCACGACCTCACCGCCATGAGTCCCCGCCCCCGGGCCAATGTCAACCAAGTAATCAGAAGCAAATATCGTATCTTCGTCATGTTCGACCACAATAATAGTATTTCCAAGATCACGTAGTTCAGTCAGGGTTTGAATCAACTTAGCATTATCACGTTGGTGCAAACCAATGGTCGGTTCATCCAAAACATAGAGAGCGCCAACTAACCCAGACCCTAACTGTGAAGCCAATCTGATTCTTTGAGCCTCACCACCAGAGAGAGTGTTGGCTCGACGATTTAGAGTCAGGTATTCAATACCGACATTCTGCATAAAACTGAGACGCTCAATCACTTCCCTAAGGGCTGGCCAAGCTATCTCCTGTTCTTTTTTGGTAAGTTTCAAATTAGTTATAAACTGACCAGCTTCAGCCACCGTCATATTGGTAAAATCAACAATATTTAATCCAAGCTTTTTACCACTATCGCCACCAATATAGACACGTAGCGCCTCCTTACGTAATCGACCACCCTTACAGAGTGGACAGACATCACTCTGAAAAATACCGACTGTACCCAGACCATTACATTCCGGACAAGCACCATAGGGTGAGTTAAATGAAAAAAGTCTCGGTTCTACCTCTGGAAACGAAGAACCATCAACCGGACAAATAAATTTTGCCGAAAGGGTTCTGGTATTTCCGTCCGGACTTTCAATTTTTACTAAACCATTACTTTCTCGTAACGCCAACTCAACGGCCTCTGACAATCTTTCGTGGGAACCTTTTTTATCGGTAGTAAACTCACTAACGTAAATTTCGTCTATCAAAACGTCAATATCATGACGTTTGGTTTTGGTGAGAACGATTTTTTCCCGTAGTTGCTTAGTCTCGCCATCAATTTTTACCGTTTCGTAACCCTTAGCCAGCAAGTCATAAAGAAGCTGATAATATTCACCCTTACGACCCACAATCACTGGTGAAAAAATAGAAACCCGACCCTTAGAGACATTGATACCCATCACTTCTTCGGACTGTTTTTTGGTAGCCTCCACCACCTCCTTTTCTTCAATTGATTTCAAAACTATATTCAAAATCTCATCTTGTGATAATTTTTCAATTGCTACGTCAGTGTCTAAACAATAAGGTTTGCCAATTCTGGCGTAAAGGATTCGCAAGTAGTCATATATTTCAGTAATAGTGGCTACCGTCGATCTTGGATTTCTGGAGGCTGATTTTTGGTCGATGGAAATAGCCGGTGAAAGACCACTTATTTCATCAACATCCGGCTTTTGCATTTGTCGTAAGAACTGTCTAGCGTAAGGTGATAATGACTCTACGTATCGGCGCTGACCCTCGGCAAAGATGGTGTCAAAAGCTAGAGATGATTTACCGGAGCCAGAGGGTCCGGTAATAGCCACCATCGTATTACGAGGCATACTGACGTCAATATTCTTGAGATTATGAGTACGAGCACCACGGACTACAATTTTTTGACTACCCTCCTCCCAAGTTGTTTTTGTATTTTTCTTTACCATATAAATACCGCTCTGGTTGGCGCCAGAGACTTATACTGTGTTGAGATTCTAACATAATATGTGAGTCGTCACTACCAAATTCAATATATAAAATATACTTGCTAGAAAAGCTGAGGTTTAATCCAGAATGGATTAAACCTCAGCTTTTTCATTAAGGGATAGCTCTCTAACTCTTAGCGTACTTCACCAATTCTCGGATAAATTCCGTCAAATCAGTCATCGCTTTAACAAAGTATGCCTCAGCTCCAAGTTCCGTCACTCGCTTTCTATCTTCGTCACTGCTATTGTTTGAGAAAATCACCACCGGAATATCTTGGTATTTTTCAGATGACTTTAGGTCTTTTAAAATTTCAAAACCATCTTTACCGGGCAATTTTAAATCTAGAACTATTACGTTAGGAGCAAAAGAATCAATAAGCTCATTCACTTGTAGACCATCATTACTAAACATGGCCGGGCAATTTGAGTTAGACAATTTCATTGATAACAGATTTCTTAGCAAAGGATCATCTTCCACAATCAAAACTCTTGGTAACTCATTTTTTACGGTATCGGTTGGCATATTTGTATCATTGATTAAACCACTGGTCGAACCTTCACTTGATCCACTAAATTTAGATGGCTCTACTTTTAATACTTTATAAACTTTCTCAAGTACATCATCAGCGCTAAATTCAGCCTTTACTAGGTACTCACTAACTCCTAGCTCCTTTATTCTATCAGCTTCAAGTGTCCCACCGGAATTAGATATGACAATAACCTGTGTTTTCTCGGTCAAACCTTCACTATGCATGACCTGTAAGACCTCATAACCATTCATGACCGGCATAATAATGTCTAAAATTACCAAGTCAGGTTTATCGGTACGAACAGCGGCTAGACCTTCAAGACCATTAGAGTAGGCACTAGCTTTTGCACCATGGATAGACAATTTCTGTGATAATACTGAAGCTAAAAAAGTATTGTCTTCAATAATAAGAATCTTTTTATCTTGTAATGTGTTATCGGACATATTTACTTTTCACTCTTTGGTAACTTGATTATAAAGGTTGATCCACCAGCGTCATTATTTTCAAACCTAATTGTACCATTGTTTGATTCAATTATTTTTTTGACTATGTATAATCCCAATCCGGAGCCATTAGGGTCAACTTTTTTAGCATTTTCTGCTCTTGAAAAACGACTAAATAAATTACTGGCGTATTCCTTCGGTATCCCGATTCCTGTGTCGGAGATACTAATCTCTATATCATAAGCCTCTTTAGTGACTGATAGGGTTATATTGCCATCAACTGGGGTGTACTTAATAGCATTATCAAGCAAATTCGTGATTACGTCTTTCATTTTATCTACATTAGAGTCAACAAAAGCTTGATCATTAGTCTCATTAAAAACGAGCCTAATTCTCTTCTCGGTGGCTAATTGATATAAATTAGCAATAACCTGATTTATAACTACGACCACATCTATCTTAGAAATAATGACTTCATTCTTACCAACCTCCAGTTGATCTACAATCAGTAAATTAGTTACCAAAGTAACCAGACTATCAACACTTTGGAGGGTTTGTTTAACAATATTTTTTTGATCCTGATTTAGGGGGCCGAACTCATCATTTAAAATCATCTGTTGAGACCATCTGATAGCTGAAAGAGGGGTTCGCATTTGATGAGCGGCAATAGCTACGAACTCTGATTTGTTCTTATCCAAACTACTTAATTTCTCATTAGCTCTCTTCAAATCTAAGTCCCGCCTTACTAGTAGCATAGCCGACTTATCCATATCTTCGATAATGGATTCTAATTCAGCAATTTTCTTTTCTAAATCTAAGATGTTACTCATAATTCTGATTCGGCTAATAGTACCACTACAATGGTTTCGTTTTGAAATTCAGATTTAGCTAACTCACTTGTATCAGAAGTACCATTTGCGGGAGCTTGTTCAGCGTAGGTATAAAAACCAGCCAGAGGCACATCCTTTCCAATCACATCTTGAATAGCTTTTATTTCAGCACTAGACTCTTCACTCGAGGCAAATAGGGATTTACGAGCGTGATTGCTAAATACGAAAGCCACCTGTGGGGTTTGTTTAAGGGCCTCAAGCGCTGATTTGGCCGCTTCTTTGGCCGCTTCAACAGCGTCTTCTTTTGAGCCAACCATCATTCTAACGTTTTCGCCCTCTTTAATCTCGCCGCCAAAAATAATCGAACCATCCAAACCGGCTGTAAAAGGGGCCCTCAAGAGAGTGTCACCACCCTGACGGCTTTTTAGACCAAGTGGATACGACTGAGCTATGGAGCCTAATTTTTTATCCTTAAGACTGGACACTTCATCAACTCCCAAATACTGCTCATAAAACGATATGGCCGGTTTGTTATTTATTTCTATTATTTTACTACCCTCTGACTTAGTTACTTGTCTAGGGGCACCAACCGGACTCCAACCATGTTTTATTCCCACCGAAAAATGCAGAGCGCCGGAGAGTCCAACGGCCACTACTGAGTTTGTTAAGACCTGTTCTTGAAAGAATTGTTTGGATTCAGTAAAAGCACCGTTGTCACTAGCTGATCCACCAATCACTGGAAAATTTTCACCGAGGTTGTTGGTCAAACCAGCGATTATACTTGAACCATTACCATTTAAGCCGTCAGGAAAAATCATTAGTAACTTACTATCTTGTGGTGAACTACCCATGATAGCCAGTGAAGCGTCCTGACCAGCCTTATATGAATCAGCCTGCAAATCATCAGCGTAGGTAGCTGTAAACTGAATGGTATCTGAATATAAAAACAAGACAACGACTGACTGCCTTTTGGACGGTCCATCATTTGATATTTCACCAGAAGTGGTTGTTCCAACAATAATAGAATTCTCCCCGACCACCGACCTTATACCTGACAACACTTGTTCGTGCTTATAGTCAATCGAAGCAAAGACATAGACGATTTGTGGTAAAGCTCCCGCTACCTTAGCTTGTAAAGCAGACAAAGCTTGGCCGGCCACTTCAACACCAACCACCATATCATCTGTACCATAATTAACCGCTGAGGTAGCTATAAACATTTTTATATTTTACACCCAAAGTAACGACAAACTCTAATTTGTCACCATTTTTGATCAATTAACCTTAAGTGTTTATTTACCAGAATCTTCAATTTTGGTTGGTAGAGTTAGCACGATATGAGTACCAACTCCTCGAATCGATTCAACCCCAATCTTGCCATTCATAATTGAAACTAGCTGTTTGGTAATCCACATACCAAGACCAGAACCGGTTATAGCGGTGACATCAGAATTTTTAACTCGGAAAAACGGAGCAAATAATTTCTTCTGATCGTCAGCTTCAATACCCATCCCAGTGTCCTTGATTCTAATCTCCAAAGAGTTTCTCTTCTGTGTAACCTGAATCTCGATCTGTCCCTGATTGGTGTATTTTATTGAATTATTGACAATGTTGGTTAAAACTTGATGTAGACGTCCCTCATCCGCTATAGCTTGGTGTGGAGTTTCGATTCCTGACGAGACTAGCTTGATTGATTTTTCACCGGCGGTAATCTCAAGTTCTTTCATAACTGTCTCTACCACTAAAGATACATTTACGTAAGCCAAAGTGACTGACATCGAACCGGATTGAATTCTGGCCACATCAAGTAAGTCAGTAATAAGGTCTAACAATCGCTCAGAAGAAATCTCTATTCGCTTAGCGTATTCAGGGTGCGAAGTATCTTGCCTAGAGTCTTGGAGCATTTCCGAATAACCTCTGATGGCTGTTAGCGGAGCTCTCAGCTCATGAGCCATCATGTTTATAAAAGTATCTTTAGCATTATTGCTATCCATCTCTTTTCGATATAAGTAACGATAGTCAGTCATTCTCACGTGCCAATAGGCTAAGACAATGATAAATACAAATATATACATCAATGAAAGAAAGGCCGAACGTTCTCTTTGTGTAAAGAGTTTGTCTATAGTTTCGAGCGAAGTAACGGTGTGTATAACGTAAAAAGTCCCATCAATTGATTGAATCGCTCTGTAGGCGTACCATTTTCGTCCAGCCGGGGTGGATACTTCAAAAATAAAAGATTGATTAGTATTAGCGGCAGCGCTCACATAACCATCAATATCTTCTTCGATTTGGCCAATCTTTGATCTATCAAGCGAGGCAATCGGAGTAAATATTCCTCGATCAATCTTTACCACCATAAACTCGACCAAGTCATTATTCAAAAAAGCAATTCTTTCAATTTCATTTTGGATAATATCTTGATTAAAATTAGACGAAGACACCAATGAGGCAAACACATCATGCAAGACACCTACTCGGTCTTTCTGCAACCGATCCTGGTTACTACGGCCAGCATCTAAAAACTGTTGGCCGCTATACAGAAATAAAAGCGGTATAACAATCAATAAAGTGAGCACAAACAACAACTGCGGATGCTCTCTTAGATAGCGAGCTCCGTTTGAAATGTTGTCAACTATGTAGGAAATCATACTGCAGTGATAGCCGAATCATCACTTACCAGATATTCCTTTCGTCTTGAATTTAAAAACATTCCAGTAAGCAATAAGACAAGACCAACCGCCACCACAGCAAAGGATAGAACCAGATAGATAAAGGTTGGTGAGAATAGTTTATAATCAGTTGAAACTGAACCGATTCCCGATACTAAAGGATTTTCATTGGAGACCGGCGTAAACGCTTGTGCTTCCTTGATAAAGTTGAATGGTAAACTTCTGGCAATAATCCGTCCGGAGTTGTCAGTCAGAGCAACGTAAACCGAGTGAGAACCATCGTCCAATTCTTTTTCAAACCGATACTGCCAACTACCATCGGCTTCTGTTTTTACTGTCACTACAACCGGATTACTGAAGATATACAAAGTAACAAAACTATTTGGCAACGCCTTTCCAGTAATCACGGCTGGAGTAACAGCTGTCTCTGGTTGTTGTGGAGTATCTGGTGTTACCGGTAATACACTCTCGACTAGGAGCAGGTCTTCTCTAATGATTCCGGTCTCCTTAGGCGATTCAAAGACAATTGATTGATCTTTTTCGGTACTAAGCGGATCAAGACCGTTTAATATAGCTACTCCATCAGGCACTCCGTTGCCACTGGTGTCAGCTTGGAATGGATCAGTACCATAAATATACAATTCATCAAAGTCCGTAACTCCATCAAAATCTGTATCTTTTTGTAATGATTCAGCATCACGCTCGGTCAAAATTTTATCAATCTTAGCAATGTCTATTTTGATCCTATCTTTAACTTCGGCTATATATTCATTAAATTGTAGGACCAATTCATCGGCCTCTTCTTCGTCTCGGACAAATCTTTTGAATTCATTTTGAATACCCTGCAATCTAGTATTGGCAGTAGTCAGAGCCAAGTCATTACCTGAACGTAAGGCTATGGCGTATTTTTGAAATTGTTCATTTAGACGATCAGTATTTTCAGTTTTGAAAACTTCTAATAAGTTCTCAGGTGTAGTCGAAGCATCTGGTTTAGCCAGCAATTGATTATAGAAAATATCTTCACCAATTACCTCATTATAAACCTCCTCTCTTTTAGCTAGGTCTGTGGTCTGATTAGGAGTTGGCTGACTAATTCTTACGTTATTGATTGTGGCTAAAACTCGGTTTGATTCATATTTATCTTGACCTTTACCAACCACAGCAAACACATGATACTTACTATTTGGGGTTTGAGTTGTGTCCCAGTTGAACAACCAGATCCCATTACTGGTTTTTCTTGCCAGACCCAAGAAGAAACTATTTACCGAAGCAGTATTAACAGCGTATAGTTCTACAAAATCTGCCTCTGGCACCTCAACGATCACATCAGCGAACCCATTTAGTGATGAGGCATTAAGGACGGTTAGATGAGCTGAAGAGTCTACCGTCTCGACTGGCGCTGGTGGCAAAGGCTCTCGATAAGTCAAAGTTACATTGGTAGAAGCTTGACTAACCACCTTACCGTCTCTAATTCTCTCTATGTACAATTTATAATTTCCGGTTTCAATCCCACTAACTGCAATAACCTCTTTCCAAAACACATCAAACTGAAGGTAGGCTAAAGGAAACAGTAAACTCTCCTTAAGGAGGATTTTTCGATTAGTATCTCTATTGATTAAGTAAATTATCACCTTGTCCTTAGAAGTGATTTCCCCAAACATCTGTGAAACCGTTAGACTTTTAGCGTCACTAGAAAGTTTAACCTCAAGATCACCATCATCGGCCACCTTAACCTCTTCCTCTACTTCTGGCACTGGGGCGTGTTTTACTTCAACGTAATTCTTGGCTAGCTGTTCATAGCTACCAGTACTGTTTTTGATTAAGGCTTTTAACTTGTAATTACCATCTTCGAAATTTTTAGTGTTCCATTCGTAGGACCAAGTACCATTTATAAACTTAGCCGATCCTAGAGTTATATTTTTATTCCATTTTTCGTAATAGACCGTAATGGTAATAGCTTCAGCGTCAGCTACCGTGATAGTGATTGGTACCACACCATCGAGTGGTTCAGGTGAACCAACGGTAAAAACCGCTGGTGGTTGAGACACACTTTGGCTGGTTGTCTGAGTAGTGTCAGTTAGATTTTGCTGTTGTGTCTCAACCGCAGTATTTAAAGCCTCTTTCTGTTCATTAATGGCTTCTTCTAAAGTTCGTTGTTGCCATTCGGCCGCTTCTTCGAGATCCTGTTGACTACTGCTACTTTTTTCGGCTAACTCAGCTTGTTGTTGCTCTGCCAAACAATCCAACGTATTTACACAACCAAGCAAAGCTTGTCCTGACATGGTTACTGGTGAACTAAACATGAAGAAAAGCGCCAAGCTAGCTCCCGCCAAGACCAAAGACAAACCACCAAACCTGGCAGTTTGAATAGCCAATCTTTCTGTATCCAAAGGAAATCTAAACGTTGATAAAGTGGCTAGACTACGCCCTGCTTGGTTCTGATTTCGTTTGCCGTCGATTTTAATCGACTTATTGACATCGCTTTTTCTTGAACTATGCAAGGCCACTACTTTTGACATTTTGTGTTCAATGTCTTTAGCTTCCTTAGCCAAATCTTTTATGGTCACTTTTTTGGCAACATTTTTTGTAACCGACTTTTTAATAGCCCTACTTTTTGTGGCCTTAGGTTTAGTTTTACCAACGCTCTTTTTAACAGCCACCTTAGCGGATGCTTTTTTCTTTACCTCAACGGAGTCCGGGGCCACTGACTTGGTGGATTTCATATGCATAGTATACAAGAGAAAAAGTGGCTTTTTTGTTTACTATGTCGATAACTTTTTACCAAACCGACTTAAAAGAAAATATTCTACTGTAGATGTCGATTGATAACCGCCAACATTTCAGAGAAATCAGTCTGTGATTTATTGAAAAAATCATTAGCTCCCGAAGAAATTACTTTTTGAATAATTTCTGGCGCATCGTTATTTGAAAATATTATAAACGGTACCTGGGCCAAAGCTTGGTCCTTTTTCATTTCTGCCATTACCTCAAGCCCGTACATATCCGGTAAATCCAAATCCATCAAGACCAAGTCTGGTTTATTTGAGGAAACTTTCGATAAGGCGTCTTCGCCGGATGAAGCGGAAATAATTTCAAATGCCTCATTTTGCAGTCTAGTTGCCGTCACATCTCGTATATAAACATCGTCCTCTACAAGCATTATTTTTTTCATAGTAACTCGATTATATCACGACAAATCAGCCTTGTTATTTAATACTCTCTAAATACTGAATCTCATCACGTAAAATGGCCGCTGTTTCAAAATCAAGCCTAGATACCGCTTCATCCATTTGACGTTTTTTATCCCTGATAACTTTCTTAGGATTTCGTTTATACAAATCAACATCAACCTTAAGTAGACTTTCAACTGATTTGTCATGTTTGGTCTTTAATTGATCAGCAATCGATTTGATTTCTTTAGAAATGGTAACCGGAGTTATATTATGCTTGGTGTTGTATTCAAGCTGAATTTGTCGTCTTCGTTTGGTTTCGTTAACTGAATTAGTAAGAGCTTCAGACATTTCCTCAGCATACAAAATCACCCGCCCTTTCACATTTCTAGCCGCTCGGCCGATAGTTTGAATTAAAGCAGTTTCACTTCTTAGAAAACCGGTCTTATCAGCATCTAAAATAGCCACTAATTCCACCTCCGGCAAATCAAGACCTTCACGCAACAGGTTTACACCAACCAAACAATCAAACACTCCCTTTCTAAAATCAGTCAAAATCTCGATTCGTTCAATAGTCACAATATCACTGTGTATATATTTGGTACTAACTCCCCTCTCCGTCAAGAACTCAGACAGGTCTTCGGCCATTTTCTTTGTTAACGTAGTCACCAAAACCCGACCACCAGTTTTGATAACTGATTCAGCGGTCTCAATCAAATCCTTTACCTGACCTTTGTAAGCACCTCTCTCCTCAATTGGACGTAGCTCTATCTCCGGATCTAACAAACCAGTAGGTCTAATGATCTGCTCCACCATTTCTACCTTAGTTTCCTTTGCTCTTTCTATCTCGTATTTTCCAGGAGTAGCTGAGGTATAAATTCTTTGTCCAATATCTTCCTCAAACTCTGCAAAGGTAAGCGGTCGGTTGTCCACCGCACTTGGTAATCTAAAACCATGCTCTACCAAGGTGTTTTTTCTTGATCGATCACCAGCGTACATACCGTTTAATTGTGGTATGGTGACATGTGACTCATCAATAACCGTAAGAAAATCTGGTGTTCCATCGGCCAAGTGCGGAAAATAAGAAAGTAGAGTGTAAGGTGGCTCACCGGACTGTCGTCGATCAAAATGTCTGGAATAATTTTCAATACCACTACAATAGCCAACTTCGCGCATCAAAGCGATGTCGTGTGTGGTCCGTCTTTTTAACCTCTCAGCCTCCAGTATTTTACCCTCACTTTTAAATTTACTTAATTGAGCATCAAGCTCAGCCTTTATATCATCAATAGCCACCTTTCTTTCTTCATCTGGGGTCACGAAGTGTTTGGCTGGAAATAAGAAAAAGTTTTCGAGTTCAGCTATTATCTCTCTGGTAACACCATCAATCTTAGTAATTGAAGAGACCTCATCATCTTGAAAACCTAATCTATAAATAGCTCTTTCGTTGGTTGGCATTATTTCAACCATGTTACCAACGGCTCTAAAATGAGCTGGAGTTAGATCAGCATTGGTTCTTTCAAAATACATGCCAACCAAAGTTCGAATCATGGTCGCTCTAGTTATCTTAGAACCTTTTTCAATTTTTAAGTGTTGCTTTAGATACTCTTTTGGTGAACCTAAACCATAAATACAAGATACTGAGGCAACAATAATCACATCCGGTCTAGTCAATAAAGCCTGAGTAGTGGCGTGTCTAAGTCTATCAATCTCTTCATTGATTTGTGCCTCTTTCTCAATATAAGTATCGCTAGTTGGCATATAAGCCTCCGGCTGATAGTAATCGTAATAGGATACAAAGTAATGCACGGCATTATTGGGAAAGAAGTCACGATATTCTTGAGCCAACTGAGCGGCCAGTGTTTTGTTGTGAGCAATCACCAAAGTTGGTTTCTGAATTTGTTGAATTACGTTAGCCACGGTAAAAGTCTTACCGGATCCAGTTACCCCAAGTAGAGTTTGGTGCTTATGTCCCGTCTTCACACCTGCCACCAATTTTTCTATCGCTTTTGGTTGATCACCAGCGGGATGCTTATCTTTAGATATCTGAAATTTCACGTCCGTACTATAACGCAGAGTAGGTAATAAAAAAAGTGTGGATCGGGCTCAACGAGCCCGCCACAACCTTACCACTTTCCGGCCAAGCCAAGTCACTCCCGAATGAATCGGAATAAGCAATATAAAACCTAATATCGCACCCAAGCCATCTAGTGTCTTGAAGCACGTCGGCAAATCACCAAACAGCCACCCACATCCGGTCACAAAAGTGAACATAATTGCCAAATAAATCGGGAGCGAGACAGCCAGGAAGAGAACCGTTTCCATCAACACCTCCACTGTATCCTAAAAGCAGGATCATACTGTATGATTATGAATTTATCAATATATCTTCACGAAGACGCTCGGTAAAACTAACTATAAAATTTAAGTTATGGATAGAAGCCAAATGTGGACCAAGGATTTCGCCCGCTCTAAACAAATGTGCTAAATAAGCTTTCGTGTAATTCTTAGCTACATAACCGTCACTTAATTCATCTATAAGTGAGTGATCCGTCTTGTATTTAGTATTTAAAATATTTATCTTCTTAGTTTCGGGATAAACCAAACGGCCACAGGGCGAGGTTTTCATAACACCGGTTTTTACATAGATACAACCGGTTCGGCCGATTCTGGTTGGGGCCACACAATCAAAAGTGTCACAACCCATCAACACGCCAGCCACAATGTCCTCCGGTTCCCCAATTCCCAAAAGATGTCTAGGCTTGTCGATTGGTAATATTTCATTAACCACTCTCAATGAATCTCCCAAATCATCCTTAGAAAAAGAGCCACCAATAGCAAAACCATCAAAATCCATAGCTGACAAAGTATTAGCGCTTTCCTGTCTTAAATCCAAATACTTACCACCCTGTATCACGCCATACAAACCTTGTTTTTTTAAGGCTTGATAATTTTGTTTATGAGCCATAATGGAACGCTTGGCCCAACGATGAGTTCTATCCATGGCTTCTTTTTGATAACTCTTGTCGGCCGTTGGTGAGGTACATTCATCAAAAGCCACAATTATATCGGCTCCAATAGCGTGCTGAATCTCAATCGAGCGTTCAGCTGTAAAGCGATGCATTGAGCCATCTATATGTGAAGTAAAAGTGACTCCTTCCTCGTCAATCACGCAAAGCTTACCGTGATCAGTGGCAAACTTTTGACTATAAACATTGAGACCGGATTTGGCCGGCCGATTATTTATTTCGTCCTCCTCTCCTTTCGCAAACTTAGTCACCCCCTTACCAAAGGCTGCTCCCAATGAAAAAACCTGAAACCCACCGGAATCAGTCATAGTAGGAGTCTCCCAATTAGCAAATTTGTTTAAACCCCCAGCCTCAGCGATGACTTCATGCCCCGGCTGTAAAAACAAATGATAAGTATTGGCTAAAGTAACCTGATTACCGACATACTGTTTAAGGTCCTCGGGCATCAAGCTCTTAACACTGGCCTTGGTCCCCACCACCACAAAGGCCGGTGTTTTGATTTCACCGTGGGGTGTTGAGATAATACCTGCCCTAGCCAGTGAACCAGCCAGTGATTTCTCGACCGCAAATTTTACAGCACCGGTAGACATCAGCTGAATTATTTTTCAACCTCTAACAATTCAATTGAAAATACCAAGGTAGAATTTTTGGGAATAAGACCAACACTGTTTGAACCGTAAGCAAGTTTTGGTGGAATAACCAAGATTCTTTGTCCCCCTACTTTCATCCCCAAAATACCTTGATCGAGACCAGTGATGACTTCATTATTATCAACGGTAAATGAAAAGGCTTCACCTTTTTTGTGAGAGTTATCAAATTCTTGACCATCAACCAAAGTACCAATGTAGTCAATTTTTACAGTATCACCAGCCTTAACCTCTTCACCAACACCCAATACCACATCATCAATAATCAAATTTTGCACCTCACCATCATCATTAACTGAACCGGCGATGGCTTTATACAAATCGTCATTTTGACCCCCTTCTGACACTACCGCTATAGCGGCCTGATTTTCATTTTCAATACTTGCTAATATTGATTCATCTGTGGTCTCCAAACGCAACAAAACCAAAGTGATAGCCATAATAGCAACACTTAAACCAATTCCTACTGCTTCAAATTTATTTAACATACAATTTTATTATTCGAATATACTAGGCAATTTTTAAACAATTGCAAGCTAAATACTTAACTGAATTTCATTTCCATCAATATCACCTTGCAAACTATAACTACTTTTAGCTTTTAAATTAGACCAAAAAGACGATATTTCAACCTCATTCATCAATCTTGGTGAACTCTGTTTATCTAGGCTGGTGATCGGTATAAGCGACAATTTTGGTTCATTGTCTACATAACGTACTTTTAACAAAATACCATTTTGAACTTCATTACTAAAATACTGATCAAATATAAAATTCCCAAGTGAGTAAAAGACCGGCACCCCATTGATAACCTGAATGTCTTGTACAACGTGTGGATGGTGTCCGACAATCAGATCGACACCATTCTCTACCAGCCAAGTCGCCATATTTTCTTGCTTTTGATTATGGACATTAGAATACTCCTCACCCCAGTGCAAATAGGCAAATTGTTTGTCACTATGTTTTGACATTTCTTCCAGAGTTTCTTTCAACAACTCTACTTGATAATCTGTATCCACCAGATTCAAAGCCAATACGGAAATTTTCTGTCCATCCACTAACACCGTAAAGACTGAATTTTGATCTAATGTTTTAGCGTTACCAAAACTCGCAACTTTATTTTCACTCAATTCAAACTTAGTGTTTAAAAAGGCGTCGTCACCAAAATCTAGTGAATGGTTGTTGGCCAGATTAACCGCCTTGATACCAAATTTATCTAAATTATCCAAAAATATCTTATCGACAGAAAAAGCGTATTTATAATAAGCAGTCGGCACGTGTTCCTTTGGAACAGTGGCTTCAAAATTAGCTATTACGAATTGATTATTCAAAAAAGGTCCTATCCGTTCAAAGGGATAATAATCCCCATAATTCCTCATATAAAACTCTACTTTTCTGGCCAAAAGAATATCGCCGGTTAATACAATTTCGGTATATAGACTATCATCGACTTCTTCATCAGGCTTTATTGTCAAAGATGTAGTTGATGATATTTCTCCAAAAGAATAAACCACCGAATGATTTGGTTCAGCAGAATTAAAGAGTATAGCCACTAGCAAAACTAGTACAAAAAATGAAGCTCTGTGCATAAGATTAAACCGAAGTAAAATGGAAAAAACCGACCTGAAAGTACCACATCGCAAATAAAATTGCCAACATCGACAATACCACCGAAAAAACCACCAGACGCACTACTTCATAGATATTCAAAACCCCTTTGTTTTTTCTTCTGGTTTCTACACTTTCCGGGTCAATATTCATTTCAATACCAAGCAAAGACGAGACCATCTCCGGCTTTAGGTGTTCATCTTTTCTAAAAACCTTGTTAAAAGTATCAACTCTCGATTCCTTACTCTCAGTATTCTCACGCAACACCATAATGGCTGTCTTAACGTCATCTAGGTGCCAGCTGGCACTTATTAAGACCGATTTTATTTCTTCATCGGGAGCGGTTGGACTAACACCGTTTAGTCTTAGCATTTTTTCTACGTGGGTACGATCAAGCATATTTACTTTTTCTTTTGAACGCTATATTTAGCAATATTACTCATATATATTTCAATCAAGACCACCAACAAACTGATAACCACCGGACCGATAATAAAACCAATTGGGCCAAAGACTGAGATACCGCCAAGTACCGCCAAAAGCACCACAAAAGGATGTAGATTGTTTCCCCGACTCATTAGATACGGACCGAGTAGATTATCTACCAATGCAATCGCTACAATGGCCCAGACGGTTAGACCGATGGCATTGGTTAGACTGCCAAAGAAAAACAGATACAACACCGCTGGTATCATAATCCCAGCTGTTCCGATCCCTGGCAGAAGGGCTCCTAAAGCTGCTACCGAGCCAAGCAGAATCGCCCTGTCGATACCAAAGAGACTAAAGCCAATCGCAGCTACCGTTCCCTGTACAATCGATAAAAGTAAGGTGCCCATGGCGATCGATCTCAAAGCTCGCTCCAAGCGAGCCAAAATTATCTTGTCCTCATTATCAGGTAGCGGACTAACCTCAACCACCCATTCCATAAATCGTTTCCCATCTTTAAACAAGTAGAAGGAGCCTAAAATAGCTATCAAAAAAGTAAAGATAACTGACACGGTGCCGGCAAAAATAGCTCCAATGTTTGGCGCCAACCACTCGGCACTCTGTTTGACCTGCTCAGTTATATTCAACTCAAAAGTGGGCACATAGGCCTGGATCATTGATTCAACGCCACCAAGCGATTGTTCAAATGAAAAATTTTCGGTGGAATCAAGTGACTTATAAAAAGAGACAAATTCATTGACCAGTAAAGTAGACAAAATAAAAGTCGGAATAACAATCGCAAAAAACACCAACAAAGTCGTCACCGCCGCTGCAAATGATCGGTTTTTCTTTGGCGAAATCTTAATTATTTTTTCAAAAAGCGGATAGCAAAGAATCACCATTATTGATGACAAAACTAGGGCTGCTATAAACGGAAAAAAAATAAGCCAAGCGATGTAACCAACAATCGAGATAAGACCAAAGAAAAATATATATTCAGTAATACGTTTAAGATCCATGACGTTAACATGATACTACAGAGAGTACGGATTACACAAACAACAAAGCCGGCACAGGACTGTGTCGGCTTGCGGTCTTATTGATTAGCAGATCTGATCATCTGCGCTTCTGAGATTTCGGCGGCTGTTTCTATGGTATGAAATGTCGCCACCATGGCTGATTCAAAAGCGCTGAATCCACCGTCAACAATTTTAGTGACTGCATAAAGAGCAATCACGAAACCAATTGATTTGAACATAATGATGAATTTTAGCGAAACCTGATCTCCTACCCTGACTGATGGTAAGAGCCTAAATAATATTAGGGGTGACGCAAAATTCTTCATCTCTACCTACTCTTACTATTATAACATACTTTTATATATTTTACAAGGTATGTGTAATTTCGCTTGATTTCAAACATAAATTGCATAATATAGATGATTCTTAGAGGGAGAAAGCTAATGCTAAGGGTGCTGAGTTGTTACAAATTCTATTCGAACTATTCTGCGTGAACAATATTAGGATATGTAGATACTGTGGAAGGATGAGGAATATTTTCAAAGAAACTTGTTGCGAGGAAGATAGGTGGCTGGCCGGTCAAGAAAATCATCACCGTTGAAATATCACGATAAGTGATAGCCTGATGCATTCTTGAAGTTTTGCTCTTTATACTAATCAAAAATCTGATTCTAGAAATCTTTGATCAAACCAGTCACACCACTATTGCCCCCGGCGGATTACCAGTCGGGGGTACATTTTAATCAGTTCCAGCCAAAGCCTCTTCGATATACTTAACCACTTCCTCCTTACTTAAAACTCCTCGTTTATGGAAAATAAGATTACCCTCTTCATCATAAAAAACTGTTTCAGGCATAGCATAACCAGATAGACTGCCGTATAGTTCATCCGTCATATCTTGTACAAACCTTATATTTGCTAGTTCCGGTAAGGTTTTTAGATAGGCTTCTATTCGGCCTGATGGCTCATTACGGTTAATAGCAAAAACTAGCACTCCCTTATCTTTATACACAGAAGCCACTTCGTTAAGCAGAACTAGCTCCGTTCTGGAGTGAGGGCTCCAAGTAGCCCAGGAATTTATCACTCTTACTTTTTCTTTAAATTCAGTAAAATCAACCTCTTGACCGGATTGATCGACAAAATTGGTTGGATCAAGCGCAGTCAGAACTTTATCCGCCTCAGAGGTAGGGGCTTTTCTAGCGTTAGTGTAGGTTAGATAAGCAACCAAAGTCACCGCTATTAAAACAATAACGATGATGCTTAAAAACCAGAAATTAAATTTTTTGTCTTCCATAGTTTTAGTTTATCAGCTCAAGCCACTCTTCATAAGCCAAAGCTCCGGACACATTCTTGGTTTGGCCATCAGGGAAAATAATAACACTAAAAGGTGTTCCTCTCGCTCCCATCGAATTAGCTACCCTAGCATCTTCCGAGACCAAGGCCGAAGCTTGACCATCATCAAGACAATCACTAACCGACTGTGGTGAGAGATTAAGACCGACCGCCATTTCATGCAAATAACTTGACGAGAGATTTTTTTGGCTTTCAAAAATCTGTTCAGCAAAAGTCCAAAACTGATTATCGTCAGTGGAAAGTTTAGCTACACACTCTGAGATTTCAGCCGCCAACCTTGAGTTTGCGCTTAAGATTGGTAAATGTCGATATTCCCAAACTACTCCACCATCCGATTCATCAACCAATCTTTTTAGAGTAGGATGAAGTTCAGCACAAAAATGACAAGAAAAATCAGCAAACTCAACAATTCGAAGGGGAGCTTCTTTATCTCCGTAGGTATGAGCTAAATCTGGAGTTCGTTTTATGGAAGCAATATCTTCTATCACTGATGATGGACCAGATAAAAAATCATCTTTGTTACTGGCAAAAATGACTAAGTAACAACCCGCAATCACGGCTAAGGCTGTCAACAAAATTTCTTTTTGCAAAACAGAAAGACTCATTACCAAATATCAGCCCTTAATATAAACCTCAAACTCATCGGGTGTCTCTCCCTCACCAGCCGGTATCAGATTTAGAGTCACCCGCTCACCCATAAAGCGAGCGTTAAAGGTGGCCTCTTCTGAAACCTTAGCCGTAACACTAAATCTCTGCGAAGTTAATTTTTCTTCACAATTTTGACTAGTATTTATAACTCCAAAGTCAATAGTGACTTGCTCCGGATATGACTCAGCCACCATCACATCAGTATCCAACAAGTCGCAAGGAGTGGGCATTATTATCTCACCCACAATAGTGTGTGTACCGTCAATAAAATAATGTTTACCGGTAATTTCCGATACATTATATTTATCAACCTGACTGATCACATCATTGTCTGTTTCCGGTTCGGTGTTGTTCACCATTTCTTGTTTTTTGATGTAAGTAAAAGCAAAGAGACCAACCACAATCAACAAAAATATAACCACCACCGCTATCAATGATTGTTTGTTCATAAGCTAGAGTTAAAATAATAATCTGTATTATAACTCAATTTAGCTTAACTTACTAAAACCAATCTGGTTATTCAGGTAATAAATCTTTACCAATGTAGACAGTGATAGTTGGATCGGTGTCAGCGGTGGCATCATCAGCAGATAGCAAAGCGTTTTCTAATTGTTTACTTAGAGCCAAAGCGTCTTCACTAAACTTAGGTGAATAAACTATGACCGTGCGGTCTTTAATATTCTCGGCATCAGACTTTAAATCACCGACTTGATAACCTAATTCCTGCAACTTAAAGCTAAGTGAAGCCGCCACACCAGATTTTCCACTAGCATTTACCAAGACCAACTCATACTGTTGATTATTACCCTCTTCCACGGTGAATTCAGACGATATCTTATCTCCACCGCTGGTTCTTTCGTAAATAACCTGTTCTGAAGACACGACAATGTCCTCACCTCCCCGTTTTATCACAATTTCGTAAACTGAATCTGAATCAGTTACTATCAAGATAAATTTCAAAATTATAAAAACCATAAAACCAACAGCCAAGAGTGAGTAGAAAAATACCTGATAACGTCTAACAAAGCCAACTAAAACAAACAGCTTATCCTTCAGACTCTTAACGGTACTTAGTTTAGTAGACAAATCCTTATAGCCGGAGGTGATCGGAGTAGTCACCAACAGGCGTCGCTGGATTTTTATGTCTGAACCTTTCAACTTAGAAGTTGAAACCGGAACACTCTTTCGCATATTTGGATCCACACCAGCCAATACCAACATCCTTCTCACGTAAGACCTAATAGCAAATCTAATGAACCAAATCAGCGATACAAGAACTATTATAAATAACAGTATGCCTTTTAGGGGTAGTACCCAAAAATGAGTAGCTCTTGAACTAAACTGCTTAGCGTCTTGTCCATAACCAAGAGTCACCTCAGCCGTATACCGACCAATATCAGCCAAAGAATACTGACCGTTCCAAGTAAACTCAAATTTTCTAATACTATTTGGCAAGACATTTCCAAAGTGAGTTTGTCGGTTAATTGGGATAATCCCTCTTTCCTTTCCCCACATGTTGGTGATGGTTATTTCACCCCTTGGTTGTAAATGAACATTACCGGTGTTCTCAAACCTAAGTTCAAAGGTGGTACTTGGCTTATCTACCAATCTCTTTACCGAACGAAATGACCGAACATTTCCAGACTCAACCACATCACCGGCCACTCGCACAAAAAATAACGAAGTGACCACCTGAGAGGTGTGTACCGCTGAACCCTCTGTTTTTGGTGGCTCGGTACTAATCAAAATAGCGGCGTAGTGACCCCCGGGAGCCGCTTCTTTTGGTACCTGTAATTTAACCGGAATCTCAGCACTAGATTCGCGAGGGATTTTTATAACCCCTTTGGGTGTATCAATCCACTCACCTAGAGTTGAACCGTCTAATTCATTTTTATCGAGTGGGATAAATTGTCCCTGTCCAGTTTCGCCTTGTGGCGAAAAATTAACCACCGTAGCATAAACCGATAAATCAAATGGGTTATTATTGATAACCCTAACCGAACTTGTCCAAGACTGCTCCGGTTCGGCTGACATTTCAAACAGAGTTGGCGTAACACTGAGTGAAAGTGACTGAGCCGAAACAGAGTTTAAAAAAAGTATGAAAAAACCTAAGACTAAAATAATATAGCCCGTTAGGTAACTAATCCGTTTTTTTGGAAAGTTTAATATCATGATCCTGTGGTTCTGAAGTGGTTTCTCTGACATAGACCGGTAGGCTACTAAAACTATCAAATTCATCATCACTGACAGAATACTGACGGTGAACTCTAAGAGCCAAGAACAAAGCCAGTATCAACAGTATAATAAATACCCCGATAAGCTGATAGAGTGGCACAACGTAGAAAAATGTGGTGTCTTGCAGTTGGGCTAACTGTGAATCTCCATATTCCAAAGAAAGAAGGGCCTTATACTTACCAAAACGCATATCCTCCGGCAAATCGACGGTCAAAGTCTCCTGCTGATCTTTATTTATAGTGATATGACTCTCGTTAACTGGTGTTGCAAACACTTCGTTGCCAGAGGTGTCATAAAATATTATTTCACCATTAGGGTTTATATCCTTGGTACCAGCGTTTTTTAGAATTATTTCGGCTTTTGACTCTTCACTACCAGTAATAAAACGGTCGATCGAAAACTTGGCCAAACGCAAAAGCGTAACTGATTTGTCTTTTACCTCAATTCTAACAATCGTCCCAGGAACTTGGCCATTTTTTACACTAGCCTCAGCCTTGGGTCGATTACTACCGGAAGCGAAAGATATTAAAGCGTGATATTCCCCCGGCTTGGCTTGAGCTGGGATTTTAATTTGTAGATCAGCCACATGTTTCTCCCCGGGCGGTATTTCAATTCTAGCTCTTGAGATAGCAGTCCATGACGTTACCGTCTTTGAATTATCAGCAATCGCCGGTTGGATAAAATCGGTTATGTTGCCATCGGCATCTACCGCAATTTCGTTTACAGTTGTATAAAGGCGCAAAGGAGTAGAGCCGGTATTGGTAATGGTAATTGGGACTGACTCAATCGATCTTGGCTCTAAGGTTTTATCTATTATCAGTGGAGTGACTTGATAAGCGTACGCTTGGTGAGTGACAGTTAAAAAAAACAAAGCAATAAACAAACTTAAGTACCTTAGTTTTAGTTTGAATTGTGGGATAACTAATTTCATAAAATTTAGAAAGTTGGAACGGCGATATAGGTTATATTACTTTGGTATTCGCCAGGTACGTTATCTTCTGTGACCGATATTCCATATACAATATCATGAGTATCATTGGTTGGCACTGCGCTATACATGATTTCAGAAGCGGTAGTAGCCAAAGCTGCAAAAGTATCATCTGGCGCAAATCTAGCCGATCCGCCCTGCAAAACATCATCACCAACATGATAACCGAAACAACTAGTGGTGGTAGCACTACAACCATTAGCCCAACTAAGTGGCGAGGCGTTGGTGCCCGTTACCGGCAGAATGGTGTTGGCGTACTCATCAGTGAGTTGTTGATCTGTCATCATTAAGACTTGATAACCATCGGTGGCGTTGGTATTGACGGCTAATCGGTGACCAGTGTAGACCACGCTATTAAATGGCAACACTGAAAACGGCAGAGTGGACGGAGTGGAAGTTGCGTTAATAGTGAAACTATTGGTAGTAGTACCAGCTGGCAGACCCAAAATATCAAAGGTCAACGAAGCCCCAGCTGTTACCAAACTAGGGTATGATGAGCTTGCATAAACCGGCTCATTGTTAACCATATCCCAAAGCCTAAAGTAATAAACGGCGTTAACTCTGGTCAAACCTTGAGCGATTCCAAATTCAAACTCCGTGGTAGCTAAGGCTGGTTGTGTGACTAAGCTGGTACCACCGGTTGATTCATTGTGAGCCCCACAACCATTTCCAATACCAGCAAAACAAGCATTACTATCTGATATTACTGAATTATCAATAATCTCATTATCACTACCAGCCACGTCCGCATAACACCAAGTCGAGGTACTGGTACAACTACTGGTACTAGTTAGAAAAGTACCGCCATCAGAAAAGTCAGCTGATTGTGAATACTGAAGGCCGAATTTGGTATTAACTCCTTCAGCATTCTCGGTTTCTTTTAGCGAAACACGGAGTTTTAATATTTCGTCCTCAACATCAATCGGAGCGGTATTTTCGGCCGCTAAGGCCGAGCTCGGGGTAAGATTGTTTTCGTCGGTAAACCAGCGCCAACTAGAGGTTAATGGAGTGTACCCGGAACTGCGCAGGGTTGGATAATTGTTATAGACAGACAATGGTGTACCATCACCAAAAACCATGCGCAAACAGTAATCAGCTCTTTGTACTGCTCCGTTTTGTTCAATCAACCAATCATATTCAACGTCTTCTCCGGCTGTCGCACTGTTGGGGTTAATGGCCGAATTGTTTGCTGATTCAAAAGTACCGGCTACATCAGAAACCGAAAATAGCAACAAAGATGGTAGTTCGGTACCATCGCTTGGTGTGGCATTATAACCACGCCAGACTACGCCTGAACCAGGAGCACCAACATCAGTCCAAGTATTAATAGCCGAACAGGTACTAGACCTTAAGCCAAACTGTAATTTAAATCCTTGATTGGCTTGTGGCAAGGAAGCATTGACCACCTTAAGAGACATCCTCACTCGCACCCTCTCCCCTTCACCCAAAGGCTCATCAGCAATAGAAATTGAGGTGTTTTCACCAATATCACTAGCGCCCGCCGGCCACGGATCAGTTGGAGTTATCAGATCATTATCAACATAGAATCGGTAATAGTTCTGCCTGAAAGCTAATTCTGCTATTGGCCATTCCACAATCTCCGCTCGATAGGTGAGGGTGTTGCCGGTATCACTACGCCATAGGTAAAAGGCGGTGGTAGAAGCTAATCTAAAACCAGCAATTGGTCTTGGGAAGTTGGTTCCAATTTGTGAAAAACGGGTATTAGCAAAGATTGAGCTGTTTGAAGTACGTTCTAGGGTGTCACCAATATCAACTGAGAGAGTCAGTGGCTCCGTGCCGCCTCTGGTTGAGCCATTGACCTGGTGTACATTCATAGCCCCAGTTGTTACTTGAGTATTCTCAATCACCCAAGCCACAGAGGTGTGACCACCCGGTGTGGTAGCTAGCGAATCGATTTTAAAAGTAAGTTGACCCATACCGGATATAAACACCTCATGACCAAAATCAGCCTGTGTCTGTAGTCCATTAGTCATTCTCTTTTGAGTATGTAAAAAAGCTTGTGTGGTACTAATGACAGGGTTAGGAATATCAACTAATTCCAAATCACCGGCGGTCGAATAAGTGTGTTCAACTCTTTGTATATTCCAGTTTATACCAACAAATTCCACCACCGCATAACTAACTACTACCGCATCGCTACCAGAAGCCCCTCTTTCAAAGGTAGGTTGATTGGTCGATGAGGCCCAGTTTGAGGTAGTCTGCATGGTTTCATAATCTGCCCTAGCAACATCTGGGTTAGCAATACCGGTTATAAAAACCACCACGTCATCATCGTCAAGAACGCCCGCCACAGCACTACCAGACATAGTGGTTGAATTTATACCGAAAGTAGCTGTAGACTGACCTCTAACTACCATCTCGTTATCCGCTCCCCCGTCACCAATATATTCTATAATCTCCCAATCAACCTTAGTGTCATTTAAGGCTGTAGCCGGTCGAGTGAAAGTGATAGAGGTTAGTAAGTTTTCTGGATTAGAAATATAAGCAGTAACATCGTCTGTATTCTGATTACCACCAGCACTACTTTTTCCAGCTCCAGTGTGATGAGAATTAGTTATACGAATAAAGGCGGTCGAAGTTGAAGCGGGAGCATCGTATTCTGAACCAGCTGTGATGGTGGAACCAGTTCCACTCACAAAAAGGGTACCTCTTTGAATCTTAAAGTCTTGTTTGGGTGAAGTTGATAATTCAGCGTATTCTATGTAGTTGTTTAAATCAACACCATTGTTAGAAACCCGAAAACAATAATTGGTGTCGTAGCCAGCCTTATCAGTTATCTCAAACGAATATTCGAGTTCCAAAAATTGTGAGCTGGTCAATGTCGTAGTAGCGCTAACCGCTGACGTATCGTTTTGTGCACCATTTGGAGAGAGATGAGATGAATTTTCATTAGTCATACCACCAAGACCAGCTGACACATCGGTGGTATCGCTACCTTGAGTTAGGTTGGCGATATCCAACATAGCAAAGGCCGCATCGGTATCACTAACTCTAGTCCACGTACCAACATTATTACAGGTTGTCACCTTGGTCCCATACTCCAGAGTAAAGCCAGCTGGAGCTGAAGTGTTAGTACCTTCGTTTGATACCTGTAAACGTAAACGAACTGGATCAAGTATTTTCATTCCGTACAGAGGCGTATCTTCAACCCCACCAGTAGCCGAAGTAGCAGATGCTTCATCACCATCGTCGTTTCTAAAATGATAATGAGTTTGAGTTAGATCAGCCCCCAATAAAGTGGTACTGCCACTAAGAGAAACAATGGTACTCGGGGCCACTGCGGCTCCACCCGTTACCACAATATCATCATCGGGAGAATTGATGGAAATATCAACAGTCTCACCATTTAGCGCACTATCAGTTACGTCGAACACAGTATAAAGACATATCGATTGCGTAGTAGAGGCCGTCACACCATCACTAAAAGTAGAGGTGCCGTTGGCGCCAGAAAAACCGTTAGTATCAGTAGCCCCAAATTGAGCCTCGCCACCACCATAGGACTGATCGTCACAAGTATAAGGATTAGTTATATCTAGGTCATAAAAAAGTTTAATATTTGAAAGACCGACACTAGCATCGACCGAACCAGACTCAGTAATTGTTACATCGGTCAGTTGTCTGCTACTGGAGTTTTCTTTGATAACAAAAGTACCACCAATGTATTGATCAGTCGCTGGTATATTTATATTAGAAACCTGTGTACCGGTGGCTGATAGGGTTACATCAGCCGCTATCGTGGCCCGTGCGTAAATATCATAGGCTCGTAATTCTGTACCAGCGTCGGTCAACCTAAAACAATAAGTAGTACCCTCTGCGGCCGAGGACGAAGCTACCAAAGAATACTCTAACTCTAGAAAATTATTGGTATCCAAGACAAGGCCAGTAGTTTGTGAGGTAGTATCCAACAAAGCCCCGTTTGGACTAAGGTGGACAGAATTACCATTAGTCACCCCACCGATGCCAATACTAATGTCAGTAGAATCTGTGCCGTTGGTCAGATTAGAAGAATCGTACATAGAAAAGTCATCATCGGCCGTATCAATATCAACCCAACCGGAAGCTAGGCTACAATTACCGGCCGCTTCGGCATATTCAATCCTAAACGACGTGGCGTCTGAGCTGGTAGAACCCTCATTAGAAACTCCAAAACGTAATCTAAAGGGTGTCTCAGTCTGCAAGGCACTGAGGTTAGTATCTTCACTACCGTTTGTCCTTGAAGTGGCACCACTTTCGTTTCCATCGTCGTTTCTAAAATGAAAGTGTTGTTGAGTAAGAACAAAATCCCTTACAGTGGTATTACCGCTTGGAGAAACCAACGTATTTGGTACTACAGTACCACTTGAAATAACCACATCGCTACTCGGATTAGCAATGTCAACCGACAGTGTCTTGGTATCTGTTTCTTCATTTAAGATATCGAGTGTAACATAAACACATAGTGCTGAGGTAGTCGATATTTCTACACCTGACTGAGTAAACGAAGCCGTCCCTCCGTCACCGGTAAAACCACCAGTATCGGTTGAACCGAATTGTGATTCTGTAGCGTTATATGATTCACTTTCACAATTGTAGGGACTAGAAGTATCGTATTCATAATAAAGCCTTATATTATCAACTCCCGTATCACCATTTATGGTTCCACTTTCAGTTAAAGTAATGGAACTTACAGTTCTGGTGGCTATATTTTCATTAAAAACAAAACTCCCACCTAAATGAACACCGGTGTCGCCGGCTCTAACCTCAGAGATTTGAGTACCGGTAGCACTAACCGTTACTCCACCAAACACATCGGCGATAGTGTCACCGTAAATATTAACAGCGGTGGCATCGAACCAAGTGGCGTAAATTCTTTCATCGGAGTAATTATTCAAATCGACCCCCCATAAGTCACCAGAACTGGTATTGATGGGTCCGGTCTCACTTCCCCATGAACTCATAGCGTTGGTAGAAGAATTCCAGTAAACATCCGCTGTATCAGCGGTGGCGGGAACACTTCGTCCAGTATAGGCCACGTAGACATTGTCAGTGTTTGCGTCTAAAGCCATCGCTATCTGAGTGAGACCCAGAGCACTATCAGTCACCATATCGGTAGTATTGGTCCATGATCCATTATAGACAGCGCTTCTAATGTCATCATTAGTACCAAGGGTGTTGGCCTGAGCTATGTAGGCTAGATAAACAGACCCATCGCTTGCAGTAACGGCCGCCATAGCCACGTCGTAAGTACCGTTCTCCGGAGCGTTAGTATCCACATCAGTCCAACTTCCATCCCATGAACTACTACTGTTATGCCAAACTTGTGATCGCACACTATTAGCAGATAAATCTCGATTAATAAGTAAAACATCACCACCGGTAAGTGGTACTAAAAGACTCCAATCGTTTACCAAATCTTGGGGTGAAGTCCCAGCTTCTGTCCAATTAGTACCCACATTACAAGCACTACTACACCTCACCACAATTGAGTCACTAGCGTCATCCACAGCTGCAAATAGAGTACCGTCGGTAGCTTTGGTTATAGTTGGGCGATTGGCTCCTAAGGCTAGGGTACCGGAAAATCCAGCATTGGCAGTAATATTGAGAGCAGTCGATCCCATCAACAAAGTGTCGTTACTGGTGTCAAGGCGATTATAAAACAAATCATCATCTCCTTGGTCCATGGTTAGGATGTGGATATAGCCACCAGCATCACCCGGCGTCCACGGATCATAATGAACCGAAATCGAGTTACAGTCAGTCTGAGCAGCTTGATCATCAACGTTAACTGGCGAACCCCAAGAAGCACCACCATTAGTAGTCTTTACATATGAACACTCCCCAACACTGTCTCGGAAAAATTTGTAACCAATGTCATCCGAAATAAAAACCGACTGCGGTCCAGTATGAATATGAGAAGTACCGCCAGAGTTTGGGCTACTAGCCACCACCACTTCAGCCGCCTCGGCCTTTGGTACCTTGGGCATTAGTGGCACCACATTAGCTAAATCACCAAACAAAAATATAGTTACCAAAAATACAACACCGATCTTACACAAGACTTGTCCAAAGACTCCTTGAAAAAACAAGAAGCTTGAGTTTCTGGTCGCTCGACCGAGCTTAGTTATTTTTTGCTGGGTCTGTTGAATATGTTTTGACACATTTAAGAGACCTCGCCATTTGTTACCAATGCGATTCATAACTTTACTCTTACATTGTAACGCATTTAAGCGCTATCTATAGTTTGGGAACTGGGAATTACTAAATCCTCAATTTCGACTGGCCTGGTGGTCGAAGCTTCAGTATCACTATCCGGCACAAAAACCGGTACTATCAAATCCTCAAATTCAGTGGTGGAAGTAGCTGTTAATTCTGTATTACTACTAGTTGGACTAGTAGTGGCACTCGGCACTGGATTTACAACCTTGGTGGTAGTTGAAACACTTATACCACTATCACTACTGGTGGCCTGATTATTCTGATTATCAGGCGGTGATGTTTTAGGGGTAGTAACAACTATTTCAGACTCTTTACCAGTGGGTTTGGTTTGAATCAAAGCTCTTGTCTCACCAGTCTGGTCAGAATTAGGAATTTTTTCCGGCACCTTATGGGGTTGGGCCGACAATGGAACCACTACTCTTGAAGCCAAATCAAAACCCTTAGTAACAATATCACCGTTTTCAAGCGCTGTTTCATAAACCAATACCATGCGAGGATTCTGGACCGAAGAGCCTCCACCGTCATCAATAATAGAAAGTTCTTCAGTGGCTAAATCATAAAGAACAATCTGTTGCTTACCAGTTTTGTCGGTTGTATTCCAAATAACCAAATCCTCATAGACAAGCGGAGCCACATCATGTGATTGTGAATTACTGATGATTCGTTCATTCTTACCATCGTGCAGAATAATCTCCCAATTGTTTTCTACCCACCGTTGCCAGGCTATGTAGTCATCATATCTGGACGGCTCCATATTATTTACACTTCCATTGGTTAGTTGGACTTCTTTACCACTATCTATATCATAAGAAATTATTTGATAACGATCATTTATCAGACGATGCCAAACGATGGTGTTTGAAACCGGATCGAAGTAAGGAGCGGCGTCGTCTACTTCGTTATGAGTAATCTGGGTTTGCTCACCATTATAATATAAGAAAATCTCCAAATCGCCGTCTTTATCAGGAGCAGATAATAGACGGTTTTCTTCTGTGTCCTCAGTTTTTTCGGTGTCACTAATACCACAATAAAAAGAGCCATCCTCTACTCTGACACACTCTTCCCGGCTAAACTGGTAATAATTATCGGCATTATTTACAACGTCTACCCTTTCAATTATTTCATCTGAGGTAGTAGCTTGGGTTTCGTCCGAGACTTGTTCATCGGTACTTGAACCTATATCAGTCTCTATTTCATTAACGATATCTTTCTCTACATCGCCACCGGAATCACTATCTACAGACGAAGAGTCTCCGCCATCGCCAGATTCGTCATTCTGAATAGTTTCAGCAACGTCTTCACTACCATCCTCTGTGACTGAAGAAATTTGATCTTGATTAACATTTTCATCACCACCATCGATTGCAGGCTCAGCTTGATCAATTGACTGATTATCATGGCCACCAGTTTCCACTTCACTAATCTCAGTATCAGACACACTTTCTGGTTCATCAAGATCAATTGCTGATGATAACAAATCCGACTCAGACTGATCGGTTGCATCATCAAAATCCTCAGCGAGATTATCTGATTCTGATTGACTTTCTGATTCGGTATTTTCTATATCGGCCGGAGGCGGTGATTCCTCAGCTGGTACCTCAGATATCTCTCCTTCAGTTGTCTCCAGCCCCTCACTAGATGCAAAAACATACGAAACAGAAGACAGCAGTAAAGCCAGACCTAAGATCAAGATAGCTAACACCGAAAAGACACTGCTATAGACAAACCGATACAGAATGACGTTGGCTAAGGCAGGTGTATTATTATGTTTTTTTGTTATTTTTGGTTGCACCACAAACAATAGTCCTAGAAAATTAGAACTTCCCATCACATATATATTTTACGTTAGTTTAGCCTTTCAATACCGACCACTTATCAACACTATTGAAAGAAATATCTGGCCAAAATTATACCGAAATCTCGAAAAGTCATCTTAGAATCACCACTAAAATCATAAACTTTACTTTTTTGGTGCCAAGCTGACATAAAAGCACTAATATCTTTTAGGGTTACTCTTCCATCATTATCTATATCACCAACAATACCAAGACCACCCTCACCAGAAATAGACACATTTGGCACGAAAGTACCATCTTCCCTAGCAATTGCTAGCTGGGTACTATCTTCACCAACATCAGTCACCGTAACCTCGGCACCAGTTCCGTCTCCAGCGTAAAGTACCGCCTCACTCACTTCAATGTAGGCTAGGCCCGAGGTCTTGGCTTCTGCTTTAATAGTAGCAATTCGGTGTTTACCAATAAAACCTTTGCGGTAGGTACCACCAGAAAGGAAAACGGTACCACTATTAAAGTATGGTTCTTTGGTCCACAGGGTTATCACTGAAGTTCCAGTATCAACACCAAGAATCTTAACCTGTGTGGTCGGTAGCTTCACCTTGATGTCAACAGCGTTAACTGGCACCTTAGCTGTTACATAAACATCGATTGAAAAATTCTCACCAGCTAACACTGTTTCTCTATCGGGTTCGATCGATATATAAGTAACATCCTCAGACAAAAGAGCGGCCGCTCCCAATACTGAAACTAAGGTCAAAAACAACGGAAAGGCATGACGAACTGTTGGCGTTGATTTTGTGTAAAACCAAGGAAACAGCCACCTTTTTAGCCTTTCAAAAAAAATCATAGCGAATTAATTTCCGAATGCACCGTGAGAATCTCATCTCTGGTCTCTAAAATTGATTTACTAAGTTCCCTAGCTTGGGCAATCTCAGAAATAATAACTTCGGAATCTGTCGATTCACCACTAGAAAGATAGTTGATGATGTTTTTTTGAGTTTCAACCAACTCCAGATCCAAATCCGCTCTTCTTGCCTCTAGAGCAACCACTTTCTTCCAAAGGTTGGTTTTAACCTCGTTAGGACCAACAAATTTGCCACTCTGATCAATTATTTCCATCAACTCAATATAGTCTGACAAAAGATTCTGACTAACAGAAACCAGATAAGCTCGTTGCAACGGATAGAAGTAAGCACATCTTTCAAAGGCTAATTGCAGGTCTGATAGCTCTGTCTTATTTAGATTACTCAAATTACCTAAATTGGTATCAAAAGAAGCCCTCTCTTCGATCGGACAATCCCTAACCAAACCCCGTACCCCACCTGGCGAGGTATTGTTTTTTAGATGAGTTGAAAGTTCTATCAGTTTGGTTTCTTTCTCACCAGCCAATTGTTTAACCTCTGACAAATATCGATATTCTAGTGTGGCATAGGCTGCCACCACAAGCAAAACGGCAATAGCTATTATTGATAAGGTTTTTATTAATTTTTTATTATCAGACAATTTCATACAAATAATTCTAATCTACTATATCGGTAACATCATCAATTTCTTTCATAACCCTGACCTTTGATTCATTAAGAGCGTGACTCAACTCATCTACCAACTCCTCCTCGGACTTAGTTAGTTTTGATGATTTTCGTGACTGTTTTAATATCTGAGCCTGAGCCATCAACAATGATTCTAACTCTGAAAATTCTCGAACCAAAATCGCTTTAGCTTCTCTTGATTCTCTATAAACACCCTTTCGTAAATTTCTGGCTTTAAGGAGTATAAACCAAATACCAAAGATTAGTAACGCCACCAAAGCAATTAGTGGTACAACCACAGACAACAGACTGACTGCAAAGGAACCAATCCTAACATAACCGGGTTCCGCTACCACCACTCTAATAGTGTCTGAGCGGTCACTCCTAGCTCCATTTACATCTATCGCCACAGCTGAAATTTCATAGACTCCGTAAGTCAACCGTCCATCTGGTATCACAACAAAGACTCCTTCTTCGTTACTAACCACTTCGTAGGTCTTTACCGCATCGGCACTTGATACCCCTAATCCAATCTGAGTGAAGTCTACCTGTACCTTAGCCTGAGGCCTTGTCATACCTTTTATAACCGGTATCACGTTGGACCCGATTTTATCAGGATAATCAGTGAAAACAGGTTTATCAAAAGACAAAATGTTAAGAGAACGAGTACCAACAGTGCTATTTCCAGCCTCATCATAGACCTCCACCATTACTGAATGGTGTCCTGGTTCTAATTCTGGTAACTGAATGAAACCACTTTCCTCTTCATCTATATACTCAAAGACTTCACCACCATCAATAGCAATCAAGAACCTAATAGCCTTCGAAGTATCATCCTTAACCGCGTAGGCTAATTTTTGAGCTGGCTGAGTCAGATCGGCCGCTTCAGGGAGGGACAAATTAAAATCATAAGGTTCACCCGTATCTACCTTAAGACTATAGTGGGTTATCTTTCCCCAGCCATCACTATTTTTGAACTGTATGTGAAAGTACGAAACCCCTTCATCAAGATCAGAAAGATTGATATTTCGGATTGGTGTATCATAAACTTTTGAAGGTACTGAACTTGGGCTAGTATCAAGAAGTGTTCTGACCGCCGTTACTCCATTTGGAATCTCCCAACTTAAACTAGCTTCTTTAATACCATACCAAGCCTCTTGATCACCATGCGTAGCAGAAGTGATTTTAGGGGCTGCTGGAGCATTGGTTGGTGAGACATATTCAACGATAACCTCCGCTTCCGGCGTAGTGGCTTTTGATGAAATGGTGTAACTACCGCTATTCATCGAATTCAAAACATTGGTTCCTTTTCCGTCAGCAGCCAAGACTGCTCCGTTTGAAAAACTCAATTTTGAAGCACCACTACCGTTGGCCCTGAAGGTTATGGTTAGTACCGTACCGGCACTTCCGGTATAACCAGCCGGATTACCTCCACTAAACGATATCGTACCAGCGGAATTAGAGAAAGCCGGTTCGGCCGTCCATAAGTTAAACAGAGAACCCTTAGCCACTGATACCACCGACATCAAACTAGGATTAAAGGAAAGCGTACCCTCGGCTGCGTTTATTGGTTTACCTTCAGTATTGATTCTGACACTAACAGAGAAAGTCTGACCGGAGGTGTAAACACCGGTGTTTGGACTTAATGATAATGTAGCCGCTTCAGCAAACTGAAATAGACTAAGATAAAAAATTACCGCTAACAATGTTAATAAAATCCTAGGATAAATTGCATTGATTTGAAAACTAAACATATTATTCTTCTTCACTGTAATTATCTTCATCGTCAGCAAACTCTGTGTTTTCTTGTTTTCGTCTACGTCCTAAAATCACAACCGTTGTAATCACAATCACAACAATAAGTAGTCCTACCCCAAACACCACCGCCACTATCATCAATTCTTGCGGCAGAGTTCTCTGCTCTTCTCCTGGCACCAGTACCGCTACGTATTCGTTACCGGCCTTATCAATGGCCCTAACTCTAATGGTTATATTAAGTGACTGATCTTTTAGAACATAAGGACTGGTAGCTTTTACCCAAGGCGCTGTCGCCGCTCCCCAAATAAAACGATTTCTAAATTCTGACGGCTCTTCCATTACTTCGTAATAAGCGATACCGGACTGTTTATCAGTGGTATTAAAAGTTATAAAATATTTATTACTAAAAGCGTTCGGGGTTTGTTCTAGATTGATAGTAAAGTCCTCCGGTGGCTGAGTATCATCGTTTATAGCATCGAGCCAGACATTATCCACTCGACTACCCGCCTCCTTGCTCAAAGAAATCTTGGAACCAAATAATTGCCGACTGGCCTCGGTACCAAAACCATCGTTCAACAACACCCTAGTCTCATCACCATAAACAATATCTACCTCATTTCCACTAGCCGTAGAGCCGATCTGTAGGCCCGGTGACATAAATAAAATATCAAGCAAATTGTTGGTTAGACGAGGATCACCAGCGATCCGACCACAATAACCGTTAGGAACACCTCCCGCAAAAGTAATTGTTCGATTAGCCTTATCAATAATCGGTTCTTCCAACCAAATCGATAAAATAGACTTACCTCTTGAGGTATCAACCGGCTCAATATTGTCACTGTATCTTATCGTAGCATCGACGGCGTTTATACATTCTTCTGGATCAGTATTTATTCGCAAAGAAACCACTGTCGTATCCCCTCTTTTTAGTTCAGATTGATTGGGGTCCATATACAAAACAGCCGCTTCTGTTTTTATAACCAAGCCAAAAAACATCAACAAAAATAAGCCGAATATATTAACCCTCTTCATGTACCTTAAGTATAACAATAACTACTATTTAGTATCAGTTTGGTTGTGTATACCTTACCTTAAACCACCTATTTATATAGCACTGAGTTGTAAAAACATAATAAACAAAAAACCCACCTCGTGGTGGGAGATAGGGTTCTTTGTAGCTCTGCTATTGCAATTGAGAGTGTTTTATAAGCTAGTTATAAAACGAATTAGAATGATGGTGTCGCTACGTAAGTTAGGACGGCAGAGTAGTCATCACCAGCTTCTTGCAAAGAGGTAATTTCAATCTGATATCCAACTCGAGCTGCACCGATCCCAGCAGTTGTACTGTCTGCTGGCCCATTGTGACCCATAACTAGACGTGGGGTGGTGCTAGCAGCGATAAATCTAGCTGAGAGGAAATCTGTTCCTCGGCCAGGAATCGCCAAGTCGTCCGATGTAACTCCCCAGTGTCCATAGGTATCTGGAAGACCAAGGGTGCCAGATGGAGCTGACCATAGCGCCGGCACATCTGTGTCTGAGCCATCAGCGAAGCCGTTAATATCGGCTCCAGTTGATGATTGAAGGGCACCATCGAGCTGTACTGTTACAGAGTAGCCATTACTTGCGTTAGTGCCTACCTGCAAATCTTGTGCAGTGGTGGTGGCCGAACCATCGGATAATTCACCAAATGGAATAGTCGTGGCGGTTGTTGCTCCAGTGGTAGTTGCCCCATTGACAACCTGACCACCAGCGACACCAGCTACTGAAAAAGTAAAAATGGTGTCAACAGCAGCCGTAACCGTAACCTCGTCTACAATAGCAACTATTGTAGATCCGGAATCATTCGGTCCGCTGGTAATATCAATATCATACGTACCCACGGCTGGGTTAGTAATTTTATTGGTACCACCAACTACGATGGTTACTTCTTCATCTGCCTCTATCTGCCCTCCGTCATCTTGACACAAAGTCAGTGTCAAAACATTTCCGGCAAATACAGCACTCATATCTTCACCTCCAGTACAGTCGGCAGCAGGCACACCTGCTGTACCAAACGAACCGTAGGTAGAGCCACTTACATTTACATCAGTCTCATCGACCGAACCCATTGTAAAGGCTGGATCAAAGGTGACGGTAATTGTAGAGGTACTCCCATAAGCGCCATCAGCTATGAAGTAGATCGTGTGGTCCGCTTCTGTTGACGGAGCTGAGGTTGATAGAGTATCGCTAACTTCTGTGATGTTAGCAGCTCCAGCAAGCTGGAGGTACGGTAGTCCTAGTGACCAAAAAATGATCGCCAATCCTACAACCATTGCAATAGTTTTGAGCGTTCCAACGGTGTTTTCCGTTTTGAACATAGCTCTACGTTGTATTTTAGCCTATCAACTTGTTGTCTTGAGTTGTATGGCTCAATTAACAAGATTTGGTGTGTTGTGGTGAAACAGACACCGAAACTTAACAAAGGTCTCCACACCTTCTATAAGCTATTTGATAAGCATATTTGTTACATAACACCCGGCTGAAGTGCCCGTCGCATACGCGACTACAACGCAGTATGATTAAAAAATACCTCTGCAACAAATACTATTACATTGTAACTTGTGTTTATTTTTTATAATAAAAACTTATACACATTTTTAGATTTTTAGACATAAACTACACAAACCAAGCTACATAAACGTAAGAAAAACACTGATTCTACCTTGTACAAAAAATATAAAACGAGGTCTGGATCAAAACACCAAAAAATAAAACTTCGGTTAACCGAAGTTTTATTTTTTGGTGTTTGGTAGTGTATAAATTTAGCTACGTGGGTATTTACGTATTTAGTTACGTAAATATTTTATATTTCTCTATACTCTTTTCTATTTATATAAATAATTTGAACACCAGATACATAGAGGGGTTGTTGGAATTAAAATATAAATCCCTAAAAACAAATAGTATGATATTACATAATATCATACTATTTGTTTTTAGGTCCCATATCGAAGGTTTGACTGCGAGTTCCTAATTTTCTCAAGGGGAGAAAAAATTAGGAACAAAATTCGCAATATGCCCTGCGGGCATTTGCTGCGGAGTATAAAGTAAAAACAGGCTCTGTCTGGTTTATCACCTATACCAAAGGTTTGACTGCGAGTTCCTAATTTTCTCAAGGGGAGAAAAAATTAGGAACAAAATTCGCAATATGCCCTGCGGGCATTTGCTCATTTTACCCGGTCCAGTTGAATAGTAGGATGGAGAAATCTTCAATCCCAACTCGACCGTTACCATTGATATCAGCTGGAGGGTCAGAGTCGCCACCATTCGTTTGCCACCAGAAAATCAAAATAGAAAAGTCTGTTAGATTAACCTTACCATCTCGACTTAAATCAGACGGGGTACTAGCCTGCCCTTCTACTCCCACAAATAACTGCAAGGTGGTACTGAAATTCGTCTCGGTTCTTAGTGGTGGTGTACCAGATAAATATCTAGCCTTGACCGGGTAGGCCTTAGCCGATAGTGATCCGGTGTTATAGGTCAAAGACCATTTTCCGTTTTCATCAGCAGTAGCAGTCTGCACAATCCGACTGCCATCAATATGTACCTCAACCGTTACCCCTGGTAAGGCTTGACCGGAAAAAGTAACCACTGCCCCCGGATCAACCTGAGTCGAACTGAGTCTAAGAGTTGGTGGTAATAAGATACTGGCAATATTAGTTATAGCACCCTGAGTAACATCAAAAGTGTTATTTAGGGTTATAGAACGTGTGTTTTGATCGTCAGTCGACCAAAAACCTAAAGACACCGTCCCAGGTGAAGCATCGGTAGTAAAATTAAAACTTCCCTGACTATTGGCTCGTACACTACCCACCTGTTTGCCATCGAGCAAAATATTAATTGTCCGATTAGGATAACCTCGTCCTGTTACGCTTATTTGCGTATCACCCAAATCTGTATTTGATCCTCCTCTTGACCCGCCACCACCGGAAGAACCACCGCCTCCTGAACCAGCCGGTTCAATGGTACAAGTAGAACTGCAAAAGTCACCATCATCATTGTTCCCGTCATCGCATTCCTCAGCATACTGAGTTTGTAAAATACTGTCGCCACAATAAGGACCGAACAAGCACTGACTATTACACTGACGACCGGCAATCGTTGTACTGTACTGACCCGTCTCTCCAGGCACATCACATTCTTCACCAGGGTTCACAATCAAGTCACCACAGATACTAAGATCAATGGTAGTAGTGGCCAGATAAGTTTGAGCCACTGATGTATTTGGTATAAACCAAAAACTGATACTGACTAAAAGAAAATAATAAGAGAGTGGTGACTTCATAGACAACCTTCGCAGCCTACTTAATACGATTGCGACGGCGTGAAATGTACATAAGGATGATCACAACAAATATAGCCAAAATCGGTAGTATTACGGATATCTTATGAGGCAAAGATAACCCAGCAAAACCGAATCCAGCCGCCTGTAAAGTACCATACGGTAAAATATTCAAATTAACTTCTCCTTCCAACTTAACATCATCATGATTCATGATTTCAAATCTAGCCATGTAGGCACCGGCCGGTAATCTGGTTGGAATTTCGGCCACTACTTGTTCGGTAGCGAATGGTTTAACTTTAGTAATCTTACCTAGGTTTTTAGTTTCTTCTAACAAAACCTTGCCAGAGGCATCGTAAATCCTAAAGGCCACTTTAGACGGTGCCACATCAACGTTACCAGTGTTTTCCAACATCATAGAGAAATTTATTTTTCCAGGGAAGAACAACCAACCGATTTTTTTACCTTCATTTAAATCACTGATACCAATCTTACGAATCTTAAAGTCTTCAATTACTTTATCAATTACATTAAACTCCAAATCAATCAAAGCTCCCAGCGAAATATTTACAGCACCAGCCCCCACAGCGTTATCAACCGCTCCAGTCTTTATACGCAAGGCACCATTGTAGTTTTTAAATTCAGCATCACTCGGTACCTTTACCCTAACAGTCATTGGAACCTTCTGCTCACCCCGAGGTAATATAAATTCATCACCCTCCAAAACCTCAACCCAATCAGAAAAACCAGGCGCATCTACCAATATAGAAGCTTTTAATTCGGTATTGGGATCACCACGCACAATAAGAATCTGTTGCTCGTAGGTTGAATTTCTGGTTAAGCTGGTATTTCTAACATAAGGTGGTGTGACACCAAATCCAGCAAAAACAGACTCCGTTGATATCACTAGAGAAAACAATACGATTAAGCCAACTGAAAGAAATCGAAACATCATTACTCGTTATAGGTTGTATTTAATTATCGCAATTAAAGGTAATAAAGCAAGAACCACTGCTGGATAACAGTGGTTCTAGCTGGTTATTTTGGACTTATCTAATCTAACCTATCCTACCATTGAGAAGCATCGCTGGCTGCTCCAATAAAGGTGTTTTCTCCAGTATAAGCTCCTGAGTAAGTAATCGTTCCCGGAACGGCAATACCCCAATAAGTTTCCTTCTCAGCCTGCGTGTTAGTAGCGGTTGACTTAGAAATATTTAAGTCAAGATACTTGTAAGTTGATGATGAAAGGAAGTTACCGGCCCCCAGAGCTGTTGCGTAAGTAACTGATGAGGTGGCAAACACCTGCTCTGTTTCAGGAATAGTCGATGTCGCTGAATTAGGACAACTGAAGGCTCCTGAGTAAGTGCTACACATGGCTTGACCGGACAATTCTTGGTCCAGACCAATGTTACCGGTCGCTCTAAAGGTAGTAGTGGCTACTAGAGGGTCGGTCTGTTGACCTGGCTCAAGCTGTTGGTAAGCGATCACAAAAGTATCAAGGGCGTAGGCTAAGAAACTAACCAATTCTTGTCCGGTATTACTTTGTACGTAAGAACTGGTAGCCAAATCATCATCAACTCCTCTTACGGCTACCGACCAGTCAGTAGCAAAATGAATCGAAGTGGTGGCAGACCCATCAGTTGGATCGGCAACATACCAAAGCGGGAAGGTACAGTCGTAGACCATAGTGGTATCTATACCGTCAACACCAAAAGTACAACTGGTTGAAGAAGCGGTACAAGACAGATTCCAAGTAGAAGTAGCCAAACCGCTTGGATAACAATTGTTTGGATTGTAATCAGCTGCGTCTGGTGTACAGGTAGTGGTACCAACGGTAGTTCTATATACAGCCAACTCATAACCAGAAATCTCTGGACCAGAAGCAGCGTTTTCACAACTATTGTCGTCAGAAACAGAGAATTGAATCTGGAAACCAGTGGTCTCGCCAGCATCTTGAGTTAAGATGATGTCTTGACCGTCGTTAAGGGTAATTTGGTTTGATAGAACCACCGGTGGCGCATTTGAAACAGTAATATCTGATTGACCACCTTGAGCACCACCGGAAGCAGCGTGTCCGTGTTCATCAATAATATACAGGAAGACCGGATAATCATCGTCTTGAGTTGGGATAGTAATAGTATAGGTAGCGGCTGGATTTGAAGCCGACAAAGTTGAACTAGCTAGCTCAGTTGCGGTACAGGTTGAACTAGCCACATTGAAAGAAGCAGTTGAACAGACAAACAACTGAACATCATCCTGAGCTGGCACCACGTCTGGATCACTTGAAGTAGCAGTGATAGTTACCACGCTACCCGGCAAGACCGGTGAGTCGTTACTGTAGCCAGTAAAGACTGGACGACTGTTCATATTGAAAGGAGAAGCGGTTAGACCAGTTCCTTGTTTAGAGACAGCGTTACATCTTGGTAGGACAGGATCATCGTCACAGATCCAAGCGTACCAAGTGTTCTGCTCGTTAAAGTCATCACCGACTTCAGTGGTGGTAGTGGCGGCTCTAGCTTGTACACCACTGGTAGCAGCTGGTGAAACCGCCCACTGAGTTGAAGTAGCGGTACAGCTAGGAGGTGCGGTTCCTAAAGAACCATAGCCAGCCGCTGCGGCCGGTACCGCTGAGTTAGGGCTATCACAGACCAGTAAGAAATAAGGTTGGTTACTAGGATCAGTGGCCGTAGCTACCCAAGCTACTTCATCACCAGAATTGGTCGGATTGGCATCTGAAGATTCAGACTCTTCTTCAGCGTCAACCGTCCAGCCTGGTGGAGTGTTTAAAACCGTAATACTGGTGGTAGCAATATTACTTTGGGCTTCTACTTTTTGGAGTTCTTTGGCTCCAAAATTAAGAATGAATATAGCAGCAAAAATGACCACCCCAACTAAACCAGTGATGATGGTAATCTTACCAGCCGAATTTTTTATTAATGACAGCTCTTTCATGTTGTACTACATAATATTTACTAAACTTTATACTATTGTAACGAACTATCACCCCCACTGGGGATGAGTTATACACAAGCAGACCAAGACTGCGAATAAGTGACAGTATCTATAATCAAGGAAAAAATACTATTATTCGTACCTTATAGCATCCAACGGATTAAGAGTAGCCGCTCGTCTAGCTGGAAAAATACCTGTTAGGTACCCAACTGTGGCTGAGAACAGAGCGATAAAAACCAAAAACCACATTGGGAAGGAAAACAGATTGACTGACTGACCACCAAATTGACTAGCGGCTAGGTTCAAAAGAAGATTAACCACCAACCCGAGAGTCACACCCATCAAAATACCTGACAGTCCACCAAGGAAACCGACGATGATTGACTCAGACACAAACAACCACTTAATGTCAGCCGGAGCGGCCCCAATGGTACGCATGATCCCGATCTCCTTGGTTCTTTCAAGCAAAGTCACCGTCATGGTGTTAAACATTCCAATTGCCGACACTAATAAAGCAATTCCACCAAAAGTGGCTAAGACCACCTGTACTCCTTGGAATATCTTAGAAGCCTGTTCCACTGTTTTCGAGAGGGCTGTGACTCGATACCCGTCTTCGATCAAAGCGTCTTCCACGGTGTTTAAAAATTCGTTACTCTCCACCCTAACTTGAACCCGCTCAAACTCCTCAATACCAAGATGTGAACGCAACTCTGGCAACATCATCAGAGCATTAAGTACCCCCTCTTCTTTGGTTATACCCTTTACCACATACTCTTTATCAATCACCACTTCGTTAATAGTATCGGTTCCATCGTTGGCTGGCACCAAAATCCTAAATTTAACCTTTTCGCCTATAAATGAATCAAGATCTTCTATTCCAAACAACTTTAAAACCGCTGGCGAAAGCATGACGCTATTTTGATCGCCAGCATCTTCATCAGTAAAAACATCACCAGCTTGAGCGGTCACACCAGCGTATCTTAGGTAAGGTGGTTCGGCTCCTTGCACAAATACGTTACCAGTCAATCCTTTGTAAGTAATGAGGGCCGGAAATCTAGCCAACGGAGCGGCATCGAGCACGTTATCCATTTCTTTGAATTTTGTCACCGTCTCTGGTGTTAGACGTAAATTTTGAGCTCCGGTGGACGAGACGCCGAGTGAAAGCAAGGTCTCACCGAACACAATCTGTTCAAGAATGATTTGCTGAAGACCAAAACCCAGACCCACCAAAACCACCACCGCTCCGGTACCCACCCCCATACCTAAGATGGTAAGCCAAGTACGTAACGGATTGGTCTTAAAAGCTCTAGTTGAAAGTTGGGCTAAATCTCGTAATCGCATTTTATAATTTAAACTTATTATACTTTATTGTTTACTAAAAAGTTTTAGAGATGCACACTAACTCTTATAACTAACATCAACCCCTAAGGCAATTATCTTTTCAAAATACCTAGTCAAATCATCTGCCTCCTTTTCTGACAAAGCCAAACCACCAGCGGTGACACCCTTCATCATACCGGCATTTAATTCATCTTCACCACTAACACCAACTACTCGATCAGCAATCAACTCCGTGAGATTTTGATCTTGCTTCTTAGACAACTTTAATCTATGCGCATGTAACAAATGATCCTTAAGGCGCTCGGCTAGTTTATGTTGACCGAAGAAAGCATGGTCGTTGTTTTGTTGTTTACGAAAACGACGAATATCGTCAGCGTTACCGATTATTTTGGCCGAAGTATGTACCATTCTCCTAGCATCTTTCTCCGGCAACCCAACTCCACCCCGTTCATACGGCATAATTAGAGCCTTCATAACCGCCACTTTATCTACCTTACCAGCAATAAAATGACTGATGATTGACTCCATTCTTACCAACTGATCGTACGTATAGTCCTGAGTTAATAGGTTGACCAGACTTTTTACCCTTAAAGTATCAACCGAATCATACGGAAAGAGTCTGGCCAATTGTTCTAACTCAGTAACAATGGTCTCCCCTTCTTTGACCGGTTTTATTTGTTTTCTTTGCGGATTCACAACCTCACGTACAATCGCACCATCTTTTAGGTAATACACACGGTGAGCGTAGCTTAAGTGAGCAGCGTTGTGTGACACCATGATAATAGTCCGTTTATCAAAAGTATTGATTTCATCAATCTTATCCATTACTTGTTGAGTGGACACGGAGTCTAGGTTTCCGGTTGGCTCGTCAGCGAGCAATATTTTAGGATCATTGACCATCGACCGAGACACTGACACACGTTGTTGCTGACCACCGGAAAGCATCGGAGTAATTTTATGAGACACCATACCCACTCCAAACCGATCGAGCAACGATTGCGCCCTTCTTTCTCTGGTTGGTTTATCGACGTTAGCAAAAATCATTGGCAAAGCCACGTTATCAAGCACCGTCAAAGATGGGATTAGGTTAAATTGCTGAAAGATAATACCCATCACATAGCGCTGGAAGTAAACACGATCCTCAATGCGAAGAGCATAAATATCCTCACCACCAATACGCATCGTTCCACCACCCGGCGGTAGCGAACCCTGTATGGCATACATAAGAGTGGATTTTCCTGAACCAGAGGCTCCGAAGAGAATTATGTACTCACCTTCGTAAATATCGGTACTAGCATTAGACAGAGCCCTAAACTCGTTTGACTTACCTTTGTTATATATAATGTCAAGGTTGCGACAGATAATTAGTGGTTTGGCCATAGAAAAATTCGGCGAAAAAATCTCGTTTCTATAATTAGAACATACCAACCCTCTTTACCTTAGGGGTAGTATCCACACATATCATCGAGAATAAATAATTAACACTGGTCCCCTCCTCGCCCTGCTTCGGCTGAGGCCTCAGATCGGGCGTCCTCGTTCTCACTCGGAACGGATAAAACTTCCCGAAGGATTAACTACCAGATTTAAAACTAAGCAGCACAAGGATAAATAATTAACATTGGTCCCCTCCTCGCCCTGCTTCGGCTGAGGCCTCAGATCGGGCGTCCTCGTTCTCACTCGGAACGGATAAAACTTCCCGAAGGGGAGGTTTTATCCCGTGATGTTTTTGACCCAGCCGAAGGTACTTTCAAAGTTTTCTAGAATCAAATCAATGATGTTTTTTTCTTGAATCGGAGTAAACAACACAAAGTTTTCTGACTGAACAGCGTTTCCAGCTTCGTCCGTACAATTAAGCCAAAACTGATAGACCGTAGCTGGAGCAAAATCAACCACTACCTGAACGTGTCGTTCAGTGTAATTAATTTGCTCATCCTCAACCACAATCGGATCAACTCCCCCGGCCACCCCTTCTCGATAAGTCATCGAACAATAAGCCGGTTCGTCGGTACGCCACTCTACAATCGTTTGAATCCTTGATTCACCACCCGGGAAGATAGTGGACTCATTCGTTACGTTACTAATAATCGGCGGAGCGGTATCGCGAGAAGTAATAAAAGTAATTGGCTGACTCCTTACCCTGTCACCACCAGAATTTTCTGAAATAGCGAAAGCAACGTATCTGGTACCTAAAGTAAGATCAGCTATACGCATCTGATGAGTAGTAGCTAGTGTGGGCCGACCGATAGAATTTTGAACACCTGTAGTCAAATCTTGGTACTCAATCAAAGCCTTGGCTGGTACGGTTGTATCCCAAGCAATCGTGGCTGAATCTTCTTCTACCTTTACAATTCGTAGGTTTCTAATGTCCGGTAAAGAAGCCTTCGTCTTAAAAGTAAAGTTTCGACTCTCACCTTCCACTCCCACCGAATCGGTTGAAATAACCTTAAAACTATAATCAGTGTAAGACTCTAATCCAATCAATTGGACTTCATGTTCTTGAGTTAGACCAGCCGTACTTGATTGTGAAAACTCATAATTTGTACCATCAAAGGTACTGGTTTTTGAAAATAACACCGTAGAATCAGCCTCACGATCAGTGGACCACTTAACCAAAGCGGTGGTAGTCTCCGGTATCACAGTTGGTGGACCGATGATGGTTAGATCGTCAGTAATACCTTGAATAGCCTGGATGGTGACATCAAGGATTTCTTGCAATTGTGTGACCTCGGTTATTTCTTGAATTTGCTCGATTATTTCTTCGGTGGTGGTATCACTTTGGTTTCCACCTTGCCCAGGAGCTTGGCCACTACCCTCTCCCGTACCCTGACTTTCAGACTGTCCTTCGCCCTGACCCTGTCCGGTATCTTGAGTAGTTTCGTTATCAGTCTGGATTTTATAATCAGCCGAAATACCTTGGTTACCCTCTTCATCGGCCGAGACAACTCGGAAATAATACTGCCGACCAGGTTCTAAATCGTCCAGTGTCACACTGTGAGACTGGCGATTAGCTTCCGGTATACGAACAATACCGTAATCGGGCTTCAAACCGTAGTTAACCAAGGAATCAGCGTCTTCATCGGTCTGCCACTTAATCTCAACTTCAGTTGGAGACACGATATTTATTTCAACGTTGGATATCTCTGGCGGAGTTACATCATTCGACTGAGCGTAAGTGAGGGTAGCCACCAAGAAGAATGAGACTAATACTGAGAAAAAACTTTGCTTCATAGCTTGTCATTATAATAACACCGACTACTCACCAACAGCATAGAGGGTGTTGACTCCTTGGTGCGAGGTGGCGGCAGTACCAAACGGAACATTTATACCCCAATACAGCACATCATTTACAAATGGCGCTGGGGTGCTTGGTTTTGGTAGATCCAGTGGCACTGATTGAATGGTACTCGAGGATAGAGTTCCACAATCACCACAGGAGTTGTAGGTGAAAGTAGAGGTCGAGAACTTTTGTTCAGTGGCTGGGATGATTGAGGACAAACCATTACTCAAGTCAGTGGCTTCGATATCAATGTCCAGATTATCATTACCTAGGTTATAAATAGTGGTACTGGCATTATTGGCACCGGTGTCTTGCGCCGGTTCGAGTGTTCCGTAATCAATTCCTTGATTGGTTGATATATACCTTAGAGTCATCAGTTCCACTCCCATCGCTGAAGAGAAATCATAACCACCCGCCGCATCTTCGACCTCTACGTAAGCCAACCATTCCTCACCCTCGTAAATATTGTCATCGGTTGGATCAGCGTTGTAGTAAATATCAGCCTGACACTGAATAGTACAAGTTGAACCAGCACAATCGGTAAATGAACAAGAACCAGCACTGGTGTTGCTTATATAGCAATTATTTGTATCAGCCACACAAGCTGCTCCCGCCCCACTTCTGTAAATAGTAGAAGTAGCCAAAACCAGATCAGAGTAGCCATTAAGGTCACTTACTGTTCCGGTGGCGTAAACCGTAGTAGTAGCCCCTGGCTGTAAGGTAATCGGGTTTCCTTCGTTCAATATAATCGAACTGATAGTCGGATCAAAGCTTAGACTCATCTCAGCCACTGTAGCGTAGGAATCAAGATCAGTGCCATTATTAGTCACCCGTAGACAGTAGCCATCTGAAGCATTAATAGTTGAAACTATGGCGTACTCTAATTCGGTATAGAAGTTTTGATCAACATCTAATGACGAGGTTATGGATGATGGACTAGTAACAACCGATCCGGCACTGAAGGCTCCGTTAGTTCCGGACAGTAAATCGGTGGTTGACT
>JAGQME010000005.1 GCA_020428795.1 Candidatus Kaiserbacteria bacterium
CTCCCCATCTTATTTAACAGTATGATATTACATAATATCATACTGTGGGGGTTGGTGGTCGGTTGGGTGGAGTTTAGGAGCCCAAGATACGGATTTCGTTTTCTAGACGAGCCATTCTTTGCATAACTTGATCACCGTAAAATTGATTTTCCGGACGAGAAGCCCCACCCCACCCAGCGTAATAACGCAAAGCGGAAAGACGAGGACTAGAAGCTGCTCCGTTATCACGAAGCAGAAGAGCGGTTGCTAAGAAAGCATCTTGGTTGCTAAAAGGATTAGCCGGAGAAGATTTGCCTAATAGAGTACGGATAGCATCTTGAGACTGACTATATTGCCAACCACTGCCGTTATTTACAAAACCACCATAAATAGCCCAGGTACTAGGAATAAATTGCGAAGGTCCCATCGCTCCTCCCCAACCAACCGAGACGCCACCCTGCACTATCGGACAAGAAACTTGCTGTCTTTCAGCATTAAAACCAAGCGCCGCTGCTATACCCAGAAATACCGGAGTGTCTCTGTCTGGATGCATAACTGGCCGACCACCTCTAGTATCAGAATAAACACAACTACCTAGATTCGAACCATAATTGGTCTCCTGTTCCAAAATAGCCAATATCAAAGCTGGCGATATACCAGCCAGCCGACCAGCTGTCTTAGCCAACTCCACCGCTTGCGGAAAAGGAATACCACCGCCACCGCCGAGCAATTCAAAAAGCTGGGCTCTTAGTTGAGCGGCTGTTTTTTCTTGTTCTTGTAATAACTGCTGATAGGCTTTTTCTTCTCCCTTAGTAACCGTTAAGATTTTTTGTTTTTCGGCCTCCTGATCCTCGATTCTCTTCTGTTCCATTTCTTGAACCAGTTTCATTTCAGCTTCGGTTTCTTGTTTGTTCTCTAGTGACTCTTTTTGTAATTGAGTATCAGTTCTAATCTCCTCTAGAGCGCTAAGAGAATCATTTAATGACTCTTTGACCGAATGAAAACTATCCACTTCTGAGAAAAATTCTGAGAAATTTTTGTTACTCAACATTACTTCAACCAATGAAATATCATCAACCGTCTGAGTCTGGCGCATTATTTTGGCCAATGATTGTTTTTGTTTATCTAGTCTCTCATTAAGAACCTTTATCACCTCTTCCTTATCACCAATCTGTGTTGTTAATGAAGCAATCGCCAAGGCTCTGGCTTGAACACCAAGTTCGGCCTTTTTAATCTCACCATTGATAATAGTAATATCTCTTTCCAGAGACTGTCGTTCAAGTTGCTTGTCTTCCACCAATACCCTTTGTTGAAGTATTTGTCTTTCGACCGTCTGAAGTTGATCTTCGATTCTCTTGCGACGTTCGGCCTCAGTTTCAGCTGAATAAGTAAGCTGAGGCAACACCAAACCAACCATCAATAAAATGCATAACAATCTTCTCATAATCACCGACTATTATATCATTACACCAACGTACCCGCATCCACTATCGTGGATGCGGGTACGCCTTACTTTCTACACTACAGAGCTCAATCGCTATTTTTAACCTTCTTTCTCGGCTTCTTTTTTGTCGGCTCCGACTACTGGCACATCACCAGCTTCTACCACTTCTGGTTCTGGCTCGTCTTCAGTTTCAACTACCAAAGCAATCACCTCTTCTTCATCAGTATTTATTTTTACGCCAGTTGGTACATTTAAATCTTTGACTTTGATGATTGATTCAAAATCTACCAAAGCGGAGACATCCACATCAAAGTGTGACGGTAAAACACTAGGTCGGCAAGTCACCTCAACTTCATGAAGCACTTTAGTCAACGAACCACCAAGTTTTACCGCTGGGGCTTCACCAATGAAATGCAGAGCGATATCAGTAGTGAGTTCTTTACCACGTTCAATCGCATAAAAATCCACGTGTGAAATGCCTCCAAATTCTGCGTTAAAGGCTACATCATGAACCAAAACTTCAATCGGTTCATCCAAACCCTCTAGGGTAATAATAGTTGACTCACCAGCCTCTTCTAAAGTCTTTTGGAAAACTTTTTTAGATACACTGATGGCCACTGGTTCTTGCTTTGGTCCATAAACAACACCAGGCACATTTCCCTCCTTGCGGTCCTTATCTGCTTTATTGGTTCTTTTTGATACTTCTAGTTTTACTGTCATATGGCGAATACCATACCATACTCCACAGAAAGCTCAATACTATAAATTTTAAAATGGCTTGCGTGATATAATCACGACATATGTCACAGCAATATGATTTCGTCGCTATTGGCGACATAGTTGTCGATGCCTTTATCCAACTATCAAAAGAACACGCCACTGTTAGTAAAAATTTAGATACCGGATTAAAAACACTGGAGATGCCCTTCGGTAGTAAACTACCCTACGAAGACGTAACTGTAGTAAGAGCTGTTGGTAATTCTCCAAATGCATCGGTGTCTGCTCACAGATTGGGTCTCAAAACCGCTCTCGTCGCCAATTTGGGCGACGATCGTAACGGTAAAGACTGTATGGAAGCCCTCAGAGAAGAGGGTGTTCATACCGACTATGTAAAAGTTCATGAAGATAAAGATACCAACTACCACTACGTACTACGCTGGGGTCCAGAAAGAACTATTCTGATTAAACATGAGAAATACCCCTACGTCTTACCAAATTTTGAAACACCACCACGTTATCTATACTTCTCCTCCATTGGTGAACACGGGGTTGATTTTCATTTTGAAATTGCTGATTACGTCAAAGCTAATCCCGAGACCAAGTTGGTCTTCCAACCAGGCACCTTCCAAATCAAATTGGGTCCGGAAAAACTAAAGCCTTTATACGAAGTGACTGAAATCTTTTTCTGTAACAAAGAAGAAGCTATGGAGATACTCAAGACCAAAGAGCAAGATATACCAACCTTGATTCGAAAAATGAAAGAGTTGGGACCAAACATGCCGGTTATTACTGATGGTCCAGCGGGAGCCTTCGTGGTTGATGAAAATGACCAGGCCTGGCATATGCCAATGTATCCAGACCCAGCTCCACCAGTAGACCGTACCGGAGCGGGTGACTCATTCTCCTCAACTTTTACCGCAGCTATCGCTCTTGGTTTTACACCAGCCGAAGCCCTAGCCTGGGGACCGATCAATTCCATGAGTGTGGTCCAGCACATTGGTGCCCAAGCTGGTTTGCTAACCAGAGATAAATTAGACGAATACCTAAAAAACGCTCCTGAGGATTATAAAGCTCGTAAAATCTAGTTGAAGCCAGTAAAGAATAGACGGACGTGGCCAAGGCCACGTCCGTCTATTCTTTAATCGCCAAACCTCACCAAAGATACCCTGCTTTATAAAACTAATCATTTGGCCCCCGTCGGCACAAAGTGAAGTTACCGTTAGATAATGAAGCTTCGATAACTTGCCCACGACCACAATCTTGATTATTGTCTTCAAGGACATACCAAAGACTAAATTCTTGATAACTGCTAGCACAATTAGCTCCCGTTTCGTTACAAGCACTATAACCAGGAGAATAATACGTGTATCCCCCCTTAGTCTGCACAAAACTTGGTAAACTGCTTAAATAATCACTAGCCAACAACACTTGTTCCACATTTGCATTGGTGTCAGCGCCTACTGGGTTAAAAATATTAGGCACTGATGGTGAGGGTAAACAATTACCACCTCCTCCATGATAATTTTCACCAATGCATACTACTCGTTCTGGAAAAAAGTTTAAATTAGTATGACCGCTTGGATAGTGTCCCACATCACTATAATAAAGTTCTAGAGCCTTAACATATTCTTCTATCTGTACCACCACCGCCTTATTACGAGCCTTTTCTCTAGAATCACCTACCGCCATCAATACCACAGCCGCCAAAATACCGATAATAGCAATCACCACCAACAATTCCAAAAGAGTAAACCCAGAGTGTGTACGTTTATTAAAAATAGACATGTGATTGGTTAGATGATATTCCTTATTTTATTTAAAATACCATCAACATCCAAACCAAAAAAAGAAATGAGTTCTTCGGGGGTACCAGACTGACCGAATTGATCATTTACTCCAATCTTAACTACTCGCTTAGGAGCCACCTCACTGTAATACTCAGCAATCGCTCCGCCCAATCCACCGGCTATCTGATGTTCTTCTACCGTCACTATAATATCGTGTCGTTTGCCGAAATCATCCAATGCCTTCTTGTCCAATGGTTTGATAGTTGGCATATGAAGCACCGAGGCTCCCACCCCTTCTTCATTCAAAATCTTCCCCGCCACCAAAACAGTATGTAATAAAGTACCGGTCACAATAATACCAACGGTTTTTTCATGAGCCGAATCTTTTTCTAGACATAATTCAGCCACCCCAATTGTAAATGGTGAAGCTTCGGTGGTAGCGATGGCAGTCTTCTCTCTAGCAATACGAATATAAACCGGACCAACGTATTTAGCGGCCGCCAAGACGGCCTTACGAGCCTCGATCTCATCAGCTGGAGCAATCACGACCATTTTAGGAATCACCCGCATGAGAGCGATATCTTCAATGGCTTGATGAGTGGCACCATCCGGACCAACTGACACACCAGCGTGGGCTCCGATAATTTTTACATTAGATTCATTATACGCAATCGTAGTACGTACCTGCTCCCAGCTACGACCAGGTGAAAACATAGCGTAAGAAGCAATAAAAGGAATCTTACCCATGGCCGCCATACCAGAAGCCACTGAGGCCATATTTTGCTCGGCAATACCAACCTGCACAAACCGATCTGGAAAAGCCTCCGCAAAAGCATCGGTTTTGGTAGAGCCGGTCAGGTCAGCACTAAGCGCCACCACTCTTTCATCTTTTTCTCCAGCCAATTTTAGACCCTCACCGTAACCAACTCGATTTGGTGAGTATTGAATAGCCTCGGTACCAATATTTTTATCTAAGTGTTTTGCAAACATAATTTATTAAGAATCAGCTTTCTCTATGGCTCCGGCTAGGGTTTTTAATTTTTCTAAGGCCACTTTAGCTTGTTCACTCTTTGGTACCCTGTCTTCCGGACCTTTCCCTGGCGGATTACCGTGCCACCTGAAATCTCTCTCAAAAACATCGACTCCTTTACTAGCAATTGTGTGGGCGATAATCACTGATGGTTTGCCATAAATAGCTTGAGCCTTCCCTATTGCATCGTTTAAGACTCTGATGTTATGACCATCGACCTCTTGTACGTCAAAATTAAAGGCTTCAAATTTATCTCGAAGAGACTCTAGTGGCATCACATCCTTGGTGTAGCCGTCAATTTGTATTCCGTTTCGATCAACAATCACAATTAAGTTGTGAAGTTTTTCCTTACCAGCCAACATAGCTGCTTCCCAGATCTGACCTTCGTCGAGTTCTCCGTCGCCGGTAATACAGTAAATATATTTAGAGGTATACTCGTTATTCATTCGTTCAGCGATAGCCATGCCGACCGCCTGACTAAGTCCGCTACCAAGTGGTCCAGAAGAAGTTTCTATCCCCGGCAAAGAGGTGCGGTGTGGATGTCCTTGTAAACGAGACCCAAACTTACGTAAAGTTAACAGCTCCTCAATTGGAAAATAACCAGCGTGAGCCATAGTGGCGTACAAAACCGGACAAATATGACCAGCTGAAAGAACCAACCTGTCACGTTCTTCCCAGTCAGGATTTTTTGGATCATGTCTCAACACTCTAAAATAAAGTAAGGCAAAAACATCAGCCATATCCAAAGGCCCAGCCGTGTGACCACTACCGGCCGCCACCAACATCTCTATGATACTCTGTCTTATTTCATTAGCCTTGGTTTCAAGCGCTCGCACCTCTTTTTGCGATAAGTAATGCATCATTGTTTTTATTATAACTTACTTACTCTTTAGCTAGCTGACAAAGCTGTTTATAGGCCTCTATTCTGTCCTTGGCTTTAGAGACAGCTGAACCAGGAGCAAATCTGTTTGCTCCAGCCACCTTTAAACTAGGGATAGTGACTTCATTAACAGCCCCATCGACGGCCAGTGGTAATTCTGGAAACTTGCTACGTAAAATACGTAAAGTATCTAGAGTCCTTTCATCAAAAGTCTGACCCTGCTTCCCAACCTCCGCAATACCCATCACCTGTACAAAATCAATCTTTGGTACATAAGAAAATAGTTCATTTAAAGAATCTGAATTTTTAACCGCCAAACCAATCCGGTATCCATTCATCTTGGCATGAGAAATGATTTCTTCGTATTTATCTGTACTACCCATATGCACAATCACACTAAACACCTTTAGCTGTACAAAAATATCCAAGTACTCTTCTGGATTTAAAATCATACAATCCAATTCAATCTTGATGTTTCTTGGCAAAGTAGAAATTCTGGCCAATTCTGAGGCGATATTAGCCTCTGTATTAAAGGGCCAAGATTTAGCGTTTACATATCTACCATCTACCAAATCAACCTGAATCTCAGTTATGACCGACTCTAAATCACTAACCAAAGTTTCAAGTTCCGAAAATGAACTAGCTGGTAATGATGGTAGGACTTCTATATTCATAATCTATTTGGTAAGCTCGTCAATTTTTTCATTCCTCTGTTGGTGGCGACTGCTACTGTCGTAACCCAGACTCAACCACTCCTTAACAACTTGTTTGGCTTCCACTCGATTCAAAAATCTCGCTCCCAGTGATAAAACATTGGCATTGTTGTGTTCGCGGGAGAGAGTAATTATTTCTGGTTCACCACCATAATAAACAGTGGCTCGCACATGAGGAAAACGATTAGCCACCATCGCTTCACCCTGTCCGGAACCGCCAAATATAATAGCTCTGGCTTCAGGATTCTCGGACACTTCTCTAGCCGCTTTGACAATGTAATCTGGATAATCATCACCAAGTTCACTTTGATAAGCACCCATATCTTCTACCGGCAGAGACAGTTCGTCACGAACGTATTCCAAGATCACATTCTTTAGTTCAAAACCGGCATGGTCAGTAGCAAAATAAATCTTGTCGTTCATAATTTGTTAATTAGATTATGATTAGTGTCCAGTCTTTTGATTAAAAAACCTAGACATGGCGGTCACTTGTTCGACCAGCGTATGAGTGTAACTAGTCTCATTGTCGTACCAAGCCAAAACCTTCACTAGATTGCCGTCAACGACTCTGGTCATAGACAAATCAGCAATTGAAGCAAAACGGGCACCAATAATATCAGAGGATACCACCGGCTCATTAGTAACCGCAAATAAATTACTCCATTCATTACTGGCGGCGGCATCTGTTAAAGCTTTATTAACCGCTTCGACAGTAGTTGGCTCTGACGAGATAAAGGTAACATCTACAATCGAACCAACCGGTACCGGTACCCGCATCGCAATACCATCAAATTTATTGACTAGATCGGTATGAACCAAAGTAGTAGCAATCGCTGCTCCGGTTGAAGTTGGAATGATGTTTTGCGCAGCGGTTCTACCCAATCTAAAATCTTTGGTCTTCGGGGCATCTACCACCGACTGCGAAGCTGTGTAGGCGTGAACTGTGTTCAAGACTGCCTTTTCGATACCGATAGCACTCTTTAGGATAGCAATCAAAGGACTGACCGAATTGGTGGTACAAGAGGCATTAGAAGAAATATCGCAGGCCGTCAATCGATCATCATTAACCCCCATCAAGACCGTGGCTCCTGTAATACCAACCGCCGAGGCATCGTCTTTAACCGGCGCCGAGATAATCACTCTTTTAGCGCCAGCATCGAGATGGGCCTTTGATTTTTCATAGCTGGCAAAAAAGCCAGTGGACTCGACCACAATATCGATATCCATCTTACCCCAAGGTAAAGAAGCTGGGTCTCGCTCACTCAAAACAGTAATCTCATTACCGTTTACTATCAGCTTTTTATCACCAGTAGCAACCTCAAAACCAGCCCGTCCGTAAGCAGTATCATACTGAAGTAGATAAGCTAAATTTTCAATATCACCAAGATCATTGATTGCTACAATATCAAAATCCGGATTATCGTAGGCCATTTTGAAAAAGGTTCTTCCGATTCTACCTAGACCATTAATTGCGACTCTTGCCATAGAAAATGCATTTATTATTGCTAACTTTTACCGTAGTATACGGCACTTATGTATTTTCTAAAGGTATTTTATCCTCACCATCATTTCTTCTCTTTAATAAGATCATTATAAAAATCATCAAACTGGCTAGAATCAATACAAACATAAACCAGTAATACCACCGACCAATATCTATCGTATTTAAGGCAGTCAACCCACCATCCTCCGCACCCAGTAAACGCAAACCGCCATCAAAGGTAACTAGCTCATTAGTGTTTACATCAAAAATGGTAAACGACACACCATAAAGACCCAGATCAGTTAGAGGAGCCAGCCTAGCTTCGTAATACAAAAAATCCTCAGTCGCTCTCATTAAAAAAGAGAAAGTTTTTGTCTGATCAAGGGGGTGAGTTAAAGTGACAGTAATAACTTTTAATCGCTGTGGAAAGAGATCATAAGGAATCCGTAAAGTCAGTGGCTCTAGAGCCTTAGCCGACAATTCTCCTTTGGTCATTTTGTTCAAAACATTATTCTGCCAAATCTCTACATCTGAAAAAGTGGCTTTTATATCTGACCGGCCACTGTTTGATGTGGAGCTAGTGGTGGTTGAGACTTCTGTTGGAATAAACCCAAAACCCGCTTTCCTTACCATACTAATAGCACCGGAAGAATAGTTACCATTTGAGTCATAAGTATAAATCGTATAATACTGAACTTCTTCTGAGTTTAGAGCACCTTCGTCCAAAAATTCTGCCTTAGTCCCTTCGTAGACCAAAAATCCATCATAGGGGTCAACCGGGAAAAAGTGATGATTTCGTAATATTCTGACGTAGGCAAAATCATCATCAGTGGGATTATCCCAACTTAACAATACATCGTCATCAAGAGCGGTGGTTTTAAAATTAGAGACGTTGGTTGGGGCTTCAGTATCAGGCAAAGAGTTCGTCTTAAAATAACCACTCTTAAGTAAAAATTCTTTGCCGAACCGATCATAACCGAATAATTCATACTTATAATCAGTTGCCGACTCTAGTTGTAATAGTGAGGTACTGTGTTTTTTCTGAAAGACCTCGCCCTTCAATATAGCTTCGTCGTATGAACTATTTTTTCCATATCGCAAAACAAACTGGGCCGGTAGGTTTGTAGTAAATTCAAAATTAGCCCCATTGGTACTCAGTGTAATAAGAAAAGAATCTAATTTAAGAGAAACCTTTGTGCTATTGCTAACCGTACTAGAGGCGGGATCATTATCAGGCGGCACCACCGGAACAGCGTAAGTGGTAGTAGATACAGCTACTGAAGAGCTGGAAAAATTATTCGAAGCATCAAAAGCGACTACTGTATAGGAATAAGTTGTACTAGCCGTTAAACCAATATCTGAATAAGTGGTTAATGACGTGGTAGCAATCTGAACCAAATCTCTAAACAATTGATAACCAACCACACCAACATTATCGCTGGAGGCCCCCCAAGTTATATCGATCTGAGTTTGCGCAATTGGCGTGGCAGTCACTGGCGACGGGACAGTCGGTGACATATTATCACTACCAACCAAAGTACGGACAGTGAAATCATTTGAAACCGCCCCTACCACTGTCGGCCCTAAGCCTAATAACAAAACAATAACGGATAAAATAAACCTAATCATCATAGCGGAATAGCGGTTACGGTGGTGGTAGCGATGTACAAGCCCGGTGGTAGGTTGACCACTCCCCCAATACCAACCCTGAAGTGGATAGTCGTGGTAGCGCCGTTTGGATGATTGGCATCACTATCAGTAGCTATCATTTCCGTTGTAGTAGCCAAACCGTCCCAACAGGCCAACGCCGTATTGCCGGTATCAGTATTACAATCCGCCCCATCATCTAAGAAACGACTGGCTACATCGATTCCCTCCGGTGAATAACCAAAATGTGCGTCTGTGTCACCGGTTGCAAAAACAAAGTCCGGATCACCCAAGGGTACGTAATCAGCAATAAAATTAGCTCCGCTTTGCATGGCTGGCGAATCAACACTTGAAATATACAAAGCATAACCCGACGGACTATCGGTAGTGACAGTTATAGTAGCCGAGGCGTTACTGGTACCACCGGTTACACCACCTAAATCACCCAAGAAAGTGGTAGTGGCACCGGATATAGCTATGTAAACCTCTTGCATTTGCTGATAGCCAGCTCTAAGTGAATAAGTTGCACTATCACTTGGTCCGGTAGCAATTTCTCCGGCCGTAGACTCTAATTCGTAATTGGTAGAAGTAGAAAAGCCACCACCAACATTTATACTATCGCTTTGGATTTGGTAAGAATTACTCTGCATGACTTGAGCTCGGACAACATTCATCCCATAAAATAACACCGGCAAAAGCAGTACCGTTAGAACAGATGTGTCAAGAAGACGCCAAAGCATATAAATTTATTATATCACTTTCGCTTAAACTCAAATCGAGTAAATATATATCTAAGTAAAAATAGTATCGTAAACAAAACCAAGAAACCAACACTAAGTAATTTCCACGGCAATACCCAAAATACGATTGAGGCTTCATCTACAATATCATCATAACCACGATTGATGTAAGCCTTAGCAGTATAACGCCCGATCAAAAAATCCCGACTCCAAGTAAACTCACGCAATCTAACCGAATCCGGCAAGGCAAACCATGGTGTTAATTCTTGATAACCAACCTCATCACCAATCATATTAAAAACCCTCATCTCGCCGTAAGGATTAAGGTGTACGGAACCGGTGTTTTCATAAACCAAAGTAAAATCTATATTAGGTTTAGTAAACACAGTCTGATTTCCTTTGGTAGAAAATTCTTTAAGACTACCGTCAGCCAATTCTTCCCCTGGGGACTTGATAAAGAATAAAGCTCCAATCCGACTAACAATCGGAGTGGATGGTGCCACTGTCTCGTCGCCCTCTGAACCTTTTTGGGTCACGGTTGATATGACCACTGTTCCGTAATGACCGCCTGGTTCAGCGTCGGCGGGTAAAGTAATAGTGACCGGAATAATCGCCTTTTTAGCGTGCTCCAAATCAAACTCCATGTACGGAATTTCTAAATAATCCTTTAGGGTATAAGGTCCCCTCTGATCACCAAGCAACATCACTGATTGTTCACCCGATTCAGAACCAGCCACATCTTCAAACTCCAACCTAAACCGTTTAGTCTCACCCATTCTGTTTGACACGTTTAGAGCCACGGTAGTTGATTCTCCGGGTGATAACTCCACTTCAAATTTTCCCGGCCCAACCACAAAGTCACGGTACACATTATCGTTTATAAGCGACTCCCTTTTGTAAGTATCACCAGATGGTTGATTGCTAAGTGACAGGCCGGTGGTGGTGGCTGACCCATTATCATCATTAACCAATTCAAGCTCAGTTTCACTTGAAAGCTCTTCTGAAAACACACTTAAAGGCGATAAACCGATAAGTGTGTAAAGCAGTATTGTAAACAACAATAGAAAACTGATTCTACGAGCCGAAAATTCCATCCCTTGATTTTAGATTAGTTCTCAGTCGCAGTCAATGTAGCAGTAGCGGTGTAATAGTCTTCTGGTACCGCTGGTGAAGGGTTGGCATCTACACCGACTCTAAAAGCAATAGTAGTCGTAGCTCCAGTAGCTGGTGTAGCGTTTAGACGATTAACTATCGTAACTGGCGTTGTGGCATTGGCGGCACCATACCAACAACTACCAAGCGTTGGAGTACCAGCACCGTTATTACAAGTAGTATTTACTTCAAAACGTTGTACCGCATCGGCTGTATCGGTTGGATAAGCGGTGTAGGCAAAACCGGCTGTACCGGTTGGTACAATAAAGTTTACATCTGGATTACCGGCCACAGCTGGAGCATAATTGGCAATAGAACCACCTTGAGTTTCACCCAACATAGCCGTGGTACTAGCAAAATGAATAGTCATATTATAGCCATCAATATTGTTGGTTAGTACCGCCACCGTAGTCGTTCCCTGTGAGGTACCACCAAGCAAACCTCCAATCGAACCAGCCATAACAACATTATCGGCCGGATTGATGAAAGAGATCTCACCGGTGATCTGCTGTCTAATCGTGAAGTCATTAGTCGCTGAAGCCGCTGTCATCACCGTTGGTTCAAGAGTCAAAAAAGTGGCGAACAACAAGGCGCTTATTAGGACCGCCGCTACAAAAGCTTTCTGGGCAGAATTTTTAACAATTAAGGGTTTCATAATAATTTATACTACTTCTAACAATTAATACTTATTATACTAATAATTTGTCTGATTTTTCTGGCTTTTTACGATCTAGTGGGGATAGTTCCTTTAGTTTTTTTGCCTATATACCGCCTCCTCCTCCCCCTCCACCGCCACCTGCTTGGTGATAAACACGCACTTCAATCGCATCTAGACGCATTGTGTTACTACTTGGTTGGGCAGTAACTCGAACTCTAAAATAGGTGTTACCAAACTCTGCTGGTGTCCAAGCGTGACTCCAGGTATCGGCCGGCCCACCAACCAAGTACACTATGTCACTACCTGATACCACTGGCGTGGCTTTGGTAGACGAGTAGGATGATCCACCGTCCCATGATAGGGCTACATCAATGGTACCAGCAGCGGTGCTACCTGAGGCATCGACTTTCACTTCGACTCCAGTCACCGTATTGCTACCCGGAATACTAAGACCAAATCCACCATATGACTGCGCAACTGCCGTGGCAGCCGTGGCATAGACGCCATCTGAATCATAGGCGTTAGCTGGATTAGTCCAGTTATTATCTGGATCACCGTTACTACTTGGTTTGAAGAAGTTCGGGTTGGCAACAATATTCTCTCCTTCAACTTCTTCTCCCACTTCGCCACCACCACCTTCGCCACCACCACCAACATCGCCGTCACCAGCTGGTGGTGCACCACCGATTTGGGCAGTCGAACCGCCGCCACCTCCTCGATACCCGCCACGGGTGTGTTGAATCGAATCAACCGTGCCAGTCACGCCGACCGCAGTAGCTGGTCTAATATCTGCCGGATAGAGTCGGATAGTGACCGCCTCACCATTCTGTATAGTGTTGGTATCGCCAACCACGATGTACTGCTTGGTGCTGGTGGCGTAGTAGGCGGTACTGAAGGTAATGGTGCCCGATTGCCCACTAAGAGCAATGACACCACTGCCGCCTATTTGCACATCGCCGCCATCGAGGTCGCCATCTTCATTCACGTCCCAGTACAGTTTGGTATTGCTTATTGAAGACTCAGAGAAACCGCCGTAGGCACCGGTCAACCTCAGTACCGTACTTTCTATCTGGGTGTCATTGGTGGTGCTAGCAGACATTTCAAACGCAAACAGTGGCTCTTGGGTCTTGTTTTGGTAGGAGAATATATTGCTGACCTGCCCTGTGGTGTGGTCATCAAGTACGTAGGTTTGCGATCCGCCGAGTGTCCAATTGGTGTTATTTCCACCATCATAACAAGTAGCCGAACAATCAATTGGCGTATTGGTGGCGCTGATGTTGTTTGAATCCTGTACGATTAACGTATCAATGTCGAACGAATTCCACGGGTCGATTCGCCACTGTGTACCCGGCTCAGTAGAGCGCACCGAGAGAAACTGATTACCGGTGGTGGTGCCTTGGAGTTGAAGGTAATTAAGGACCTCAATGGTGTCACCAGCACCGATGGTAAGGGTATAAGAAGTAGTGACTTGTTTGATAAGGTTCCAAAATGTAGTAGTAGCTGCAGCGTCAAAGGTTTGATTACCAACAGCAAAGGTAACTTCGCCATACTCATGCTCAAAGGAGCCGTCGATGGTCACATTTTTCTCAAAATCTAGATATTTCGAAGAAACCAAAGTGGTATTTGAAGCTACGATGACGTCGTCAAAGAAGTCAGCGTACCCCGAACTAGTAGTGGCTTCAAAAGATATGTATACGTCATCTTGATAGTCGTAGAAATCAGCGTTGCCTATATCAATCGAGCCAGTGGTTGAAGCGTGTTGGATTCTAACGGTGTCTTCGTAGAGATCTATTCCGGAGATAGTATTCTGACCAGACGATGGGCCGGTAGTGATGGTGCTCGCAACCACATCTTCCCCGTCCGCAAACACCGTCATCGGCGTATCTGGGCCGAGGCCACCATCCGCATACGCTCCAGTGGTACCACCAGAACCAGGTAGGGCCACAAACTTGCCTTGGCCGTAGGCCATGGTAAACCAACCATCGCTGCCCGGAGCAGTACGGCCAGTCCAATTCTCACCATCAGGAGAAGTCATAAAGCGGTACGTACCATCGCTCGCAGTGGCGATAAATAAACCGTTAACGAATTCAACACCCTGCCAGGTATTAGCTTCGGCGGCTGAAGCGGTTGACCAACTGGTACCATCATCGGAATACATGACACGGTTAGTACCATCACGTGAGACCGCTACGAAGCGGCCGTTGCCGTAGGTGACGGATACCCAGGTGTTGTACTCAGCTTCAGTGCGGGCGGTCCAGTTGATGCCATCGGGTGAGGTCATGACTAATTCCCCGCTCCCACTACCACAAGAGGTAGTGGCACCACAGGCAACCGCTACGAACAATCCTTCACCATAAGTAATACTACGCCAGTAGTTGGTTTCGGCGGCGGTAGCGCTGGTCCAAGTTTCTCCAAGATCATCGGAATACATCACCGCCCCATTGCGACCGACGGCCACAAACCGGCCGTTGGCGTAGGCGACGTCAAACCAATACTCGCTATCGTATGAGGTACTTCGTGACGTCCAGTTGATGCCATCTGGTGAGGTCATAACGGTGTCGGTTAGTACGTTACCGTTACCAACCGCTACGAACGTGCCGCCACCGTAGGTGAGGTTTTTCCAGCCGTTATTAACGGTCTCGGCGGCCGTACGTCCAGTCCAGGTAATACCATCTTCTGAGGTCACCACTTGATTGCTAACACCATCCTCAGCCACGCCGACAAACAGACCTTTGCCGTAGACGAGACCACGCCAACTATTGCCGGTCATTGAGCCGGTACTGCTCCAACTCTCTCCGCCAGTACTACCAGTCACACTAAAACTAAAGTCCCCACTCCCATCACTGGTGGTTGTCTGCACACTCGGGGTTGAGGTACCAATGGCAAGAGCAATGGTTTTGCCGGTGGTAATAGGTGTTGAACCATCGCTCTCGTAAAGGGTGCCGGAAATAGTTATACCTGAGCTACTAAGTTCAGCTGAAAATACCGCCAAACCAAGACTGCCTTCGAGTCCACTACCGCTCCAGGAGAGTGTGGTTGAGGCAGTACCGGATACGGTAGTGCTGGCAAAGGCACTTGCCAAGGCTATTCCGTGAATATCGCTACCATCGTAATTCGTTACATTAGAGAGACCGGTGAAATTTACGCTTGATGGGGTGGTCAGGACTTCCATTCGCCACAATCCGTTACCGATGACGAGCTTATCTCCTGCGTCTAAGCTAGCAGTTGGATCGCTCACGATTGGCGAAGCCGAGCCAGAACCCGTACTTGAAGAAGTGGTGGCGAGAAATGACCAGTTTACTGCTTGATCAGCGGCAAACTCCTCGACCACTAATGCCTTATATTCCGTGGTACCATCATCAACAGTAATGGTTGTTGGCTCGCCAGCACCAGCTACCTTGTACCACATCACATGCGTATGACGGGCGCTTGTATCTCCCGGTAAAATCGTTTCTGATAGAATCTTTGTCCAACCGCTTCCCGAAATAGTGAAATTATCAGCACTACCTCCGCTTCGTTCACCGGCTGTGGCTATGAGCAGATTACCGGCTGTCGGCGTTCCGCTTAGTGTCACTGAGGCGGGATCTTCCATATAATCTGTGTAGACTGATTGTACCCGTGAGAATGAAAAATTCTGAACATCCAAAGAGGTTAGCGTCCACCCACTATTATTCCCACTATCAAGACAAGTGACCGAACAATCTATCGGGGTTGAGGTCGCAGAAATGTTGTATGAGTCCTGCACATCAAGGTAGGAGACCGTAGCAGTGCCCCACGGCCTCAAATAAAAGGCTGTATCAGGGGTACCAGAACGTAGTGATAGAAGGTTTGATGCAGCACCAGTTAAGGTCAGCGTGCCTCTAGTAACGAACTCATCACCAGCACCGAAGGTAATGGTGTCGGTGGAGGCCACACTTTTGGTGAGATTATAGAAGGTAGTGGTGGCAGTGGTGTCTAGGGTTTGAGAGGTACCATTTAGAGTAGTGGTACCGTAGTTATGTGAGAAGGTGGCTTGGTCGGTAAAGTCACCAGAGACGTTGAGATTGTATGGCGCAATCGTAGTTCCCTGTTCATTATTAAAGCTACCACTGATGGTGAGGGTTTTGGTGGTGGTACTGTATGTATAGAGGATGTCAGCGTCGTCGGTACTATCATAGAAGAGAGCTTCGGTGAGTTTAGTGGTTGAAGAGGCAGCGATGGTGTTGGCGTTGAAGGCTGTGACGGTGTTTTGAATCAGAGGAATACCTGAGACATTCGCCTCATCCACTCCCATCATAAAGGTGGTGGCGTCGATAGCGTCGCCGTCGACAAAGAGGGTGAGAGGGGTATTGGGGCCGAGGCCGGAGGCGGAGTAGATGGCTCGATCAGAACCACTGTATACCGCCCCGACAAATTTATTTTTTCCAAAAGTAACTGATCTCCACTGGTCATCATCACCAGCGGCAGACACTGCCGTCCAGTTTAGACCATCAGCTGAATACATAACTGGATCTTCAGCTCCATCACTATCACCCACTGCCACAAAAAGACCGTTGCCGTAGGTAACCGCTCGCCAATCATCATTATTACCAGCAGCCGATACATTACTCCAACTAGTACCATTGGTCGAAGTCATCACGTAATTGGAACCACCACCACCGACCGCCACAAAGCGACCATTTCCGTAGGTGACGCCGTACCAAGCGTTACCCGAGGCTGTTCTAGCAGTCCAGTTGATACCATCCGGTGAAGTCATGACATAATCACTACCGCCACCAGCTCCCACCGCTACAAAAAGACCGTTGCCGTATGTGACGTCGTACCAAAAATCATTGTTACCAGCGGCGGTCGTAGTCGCCCAGTTAACACCGTCTGATGAATACATAACCCTGTCTCCCGCTTGACCGACTGCCACGAATGTACCATTACCGTAAGCAACACCATTCCAATCATCATTATCACCAGCGGCACTACGCACAGTCCAGTTGATACCATCCGGTGAAGTCATAACATATTCACTACCAGCGCCAACCGCCACGAACTGACCGTTGCCGTAGGTGACAGCATTCCAGCTATCATTATCACCAGCGGCACTGTGAGCGGTCCAGTTGATACCATCCGGTGAAGTCATAACCCTATCGTCATAATCACCCACTACCACAAAGAGACCATTACCATACGTAACACCACGCCAACCATCACTAACACTACCACTCCCCACCGTCCAACTACTGGCACCGCTACTGGTGGCTACATCAAAAGAGAAATTACCCGAACCATCACTAGTCGTCGTCTGTACCGATGGTGTACTGGTACCAATGGCAAGAGCAATTGTTTTACCGGTCGTTATTGGTGTCGAGCCATTGCTTTCATAAAGCGTACCGGAGAGAGTGATGCCTGAGTTACTTGGCGCAATGTAAGTACCAATTTCAAATTGTGGACTCACACTATAACTATCGAGCGCTATCCCATCACCATCCACTACCCGCAGATCATAAGCGTCACCGGTTGTGGCTGTACCGGTGGCCATTATACTCCACTCTAGTTCGGTGTAGTCATCGGCATCGATAGTAAATGAATCAGACGGGTTTTCATCATCTTGAATTCGACCGGCATCAAAATCACCAGTGTTTTTACCACTCGGTGCTGTCAGTTGAGCGGTTGTATTAGCTCCTGAGGCCACAATGTTACTACTTGGTGCCAAAACCACATCACTCGGTAATGTATAAAATACGGTCATAGCCGTGTGATCAACATTTACCACTTTAGTTGAACCAGCTGCTTCTCCCTTAACCGAATACCCAAAACCAAAACCATTGGAATTTATATCGGCCGGTGTCCAAGTGGTACCCCATAAATCATTCTCACCACCGTACATCCGAACAGTTTGATAGCCATTCCAGTTGGTAGTATTGGCATAATCACTACCCACCACCGTACCCCCTTTGAACAAACGCACACTAGCATCTTCAGCTTCACCACTACCACTACTACCCTGCGCTTCAACAGCTACCTGAATACCAACAATAGTGGCTTCAGTAGGGACTGAAAAACCCATAGTATCTGAAAGTAGATAATAAGTGGCGGTGGTGCCAGACATGGTTTTAAAGGCCTTAGACCCATCAGAATCAGTAACTCGCTCTGGATTACTCCAACTAACACTGCCGTACGACGTATCGTCGGTACCGGTTGGTTCATCCCGATACTGACTCAAGACCGAACCAGTCGGTGGTGTCTCGCGAGGTGGCACCGCCACCGTCCAGCCAAGCCAAACTTCATAGGCACTGGTAAAGGTACCCGGATTTTCGGTGTTACTAGCACTGGTTTTGTACGCAATATCAGTGGATGCATCTCCAGAAGCACCGGCGATTGAAAGTAAGCCACTATAGCCACTTGGTGCCACAGTAGCCACCGTATCATCACTACCGGTTCGACCGGCCACCCAAAGATAATTCCTAGCGGCACTAGTGGTCAAAGATGGTGGATCAGTATCAGTACCATTACCTTCAGAGGTCGCCACGGTGGGCGCTCCGGCTCCACTGATTCGCAAAGTAATATGGGTACTTTTAGCACCGTATTCGGTAGTAGCGACTACCGAATCAAAAGAAGAAGTGGCTATCTTCCAAAACCAAGACCCCGAAAGAATACCGCTGTTGTGATGTTCATACATTTTATTCCAGCTATCATCAGCAATCTGTGGTTGACACTCAGCTGCATCACACGAAAACAGTGTCAGAAGTAGATCACCAGCAATGATACCGCTTGGCATATCAATCGTGTGATTGGTTGTACCAGTTGTCTCCTCACTGGTAGTAGTATCTTCGACTACTGGAAAATTACCATCGTCAGTCACCGTTCGCCAATCACTCGAAGAGGTGGCTTTGTACTGCAACTCATACGCCTGCGTGGTAGAGGTGCCAGTCACATCAACGAGAGCTCGGAAACGAAACGGATCGTTGAGCCCCCAAACCAAATCGGTATCTTGGTCTTCGAGCCAACTGGCGGCTGATTCACTCCCATCGTCATCACGGAAACGAAAACCTTCAAGATCAGTGTCACCGGTTGGTAGGGTGTAGCTAAGAACCACCAAACCATCTCCACCGTCGGTAGCTGAATTGGTACCACTGGCACCATCGAGTCCAGCTCCACCCGCACCAACACCAGCCACATAATCAACATCACCATTGTTTGGTGGGATCAAGGCGCTACCAGAGAACGTGGTCGTAGCGGTCGCTGTTGAGGTAGCATAACTTGAACCACCGCCACCGCCACCACTACCAGACGCACTCGAACCGCCACCGCCGCCACCGTAGTAGCCGGCTCCACCGCCACCACTGGCCGCTCGGTTGGCTGAAGAACCAATCGCTCCGGCTCCACCACCATTTAGTCCAGCCGCTCCAGCCGTAGTTGCGCCGGTATTAGTTGATTGTTTTCCGGCTCCGCCGGTAAGGGACGAACCATTGTCTCCAGAAAAATCTGTTCCTGAACCCCCTGAACCACCACTCGATAGTGTTCCAGGGGAACCACCGTTACCAGCTCCGTAGCCGGTACCGGAAGTACCAGAAGTACCACCACCATTACCGGCCTTACCACCGTGTTCACCAGCTGTTGTCTGACTCGAACCACCACCGCCACCACCGGCACCAGCTACAAACAACGGACTGCTAGACCGAAATACACCGGAGTAACCACCACCTCCGCCAGAAGAACCACCGTCACCATCAACATGATTTCCGGCCCCACCGCCACCACCGACATATATATTGAGAGTCTCGCCAGGAGTCACCGCTATGGTGCCACGAATATACCCACCAGCCGCACCATCGCCACCGTTTGGACCACCAGCATCTCCACCACCACCACCCCCTCCTCCGGCTCCCCACGCTTTGACTGTGACCGAAGTTACACCAGTCGGTACCATCCAAGTGGCTGTTGAAGTTGGAGTCGAAAATGAGTCAGTTGTAGCTGCTAATATGGTTTGAATAGCCGGTCTCAAAGCCAACTCGCCATTTTGATTTAAACCTGGTTGTGGTAATAAGTTAAACCCAATCACAAAAACCAATAAAATACTGACTATTTTGCTGATTTTTCTCTTTATTTGGTTGTATGTTTGGTTATACATATATATGTGTGTAATTGTGTTAGTCCTACTCGATGATTTTTTGCGCTTTATTTGTTTCTTCTTGACCACTATCCTTTATTTCACTATTTGACTTTCCTTTATTATTATCTATACTATCCATATCACGAATGGAAAGATTCCCCTGCCAAGGTTTTGTCCTTGTCGGGGCCTTTCTTTTTTCAAGCTTAACTTGCTGATATGATACAAATTTTATAAACGGAATATACTCGCTTTTTTTAAATAATCCTGAATAATGTTCTTGATTAGGTACTAGCAAAGTAAGTAATTTATCTTGTTCAACCAAATATTCTACTAAACAATAAAAATCTCCATCTCCACTGACCACCACTGCCTGATCAAAGTTATAAAACTGAATCATAGTGTGTAGTACAAGTTCAGCGTCGACATTACCTTTAATGTCTTTATTTGGTAATTCAAGTACTGGTTTAAAAATGCAAATATAACCAGATTGTTGTAAATAAGTATATAACTTCTCATTCCCTGGAACATATCCAATAAACAGAAAGGCTTTTGTAATCTTAAATTTATCTTTTAAATAAATCCTAAAACGAGCAAAATCTAATTTCCAACCAGCACCAATAATACCTAGATTTAAGTTTTGGCTATCAATGAAAGCGTAATTATTTGGTTTGTTGGTTTTAATTGACATACTTCATTACTCAACTGGTGCCTCCGCTACTGACGGGGACGATTCCTCTGGTTCGACCGAAGGTTCATCTGGCTCTTCATTCGGTTCTTCCACCACTTCGACCACTGGTTCGGTTGCTGGCGACGAAGCAACCGGTTCCTCGACCACCTCTTCTTCCGTTACCGTCGTGTCTGTCTCACTATCATTTATTCCATCTTCTTCCTCGGCCTCCGGCTCAGTGTCTATGGTACTGGTAGCTACCTCATCTTCTATTGGCTCAGGTGGCGAACTAGGTGATGGTTCAGGTGACGGTGAGGTTGGTCCACTACCAGAACCGTTGCCATTCAAGAGTGACCGTAGATCGTCAGCGGTCACACAGACATCCTCGATACACAACTGCTCAGTCTCAACGATATCTGTCTTTAAACCAGTAATAGTCAACACACCGTCAACAAAGTTTTGAGCCAGTTCTTTCAATCGGCTCCACAGGGTTTCGCCACTATTATTTTTAGCTCCTAATACTAGATCAGTTGATGTAGATAATAGTTCCTGTATTACCTCAGCCGTTCGCACATCATCAAACCGACCTAGTTTTACAAACATCAATATCGTACCGACCGATACCGACCCATTCTCGGCATTCATTCTCTTAGCTGGTACAGTGGCTAGTGACTGAATTTCTTCTAGCGCTTCTTCAGCCTCAGCCGTCGCTTCATCAAGCTCATCGGTGTTAAAGCCCCCTTCTTTCTTCACACAATCTGCCGATCCAGATTCATCAATCGCTCCACCACCCCCGAAGGAACAGCCGTCGTTTATTCTAGCGTCGTCATTAAGATTGATATTTTCTAGATCAGGTAATTTGATGTCATCACCAAATTGATTTATGTAGCCAGCCGAGTAAGCATAGTCGCCATCAAAGTCTTCGAGTGCTGAACCAACCACCACATCCCCCGGACCAGCTTTCTTACCAACGCCTGGAATCGAAGACAGAGCAATTTTGTCTCCCACCTTAATCGGACCATTTTCGTTTGAAAGCTTAATCGGCACACGACCAGTAAGAGCGACCGGATAACCAGCCTCCCCAGTCCTTAGCGACACGTCATCCTGACCAAGTGTAAGACCAGGTTTGGTAGAGACAACACCAATTATTTTTTCGGTACTACTTTGACTAGCCCGACCAATACTGATACCACCCTTAGCGTAAACAATCTCGCCTGGCTCCAAGTCTTCGCCACTAAAGTACATTTCGGCTAAGTCGGAATTACCAGTGTTGTATGACACAGCCGAGACTCGTCCAGCGACTGGTGTACACCCACCGTCAGTATCAACACAGAAACCACCATTACCGATAGAGAGCGAACCACTAGAATTGACCACGAATTTTGAAGTACCGGCGTTTTGCAAGTCGATGAAGTTACCGCTAAACGAACCGGTGTCGTTACCAAAGTTCATCAACAAGCCCGTACCGGTGAAGGTAGAATCTTCATGGAAGAGTGAAGCCAAGGAGGCGGAGGTAATAGTGCTAGAGTATCCACGAATGGCGTTACCTTGGGTGGTACCACCGCTCTCAAAGAATCCACCGGCTGGCTCGTAGAGCCCGCCAGCGTCACCGGAGCTGAAGCCACGCACACCAAAGGTACGAGCAAAGCCAGAGAGAGCGGTATTCTCTCCTTGGGTATTGGTGCCTTTGTTGGTTTGTACCTCAAATCCACGCACTACGTTTCCAAGCGTGGTACTATCCTCCACTCGAATAATGCCACCGACTAAGGTACTAGTGGCCGTTGGCGCATTGGTGATATAGGTATTACCACCATAGTAGACAGCATCGAGTGTGCTATTGGTAAAGCCGTATTGCTCTTTAAGACCAGCTGTCACACTACCGGTCAGTGAGTTACTTTCAATGGTCAATTTACTCGAAGGCGTCGTGGTTCCAATCCCAACTCTACCCGCCAGAGCGGCTGACACCCCTGATGTGCTTGGATTGACTAGATACGCTGTATTATCTGCGTCATAGAAACTAGAGACATAAAGATTACCAGAAACGGCCATCGCACCAGCGACATCAAAGGCTACACTAGGATTGATTTTATTAATACCAATCCGCCCGTTAAGTGGATTTACATATAGAACTGGAGTGGTGCCTGTACCCACCCTAAAGTCACCCCAGACGTCGAGCTTGCTGGCTGGCGTCGTGGTACCAATACCGACATTACCTGAATTGATAATTCGCATCGCTTCAGTGGCACCATCATTCCCTACCCCAAAAGCTATGTAGTCAGTGGTGCCCACGCCAGAGGTAGAGCGCAGAGTGAGATTAGAACCAGTACCGGTACCACCATAGATGAGTGGTGTAGTAGCTGAAGTAGTAAAGGTTGGAGTAATAATGGTTGGACTATTATTAAACACCGCAAAGCCACCACCACCTGAACCGACCTCATCTGAAAGTAGCGCTGCCAGTTCTGCTGAGTTAGAGAAAGCTGTGCTGACACCAAGGGAACTAGTGGCCACCCAAGCTAGACCACCACTGGCGGTAGATGAAGCCTGCAGGACGTAACCATTAGTCCAAGTGCTGGTGTTTAGGGTTGAGGAAGACACCGCAAGGGCATCAAGTGACGCTACCCCACCGGTGTAGGTAAAGGCACCATGATCACCATTGGCAATTTCAGCCGCTGAGATATCAGTACCAAGCGTCGAAGCGATGGTAATCGAACCAGCACCGTTAGTAACAGTGATACCAGTTCCCTGCGTTAGGGTCGCCACTGTTGGGAAGGTAGTACCATCACCAATCAGGAGCTGACCGTTGGTGAGCACACCTGAGTTAGTGATAGCGCCGGTGCCGTTACCATAGAGCACACCACCTTGGGTGAGTGTAGAAGCTCCCGTACCACCGTCAGCGACCGACACATCGGTACCGCCAGTGGAGTAAATCGTACCGGTTACGTTTTGGAGAGTCCATGTCTTGTCTGAAGAAGCTACACTGGAGGTTAGCAACCCTTCAAAGTTGTCGGCAGTTGCACCTTCAAAAATAATACCAGTGGTACCAAACCAGGTTTCATTAGCACCAAAAGCCGGATTACCACCGATGGTATGGGTGTAGAGAATATCAGTGTAATTGATAACATCATTAGCTATAGCGGTGGTGAGTGAACCAGCACTCGTAGTCACATCTCCCGTCAAGGCTGGGAAACGGCCACCAGCCAAGGTGCCGGTGACGTTACTGCCGGAAAGATCAACGGCATTAGCAGTGATCTGCTGTCCAGACAGTGATAGATAATTCTCACCGGCGAGCGTGACTGAATCATGATCGTTGATTCCAAGCGAAGTGGTAGCCTGCCAAGTTGGTACTCCACCAACTACTTGGAGTATTTGACCGGTGGTGCCGATGCCAAGTTCACTTACCGTACCGGCTCCTGAACCATAGAGTAAATCTCCTAAGCCAATCGCTCCACCAGCGAAATTATTGCCATCAATGGTTCCGGTCCAGTCACCAGTGATATCAACATTTAACGTATTACCACTCCAATCGATAGCGTTACCAGCAGTTATTCGTGAACTTGGAGTATCAAAGAAACTAGTCCAGTCGCTAGTGCTAGCATTCAACGGAATGTTGTATGAACCATCTAGAGAGAATACACCGGTACCGGAGGTATAGGTTAGGCCAGTAGCCGTACTAGAAAATAACCCTCTGGCGGTCGTACTGAAATCAGAAATAGTTGAGGCGGTTTGAGTACCCGTATGATTGGCTCTCGCTAAGTAGTAGCTTCCCTCTTGACCATCAAATGTACCGGTCCAAGCACCGGTCTTGGTTAGATAGGCATCACCGATAACATCTCCATTCCAAGTTCCATCTGTCACCACGCCAGCGGTTGAAACTAAAAACTGACTGCCTTCGGTAGCTCCGACTGATAGTAGTTGTGATGGAGAAGTGGTACCGATGCCAATCTTCCCAGAAGTGGCAATAGTTAAATAATCACTTCCGGTACCCAGAGTCTCACCTGAAGCGATTTTGAAACTATCATTATCGGTATCATCAAAACCAAAGGTCCATAAGCCATCTTGAGCTCCATCACCAACACTAAACACCGCATCATTATCTCCATTGGCCGCTGTGACCAGCAGTTTGGCAGAAGCGCCGGCTTTATTTATACGGACTATTGGGCCTGGATAGACAGCATTACCGTTGTAATAGAAGAAGTCACTAGTTACCCCAACTGTATCATTACCAAAGAGAACTGAGGAATCATCTCCATTAACGTGTAGTTCGTGAGCTGGAGAATCCGTACCGATACCAATCCGATTAGTAGAAACATCAGTGAACAATGTTGGCGTGCTAGAAGTACCCACCCTAAAATCACCCCAGACATCGAGCTTGCTGGCTGGCGAGGTGGTACCAATACCCAAATTATCAGTTAAAGAAGTGAGGTAGGTTGAGGCACCAGTATCAGTAAAAAGCGAGCCTTTGATTCCAAGCGAAGTGGTAGCCTGCCAAGTTGGTACTCCACCAACTACTTGGAGTATTTGACCGGTGGTGCCGATATTCCTGACAGAAATAGTATCAACATCCGAAGCATAGAGCAGATCACCAGTCGTTACACTTGGCACGTCACCAAGATCAAACAAAGAAGAACCGGAGAGATTAGTGAGATAAGCTTGATCTAAAGTACAGATGGTACCGTTACAAGAAAAGTCTCCAAAATCTTGAGCATTCAACATAGCCGCCGTAACGTTATCAACTACAAAATCGATATTGTTGCTACCATCTTGGTAAGTTACCGATATACCACTTTCAACTCCACCAAGCATACCACCGACAAAATCTTCCACCTCTTCTTCAGAAAGCTGTGTGTTGGTGTCAACAAAATTCAAACTAGTGGTCGCCAACCAAGTAGTTCCGGTACCGGTAGACACTAAGATCATACCGTCACTACCAGCATTGTTGGTAGAATCTCGAAAAGCGCCGGTAAAATAACCGTCACCTACCACCGTCAATTTGGCCGTGCCGGTGGTGGTACCAATACCGACATTACCACCATCTCTTACATTGAAAACTTCACTTCCACCGTCAAACAAACTCAGTATCCCACCGGAACCACTTTGAATTATCGAGAGTAGCGAGGCTGATGTGCTGGCCGAAATACTATCAACCTGATCACTCCTAACAAAACTGGTGGTGGCAATACCGGCCAAAGTCTCAGCGTTACGTGCCTCAAAAGCCGCCGGCACAGTGCCAAGTATTTTACGCGGTGTCATCTCAAGATCAGTCTCAACCTTAACACCTAGGTAAAGTGTCTGAGTAAAATCTACTCCGGTAAGCGGAGTCGTGCTACCGAGCATCACTGAGAAAAGACCATTTTGTACCGCCACTTCGTTACCGCCACTTAGGGTCTCTGTCCACACCGCCGTCCCACCGGTTGGTACGGTGTAGAGTTTAAATTCAATTTCATAAGGACCATCAGGCACCGCCACTCCGCTAGCATCTGTTAGTTTACCTTGATAATTTATAGTTGGACTTTGCGCAAATACTAAAGACGATAAAGCAAAGATTGATAAAAGTAGTACCACGGCTACCAAAAAGATATTTTGTTTTAAGGTAAATATCTTCATGGTTTATTGTTCTTGTTTAGTTACCGGCACCAACAAAAATTTATATGATTCTTCAGTGGCATTTTTGAAAATAGGTTTAATCAACCCACTGTCAGACTCTGTAAACTGAACTTCGACCGGATCAGAAAACTGTTGTCGAATAGAATCAATTTCGTCCGACCCTACTTCTGACTCAAGTAAAACAATACCGTTTTGGTTATTTTTATTTACACTTCCAATTCCGTTGATATCACTCTTTGCAATATTGTTAGCTTCTTCTTTACCCCACCACCATTCCTTGAGCCAACCCAAAAGAGCCACCTGAGAATCTGTCACCATCTTTGAGTCGGGTAATATTTCAGTAATATCCTCCGCAAAAAGCTTGGCTCCCTCCTGAATATCAGCGATGGCTAAGTTGTTATAATTTACTGCCCACGCCAAACTAGAAAGACAAAGCAGACAAGCAAAAACAACCAACGCTTTTGACAGGGTCTGACCTTGAGTTGGAATCACTACAGAATTATTTAATTTATTTTCATTAGTGGCCCATTCTAGTTTTCTGGCTACTCTTAATTCCTCTCTACGTTCTGCCTTCTGTGATTTTGTCACTCTAGAAAAATCTGCCAAAGAATCCGATTCAATGTACCACTGTCGACCAACTTGCTGACCTAAGATTTTTCCGTCTCTAGCGAGCTTGCTGATGTAGTCTGCGCTGTATCCAAAACTGCCGGCTAAGGCCGAGCTGGGGGTGTATTTTTTTCCGTCAATTTCAAGAACCTTTGACATACAGTATCACTAGTAATTATATAAAGATTCTGGCTAAAATACTGAGAAAATTAGCGATTATTGTGGACAAAAAAATACTACCCTCACAGACAAATTTTTTATAAAAACCAGTGTCAAAAGAAAGCAAAATCAGACCCCTCATCCTAAGTCATAAAACAGTAAAATTTTTATCATCTCTAAAAATATCTATGGTCAAAAAATAACCCGCAAACCCCAAAAAGCCAATGACAAAACCAGAGTCAAAATTGATTCAAATCAAGCTAACCAGCCCAAAGAAATGAAATGAGGGGGGGCAGAGTCTATAAAAATATAGATAACAACTACCAAGACAGCTTATGTCTCGGTTATTTTCTCGATGATATAGAGTTTAGTAGAAAATACTAAAACTGACTTCACAGCTTTCTTTATTAGTCCCTAGTCCTATAGTCTAAATAATTCTCTTTAATCCGAGAAAACCCTTAGAATAAGGCTATAATGTACATTAATTGACCGGTATTAAGTTTATATTCGGTAGTTATGGTAGCTGAGTCTACGGTGATTGAAAACTGAGTCATCAATAGCAAGGCCGCAAAAGCACCCGCTACCAAAGTGGTTAAGAGAATGATTAACAATCTTATAGACCAAGAATGACCAGAAATGACCTCTTCCTCAGCTACTTCAATCGGTACCGGATTATCGATAGAGTGATCGTCATCAACTACTTCTAAAGCCCTGGTGCCTGATCTGGATTTACTTCTCTTAATTTTCTTGCTTGGCCCAGTTGGTTTAGTTAGGGGTTTATGATGAATAGCCACTGGTACAGCCCCTTCATCGACCGGATCAACTAGAGAGACTTCAATGGTATTATCAACTTCAGGTGTAGAATCAGCACTAGATAAACTCTCATCTACTGCCACTTCTTCATCATCAATCTCATCATCGGCTGATTTTATGTTCAAATTACCTTTAAAACGAACCTCTGGCAAAGGAGAAGCTTCAAAAGTAGTGACTTTTTCTTTATTTTTTATCTTTATATTTTCCGCTTCAGCTAACCCGACTGGGATTCTATGATTAACACTCGGCTTGTCCTTGTCTATTTCAGCAGAGGTTTTTTTAATAAGAACTGGAATCAAATCAGAATCATCACTATGATACCTAGGAGTAAATATGGTTGAGGATTTGTGTTTGTAAAAATTAGCAGTTTTGTCAGATGTTTGTGACAAAGATTCATTTAATTTAACTTGCCTACCGACTTCTTTATGTAAAGCTTTTTTGACGACCGTCTTCACACTTCGGTAACGACTTTTTTTATGATCTCGGATTGAATCTTCATTTACATACCAGCTCCGCCCCACTAACTTAGCTTCGACTTTCTTGGCCCGACACAACTGACCAATATAATCGCTAGTGTAGCCGAGTTCTTGCGCAATAATATTCGCTTTAACAAAGGTTTTCTCGCCTAGAGTAATATGCTCCATACTAGGCAATATTATACTCTAGTCATTCCAAAAAACACACCTATCTGGTGTGAATTTTGATGCCCTTAGAAAATTGGTAGAGCAATCTTAAGCAGTCTGATTACTCACCAATAGCCTGCTTAATCAATTCCAACAACTTAGCTGGGTTAGCTGATCCCTTAGTTGCTTTCATACCCTGTCCCACCAAAAACTGAATAGAAGCCTCTTTGCCAGCTTTATATTCTATAACCACATCTTGAAATTCATCAACTATTTTCTGTACTACTGGTAATAAATCTTCATCTGAATTCTTCTGTAATAGACCCCTACTTTCAGCTAACAAAGCCGCAGACTTGTGTTCAAATATCACCTCTGGCAATAAGTCCTTGGCCACTCTGGAATTTATCGTCTTTGAAGACACCAGTTCCAATAGTCCAGCAAACTCAAGCACTGAGACTGCTTCTAACTTATTAACATCATCAATTAGACTGAGAACATCACTTAGAAAATAGTTACCAGCAAACTTAGGCTCCACTGATTTTGGTAACTCGTCTAGAAGATTATCAAAGAATTTAATGTAGGCTACATTCGACAACAGCACCTCAATCTGATCACTCGTTAAGCCGAGATTTGCATATTCTAACCTTATTTTACTTGGTGTTTTAGTCGTCATCTCTTCTAACCGAGAAATATTAAACTCTTCTACCTCACTCAGTTTAAACTTTGGTATGTCAGGATCAGGAAAATAACGATAATCATTAGCGGTCTCCTTTACTCTTTGGCTGAAGGTACGATTCTTTTGCTCGTCCCAGCCTCTGGTCTCCTGAACCACAGACTCACCGTTTTCCAGCACCTCAATCTGTCGATTGATTTCGTAATCAATCGCTGACTCAGCAGCTTTAAAGGAATTAATATTCTTGACCTCAACTTTAGTACCAAGCTCATCACTCTTACTAACTGAAATATTAACCTCCACTCGCATCTCCCCTTTTTCCATATTAGCGTCAGAGACCATTAATGTCTGTAGCAACAACTGTAGCTCTCTGGCAAAGTCACCGGCTTCCTTAGCTGAGTGTATGACCGGCTCAGTCACCAACTCCATGAGTGGTACTCCAGCCCGATTAAAATCAACTACACTACCCTCACCCTTATCGTGTTGGCTTCTGGCAGTATCTTCTTCTAGGTGAACTCTAGTAATCTCAACTCCGGCCAATTCCCCTCCAGACACAAATGGAAATTCATATTGACTAATCTGATAGGCTTTCGGAATATCCGGATAGAAATAATTTTTTCTATCAAACTCACTGTAGTCAGCCAGCTTTGATCCCAGAGCCGTGCCTACTTTTAGAACAGCTTCTACTGCTTCTTTGTTTACGATTGGTAAAGTGCCGGGGTGTGCCATACAAACTGGACAAACATGCTGATTTACCTCAGCTGCGTGTGGTTCGTTCTTACAACCACAGAACATTTTACTCTTAGTTTTTAACTCGGCGTGAATTTCTAATCCAATAGTAGTTTTGTAATCTGACATAGCTAGTATATTTTAACCCTCACGTAGTTTACTAACAAGCGAATCACGTAGTTCTTTGACACCTTCACCAGTATTTACCGATATAACAAATACACGATTCTTGATATTGTCAAGAGTGTTCAGAACACCATCAATAATATCCTTATTTATAAGGTCACTTTTAGTCAAAATAATCCACTGTTCCCTATCAAGAATATCTTTTGAAAAGAGCTGAAGCTCTTTAATAACTGTCTCATAGGCTAATTTTGGGTCTTCATTTTCAAGTGATACCAGGTGTAAGATCATTTTTGTACGTGATACATGCTTCAAAAACTTGTGTCCGAGTCCCTTTCCTTCTGCCGCACCGGCAATCAACCCTGGTATATCGGCAATCGAAAATTCGTACAACGCTCCCAGATGAGGTTCAACAGTAGTGAAAGCATAGCTTCCTACCGGCGAGGTTGCATTTGTAAAAGCATTTAACAAAGTTGACTTACCAGCATTTGGTAAGCCAACCAAACCCACATCAACCACCAGCGATAGCTCAATTAAAAAATCTCCCTCTTCTCCTTTGGCACCGGTAGTGAACTCTTCCGGTGATCTATTCACCGATGATTTAAAATTTTCATTACCAAGACCACCATGACCACCTTTAAGAATTTTCTCCTCCTGTCCAGCTGTAAATAATTCATAGACCCGATTCCTTTCAAGATCAGTCACCACTGATCCTACCGGCACCTCTATATATACATCTTCACCGGCTTTGCCCCACTCACTTTTAGAGCGACCATCTTCACCGGCCTTGGCTTTAAATTCTTTTGCTCCAGTGTACTTAGCTAATCTATTTAGATCAGGTACCGCTCGCAGATAAACATCGCCACCTCGACCACCGTTTCCTCCGGCCGGTCCACCCTTTGGTTTAAACTTGACCCGATTCCAACGCACCACACCATCACCACCGTCACCGGCTTTGGCATAAATTTTTAATTCATCGACAAACATAGTCTGGTATTAATACCACAATCTAAGAGTTTAGTACATATACTTATAATTTAACTGTACTTATCAATTCTGAGTAAAATGGACTAAAAATCAAAAAAACCATGACCTAGCGCTACTCTAATTCACACGGTGTTCATTTCGATGAAGTAGCAAAAGACCCAACCTATATAATAGGTTGGGTCTTTTGCCTAGAATCACATCACGAAATAACTATATAAACATAGTTATTTCGTGATTGCTACTTAATGTATTTGTTACCAACCGCACTTAATATACTGACTATCAAGGAAGCTATTAGGGCGGTGACGAAACCATCTACTGTGAAACCATCTACAAATGAGGCCACGAACATGAATATCAAAGCGTTAATTATAAATATAAATAAGCCAAGGGTTATGATTGTAATTGGTAGCGTTAACACGATTAGAATTGGTCTCACTGTCACATTTAATAATCCCAGTATTAGGGCTGTGATCAGGGCAGTGTACAAGCCATCTACGGTCACTCCAGGCATGAAGTAAGCCACAATAAGCAGAGCTAGGGCCGAGATCAATACTTTAATAATAATTTTCATATCATCAGACTACTGTTTTCTTAAAATTTAGTCAAACTTCATTCCTTATACGAAGTTGTCTTTTGCTGAACCACCTCGATGCAAGCATGTTGAATAATGATGAAATATTAAGCCAAACACACTCCCCGTTTCATCGGGGGGGGTTATCTTTATTAAAGAATAATATATCTACATATCATTAATGATATGTAGATATGGTTCCAACCATACTCATTACTTCATTTATTTTATTTACAAAAACAAAACCTTTCGGTTAACCGAAAGGTTTTGTTTTTGTTTTAGTTTTTCTAATATAACTAGACCTTGTCTACAATCTTCCAGCCAGAGGCCAAGAGTGGTTCGGCCTTCTTATATTTTAATTCTTGGGTATTTTTTCCATCAGTAATTACTACCAGATCATTTCGGCCATACTCGATAGTATTTATCCTTTGTACTGACTTATTTGTGTTAATAGCCTTATCTCCACCGGCTTTAGCAGCCACTTCTCTTGCCCGACGTAACTCGGCCTCATCCTTTTCAAGAACCTGAGGTTGCAACTGAGGTATCACTTCTGCCAATCTATACAAAAGTGTGACTTCCATTTCATTAAACAACCTCATCCCTTCCTTACGATACTCAATCAGAGGATCTCTCTGACCGTAGGCTCGCAAATTTACACTACTTCTGGTGTACTGCATGACCTCTAAGTGCTCTACCCATAGCATGTCGATCATCTGCAGAGCTAAACGCCGAAACAATGACAACCACTCTGTCTCGCCCAATTCGTCCTGCTTATTCTTAATCACTTCACTAGCCTCAGGAACGGTCTTAATCACCTCCCCTAGTAATTCATCCAGCGCTTTAACATCGTTGCGTAAAATAGCACTCCTTCGCTTATAAACGACCTTCCGCTGGGTATTTAGTACGTTGTCGTAGGCTAAGACTTGTTTACGAGCGTCGAAATGAAATCCCTCGATTCGAGACTGGGCTCCTTCTAGTTGTTTAGAGATCATCCGATTTTCAATTGGCTGATCCTCTGGAATTCTAAAGGTGCCCATCAAACCCTTAATCCGATCACCGCCAAAGACTCTCATCAATTGATCCTCCATTGAAACAAAAAATTGAGTTTCGCCCGGATCACCCTGCCGACCGGCCCTACCTCTCAACTGATTATCAATTCGTCTGGCTTCATGTCTTTCGGTACCAAGGACAAACAAGCCACCTAAATCAAGCACTTCTTTCTCTTCTTCTTTACTGGCTTCAATACCACCAAGTTTAATGTCCACCCCACGACCAGCCATGTTGGTAGCCAAAGTCACCATCTTAATACGTCCGGCATTAGCAATAATTTCACCCTCACGTTCGTGATTCTTGGCGTTAAGCATCTCATGCTTCACGCCAGCCTTTTGCAGTTCTTGGGAAAGTAATTCATTAGTATCAATCGAAGCTGTACCAATCAAAACCGGCTGACCCTTTTCGTTTAATTCTTTTACTTTATTTATGACGGCTTGATACTTACCTTTGGTAGTTTGGAAAATAAGATCATTCTTATCTATTCTAGCAACTGGTTTATGAGTCGGTACCGGTACCACTTCAAGCCCATAAACAGTATAGAATTCTTCTTGTGATGTAAGAGCTGTTCCGGTCATACCGGCCAGTTTTTTATACATCTTGAAATAGTTTTGATAGGTTATCGAGGCGTAAGTCTTGGTCTCTTTTTGGATAGACACTCCTTCTTTGGCCTCCACTGCCTGATGCAACCCATCAGACCACCTACGCCCTGGCTGCAAGCGACCGGTAAACTCATCGACAATCACTACCTCATTATCCTTAACCACGTACTCTTTATCTCTAGTATAAAGAGCTTTGGCTCGAACCGCCGTCTCTAAGTGGTGCACAAATTTAATCCCTCTGTCTGTGTAAATATTTTCAACCCCCAATTGTCTCTCCACTTCTTCTATACCAGCGTCAGTCAAAGTAGCACTTTTTAATTTTTCATCTACTACGTAATGAACTTCCGGAGTTAATGTTTTGGCAATCGTTGAGAATGTCTCATATAAATTTTGACTTTCCGTAGCTGGAGCGGAAATAATAAGAGGAGTTCTAGCTTCATCAATCAGTATCGAATCTATCTCATCCACAATCGCAAAAGTGTGCTCTCTTTGTCTTAACTTGTCTACTTCAAATTCTATATTGTCACGCAAAAAATCAAAACCATACTCATTGTTGGTACCATAGGTAATATCCGCTTGGTAAGCCTCTGGTCTAGTACAAGGTCTTAGAAAATCATAAACCACCTTAAACGAACCAACGACGTCTCGTTCCTCGTCAACCTCCTGATGATCTGGATCATACATAAACGAACTCTCATGATTGATGATGCCGCAAGTCAATCCGAGACCAGCGTATATCTGTCCCATCCAAACAGCGTCTCGTCTGGAAAGATAATCGTTTACAGTTACCACGTGCACCCCTTTACCGGTTAACGCATTTAACGAAGCTGGCAAAGTTCCCACCAAAGTCTTACCCTCACCGGTTCTCATTTCGGTTATTTTCCCTCTATGCAAGAGCAAACCTCCAATCAACTGAACATCATAATGACGTAGACCAACCGTCCGCTTAGCCACCTCTCTAGTTAAAGCAAACATCACGACCAAAACATCATCCAGACTTTTACCGGCCTGCACTTCATCTCTTATACTACTTACCCTTTCCTTTATCTGATCATCAGTTAGAGCTGATATTTCCGGTTCCAAAGCGTTAATTTCATCGATGATGGGCTTCAGAGACTTCAGCTCTTTCTCATAATTTGGGGCAAAAAAACGGTCTAAAATTGACATAACTGGAGTAGCATAACACGTTTCTCAAAGCTCTTCTATATAAATAAAATTAGACAAAAAAGACAAAACCGCTGTGGAGGAGCGGTTTTGTCTAAATAAATAAATTTAATTTACTTATTTCTTTTTCTTAGTAGCCTTTTTCTTTGCAACTTTCTTGACTACCTTTTTCTTAGTAGCCTTTTTGGCAACCTTCTTAGCAACTTTT
>JAGQME010000006.1 GCA_020428795.1 Candidatus Kaiserbacteria bacterium
GCCATCCATAGCTACTAGATCTAGACCTGAGAATCGGATAACACCATCTTCTTCGTCACCTAGGTAGTCTGACTTAGAGTCAGCGTCATGTTCAGCGATCATTTCGCCATCAACCCATAGTGAGAAGTTTTCGAAAGCATCCCATGGGCTTGTGCTTGATGCGCTAGTGAAAGCAAGATCCAATCGTGAGATTGAAGCGTCGCCATCTTCAAAAGTAACAGTGATTTCAGCTACCTCTACATCATTTTGACCTTCCTCAACGTCTGAGTCATCAGCGTCGTCGATTTCAAAGTCTTCTAGAGAAGCTTCGCCTGAAAGCTCTACATCTCCGTTGTCCATGTCACCGTCATCGCCATTGTCACCATCTCCGTTATCAACTGGAGCTGAAGTACAAAGAGCGTTAGCTTTAGCCATTGTTGATGGACCAAAGTGTGGCACTGGGTTTACAAGACCATTTGGTGTAAGGATGTCAGCTCGGTACTTAACTTGGAACTTTTGAACAGCAGCTGCAGTAGCTGGTCCAAAGTACATAGTTTCAGCTCCAACTGATCCAGCACCAGTAGCGGCAACACGAGTGTCTTCGCTAGCGTTTAGGAATTGTTGTAGTTTCATTACATCGTCACCAGTTGAACCTGATGTCAATGTTCGTGTCCATGTGTAAGGACAAATGCCAGAAGCTACGTTAGTAGCACCCTGACCGATTTGTGATTGTAATTGGTTGATCGTAGCCATAAGCTTAGCGATCTCTGCTTGAAGTTCTTCAGCAGTTTGCGCCTGTGCAGGAGCAACAGCCATAAACATCATAGCAATTGCTACAAAAGCTACTGATAGCTTTGAAGCAAAAGATTGTGTAATAACAGTCATAATTATAATTATTTTTGTGAACCTTAATTCACGGTGCTCCATTAGCGGAGCGTTTCTAAACTAGTAATATGAATTAATTCATATTTCGTCACCAGCAGAAGCTCGTAACGTAATATCACTAACTATATATAATGAGGAGCTTTAGAAACCACTCATCAATATAGGTTAGCTGTAATAAAGGTCTGAGTTTCAGTCTTAAGCTTTCAAGTAGGAAAAAGGAATATCGGGAATCAACTTTTATGAAGCACCGTTGATTAGTGCTTGAGTTTTTTAATCTGTTGTATGAATGAATATTAGAACTGGCTGGTAGCTTACTATATTCGTGTTCCGATGATACTCCTAGAAAAGTAAATCAGGGACTAAATTCGAAATAGCTTTTACACTCCTTTTCTAATTCATTATTTGTCAAAGAACTAATACCTCTATTTGCTAGCTTTATCTTTCAAAAAAGCGTGCAAATGGCACTCCAATAGTATAGCTTGCTTATTGATTTTGTACGCCTATCAATTTGTGGATAGCGTGAACAAATTTAAGAAAAACAATACCGTATGGACTGACCGAAAAGAATACGTGTTTAACTACTTAAAGTCAACTAAATATCCCTTTTATGTCTACCTGTTATGACGACCAAGCTACTTTCTTCTTACTCTTATTTTTGACCACACAATACAAATATACATATGACAACAACAAAATAAAATCGTCCTAAATCAAGTCTTAAACCTAATGTTTTATATTTGTCGTTTAAATAAGCCTGAATGTCTTTTTATGGAATCTGTCCTATATATAAAGACAAAATACAATGATTGAGATTTGCTCAAGTTAACTGCAAAATATAAATACTAGAATAGTGAATATCGTGACCAACGTCTTTCACCTTGTCTTTTAACAAGGTTGTCCTCTATCATTGACTGTAACTCTCTTTGAATTGTCTTTTCACTACAGTCCGTAATAATATCAGAAATGTCTTTTATAGTAGCTTCTCCTTTAGCTTCAATAATCGTCTGAATTCTAGAGCGTCTATCAGCAGTAGCCGATACGGTGGTAGTTTTGTTTGGTGTAGTATCGCTATCTTTTTCGGTGGCTACGAGACCCTTAGTAACTGATGTTTTTCGACTACTAATTCTAGCTCTCGCCGACTCTTCACCAAAGCTAAAGAAGCTTTCATCTGCTTTCTTTTCTTCCACTAAGTAGCTACGCAAACCACGGAGGACAGTGTCTATTTCAACCACTACTGCTCGCAATACTTCAGGAGCAATTAGCGGGGTAGCTGCCGACACCCTAAAGGTACTTTCAAGGGCAATCAATGACTGAGCGAATTGTTCCAAAACTTCCCGACTAGCCGATCGCTTAACCTCTAAAGTCCTGAGGGAATGTTCATGGACTAAGTGTGCCTTGCTGGCAATATTACTGACATGAGTTTCTGTCTTTTTGTCTGATTCGACATTATTCAAAATATAAAAGACAACAGTGACAATTTTCTCTGTCTTTTTAAAAATATACTTATAATAGTTCTCGTCTTGGACCAGCTTTTGAAAGTTTATGTCGTTAAATGAAATGTCTTTTGTATTCATAGTATCTGTCCTTTATAAAAGTTGAGCTGACATATCGGACAAGTTATTTGTACTATATACTTTTCTGTCTTTTTGACAACTAGACAAGGAGTCTTTTAAGGCGTTTATTTACTGCCCTCATGAGCTATCTACCGTGTTATTATATTGTTATACTAAAGGGTATTTTTGTATTCAGTAATTTTTTGACGGCAAACTATGGCGAAGCGAAAAGCAAGAAAAAATGATAAAAATCGGGAACCACTTTTTAATGATATCTCACCCCACGCTAAACAATCTATTGGAGCCCTAGCTATGGGATCACTGGGTGTTTTCTTCTTACTTTCACTTTTTAATTACGCCGGTATGGTCGGCGATTGGACCAAACTGACTCTCACCTACCTCTTTGGCGGCGGAGCTTGGTTGGCTCCGATACTGTGTGGTTTTTTTGTTTACGCCTTTTTGAAACCAAGAGAAGATAGCCAAAAAATAAGCACCTCCAAAATCTCCGGCATCATATTTATGTTTCTTTCAGCCCTTACCCTTTTGGAGATATATAAGGTCGGGGCTGGTGGCAAACTAGGTTGGTTGATTGAAGCTCCACTTAGTTACCTAATCAAAGACGTGGCGACATCGGTTTTTGCTTTAGCCTTCTTTGGTACAGGGATTTTCTTAACTTTTAATACCGGTCTCAAAATGCCGACCTTCTTACGTAAACGTGAGCTTAATAAAGAAGCAGACGACACTATTGATGACGAGGATTTTGATATACCCCTAGAAGCCGAGGAAGAACAAGAAGCGGAAGAAGAGACCGACGATGAAGAAAAACCGGCCGAAAAATCAGGTAAGAAAAGTGTGACCGAGAGACTTGGTCTAACCAAATCCGGTAGTGATGATTTTGTGGTCAGTAACTTTGTAGGCACCTACGACGCTCCCCCTCTATCACTCCTTGGTAAAGACAGGGGCAAAGCTAAGACCGGTGACATAAAAGCCAACGCCAATACTATTAAAAGAGTTCTAAAAGAATTTGGTATCAACGTAGAGATGGACACGGTCGAGATTGGACCGACCGTGGCCCGTTATGCTCTAAAACCAGCCCAAGGGGTGAAGATTTCAAGAATTGTCGGTCTACAACGAGAACTAGAACTAAATCTAGCCTCCGGCACAATTCGTATCGAAGCCCCTATCCACGGCAAGTCACTGGTTGGTATTGAGGTACCAAATGTAGAAAAAGCTAATATCGGTCTAGCCTCCCTTCTCTCATCCCCAGAGTACACTGACTCACCAAAACCACTCTTTGTGGCCCTTGGTAAAGACATTACTGGTCACGTACATTTTGCCAACATCGCCCGAATGCCTCACGCCTTGATTGCCGGTACCACTGGCTCCGGAAAATCAGTCGCTATTCATAACGTCATAATCTCTCTCCTTTTCCGCAACAGCCCTGAACAGCTACGCTTCATAATGATTGACCCGAAGCGTGTAGAACTTACCCTTTACGATGGAATTCCTCACCTACTATCGCCGGTCATCATAGATGCCAAAAAAGCTCTAATGTCACTGAAGTGGGCAGTAAAAGAAATGGAACGACGTTACGATATATTGCAGGCTGAAAAAGTACAAAATCTAGATTCCTATCACAGTAAAATCTACCAACCGGCCAAAGCAGCTTGGGAGAAGAACGGTGAACAAGAGGAAGAAAAACAAAACCTACCCGAACCACTTCCCTACATCGTGATAGTGATGGATGAATTGGCCGATTTGATGCACAGCTACCCTAGAGAGCTTGAGGCCTTGATTGTGCGTCTAGCACAGATGAGTCGAGCGGTGGGAATCCACCTAATCTTGGCCACTCAGCGCCCATCGGTAAACGTTATTACCGGTACCATTAAAGCTAATATTCCAACCCGAATTGCTCTTCAAGTGATTTCACAAATAGACTCCCGCACCATCCTCGATCAACCGGGGGCCGAAAAACTGCTTGGTAAAGGTGACATGCTCTTCCTCTCTGGCGAGAGTAGCAAGCCAACCCGTCTTCAATCAGCCTTTATTTCTGAAGATGAGATTAAAAACGTGGTTAATTATCTTAAAAAACAAGCCGACGCCCACGAATTAGACTGGATTGATCTTGAACCAGGGGCTGGCGCCGGTGACAACAGTATCTTTGGCACCAGTGTAGATGATGACGATGACGATCTTTATGAAGACGCTAAACAAGCCGTCAAAGAAGCCGGTAAAGCTTCGACCTCATATCTTCAGCGTAAGCTTCGGATTGGGTATTCCAGAGCCGCTCGCCTAATAGATATGTTGGAAGAACGGGGCGTAATTGGTCCCCAAAATGGCTCTAAAGGTCGAGAAATATTAGACGAAGCGCCTGATGATGACGAATATGGGGATACTGAGGATGACAACGAATCAAATGAGGACTACGATGAGACAGAAGATAATGAATTGAACTATCGCTAACAAAACATGTCACCCCTGATACTAAAAAATCAATCATTTAATCTAAGACATATTCTCAAGGCCTTTTTCGTATTTTTATTGGCGCTTGGTTTGGTTGTCTACACCGCCTATCAAGCCCGCTTTATCCTAGCCGGTCCCCAAATATCAATCACCGATCAATTAAGTTCCGCTCAAACTGATCGGGTTATAATACTGGAAGGACGAGCCAATAACATAGTGTATATGACCTTAAACGGCCGACAAATATATACCGACCAAGATGGCTATTTTAAAGAATCTCTGGTCTTAGAAAATGGTTATACTGTTAGTACCTTAAGAGCCAAGGACCGTTATGGTCACGAAGTTTCAGTCCGTCGTAGTTTTGTTTACCTACCAACCGAAACTGAAGAAAATCAAGAAGCAATTGTAGTATTAAATGAGTAATTAATTATATTAAATATGGCAGCCAAAAAAGCAACCAAGACCGCAAAGACACAGACTATACCCGCTGAAAGTGGAGTCGCAAAAGGAGCCGAAGACATAGCCGAAACTCTTCGTAGCATTAAGACAAAATTTGGTGATGACGCCATCATGACTTTGGGTGACACCAAAAAAGTGGATATTGATTCAATCCCAACTGGATCAATTGGACTCGATGACGCTCTTGGCATCGGTGGATTTCCCCGTGGTCGTATCATTGAGATTTACGGACCGGAGTCTTCTGGTAAGACTACCCTCTCTCTCCACGCCGTCGCCGAAGCACAAAAAATGAAAGGTATCTGTGCTTTTATTGACGCTGAACACGCCATGGACCCAGAGTATGCCGAAAAACTGGGAGTGAAATTGGACGAGCTACTTATTTCTCAACCAAACAACGGTGAACAAGCTCTGGAGATCGTAGAATCTTTAGTGCGTTCCGGCAAGATTGATGTGATAGTAGTTGACTCAGTGGCCGCCCTAACCCCACGGGATGAAATCGAGGGTGAAATGGGAGCTCACCATGTTGGTAAACAAGCCAGATTGATGAGCCAAGCTTTGCGTAAACTAACCGCTATCGTAGCCAAGAGCACAACCGTGGTCATATTTATCAACCAGATCCGTATGCAAGTTGGAGTAATGTTCGGTAATCCAGAAACCACTCCAGGTGGAAAAGCCCTTAAATTTTACACCTCTGTCCGACTAGATATAAGACGAATTGCCCAGATCAAGAAAGGTGACGAAGTAGTTGGTGGTAGACACCGAGTAAAAGTAGTCAAAAACAAAGTAGCCGCTCCATTCCGTACTACAGAGTTTGACTTGATTTACGGCGAAGGTATTTCAAGAGAAGGAGAATTATTGGCTCTCGGTGAAAAATACGGCCTAATCAAAAAAGCTGGCGCTTCATACACCTACCTACCACCAGGTGGTGACGAGAGTACCGAAGTTAAATTGGGACGAGGTTACGACGCTGCTCGCACCACCCTAAAAGAAGACAAAAAACTCCTTAACGAGCTACAGAAAAACGTCCGTAAAGCTCTTAAAGAAGACGTATAAACGATACCAGAAACACCCTCACACCACACCGGTCGCAAGCTAACGAGGTAATTCTAGACGGACTGGTAAAACTAAGTTAGATAATCACAAAACTACCGCTCTGTTGAGCGTTAGTTTTGTGATTTTAGGTCCCGAATTTGGTCTTTAGCTCGAAAGTTCCTTTGGTCTAAAGCTTTTTTACCCTAATAATCTGATAGGGATTATTTATCTTTAACGATGTTGATTACGTCATAGGCGGAATGCTCACCCATCAGTGACTCCGAAAATTGCAAAGTATTTAATCTGTATAGAATCAACAACACCGCTCCAATCGAAGCCACAAAAGTGGCCTTCATCAGAGAGGCGAAGATCATACCAACCGACGGCAGAGCACTGACCGAAAACAGCAAGATAATGGCAAAAAAGATTATTAGTAACCACTGTTCGTCACGGATTCTTTCTTCTCTTAGAGCCACTATTCGTTTCCTTAGCCGTTGACACTCATCGAGACCCTTGATAATTGAACCGAGGGCCTGATTGGATAATTTACCAACATTTTTATCATCAACAAATTCGTCTAGATAAGCGTGGATGGATTTTAGGGTTACTGATTTTCTGACGTAGTGATAATCCCAAATCTTAGATTCTAAAATTAATTTATAGTGATTTACGATTGCCTCACCAATTTTGGCTTGCAACTCCTCGTTTACATGACCACTGGTCCGGTAGATATTAGATAACTTACCGTCAAAAGAAGTGACTGCTTCTCGAACAGCGTTAAACCGTGAGGCTTGGTGAGAAATAAAAAAACCGGTAAAAATTGAAAACAAAAAAGTGGTAGTGGTCAGAAATATCTTATCTATCTCCAAGAGAGATGGGGTGATAAAAAACATCACCGTTAAAACCGGTACCCCGATAATAACAATGCCAATAAAATGACTACCGTGCATACTGATAATTGTATCAGAGCTCTACGTCGCCATAACTATTATTATCAACCACCCTACCCAACCACAGTAGCAATCGGCTTGTGAAAACGAAGAGTAACTCTAAGCGATAGAGCTGTCATCATAATGACACCAAGTACCAACAAAACGATAAACTCTGTTCCGGTCAAAGCTTCCCACACATATCCAGGAACCCGGCCAACTGGTATGACCAAAAGATTGTGCATAATAGCCGGTATGGATATTAGTTGAGTTAGCCATAACAAGCTTAAAGACAGTAGACAGACCTGTATAGACAAAGGTTGTCCAATCATTCGCAGTAAATAAGCGTAGTAGACTCGACGCATGATGGTTTTTCTTACTTTGTTTTCAGAATTTTTCATATTCATACTATATAACTTACTAACCAAATCAAAAAGTTGCAATCAGATACTAAATAAATCTATTTCTCCATCACGACTTTCTTTCTTAAAGGCCGACTTGGCTCGATGAATTCGTGCTTTAATGGTACCGACTCTCTCGCCGGTTTCCTTAGCGATGGCTTCATGACTGTATCTTTCTAAGTAATGAAGACGTAACACGAAGACAAAATGACTAGGTAATCTCTTAAAAATCCTCTCAATCGCATCCCTTCTTTCTTCAAAACCAGAGTGATGACTTTTTTCGCCGATAAATTGTTCGAATTCGGGGTCAAGATTGGTAAATCGTTGCCCTTGCTTAACCAATCTTTGGTAGCGGGTGAAAGCGGTATTCATCAATATCTTATACGCCCAAGAAGAAAATTTGGCTCCGGCTTGGACTGAGAAAGAATCAGCGTTTACGTATATCTTAGTAAAAGTATCTTGAACCACCTCCTTAGCCTCCTCTTCATTATGCAAAATACTCATAGCCTTGCGCATAAAGGCCGTCTGGTAACGATCGAGCAACACCCCAAATAACCAAGGTTTAGCCTTAGCCATTATTAAGATATCTTCATCAGCCAAATCTTTGGCGTTGTCATTATTTGAGAACAGAAACATATGTGATACCATTTTGGCCTAGTTGGAAATACTCTGACTTTGGTATAGTATCATTTATTGTTAATTAACAAAGCCTATGGCAGTCCTCTCTTATAACGAAATTACCCCCAAAAAAGTTATCATCTACAATGATGAACCCTGTATAGTGCTTAGTTATCATGTATTTAGAAAACAACAGCGCAAACCGGTCAATATCACCAAGCTTAAAGGTCTAAAATCCGGTCGGGCTTACGAAAACACTTTTCATGTTAACGAAACCGCCGACGAAGCTGATTTGGAAACCAAAAAAATCACTCTGATTTATCGCAAAGGAGATGAATATTGGTTTCATCCAGTTGGTAAACCGAGTGAACGTTTTTCTCTCACAGCTGACTTAGTAGGTGAAGCAGGTCAATTCATTAAAGACCGCAGTGATTTAGACGCATTACTGTTTGATGACGAAGTCATTGGTGTTAAGATACCAATCAAAGTTGAGCTTAAGGTTAAGGAAGCGATGGAAGCGGTCAAAGGTAACACCTCTTCTGGAGCCCAAAAAGAAGTGACTCTGGAAACGGGAACCAAGATAATGGTACCAATGTTTATTGGTGAGGGAGATATTGTGGCTATCAATACTGAAACTGGGCTATACGCTGAAAGAATAGAAAAGGCTTAAGGGTAATTTTAGATGGGTAATGAATACCAAACGTCGCCCCCTGCGGGGGCGACGTTTGGATAAGAAAAACAAGCAGAGGCTCTCGCCTCTGCTTGTTTTTTCTAGTGTTTAACAAACGGCATTAAAGCCATAAATCTCGCTCTTTTGGTAGCTCTAGCAAAATCTCGTTGACCTTTGGCAGAAAACTTAGTTCGTTTTCGACTGTACATTCGTGAGTGTGGATTCACAAATGAGTTAAGACGGATAATGTCCTTGTAATCAATATGATTATGGGTGTGGTTAATTTGTTTTTCTTCCATGGTGATGTTTAAAATGATTAAATTTTGAATTTCTGGTTGTTTACTAATTTGAGTGTGCTCAGGATTTTTAGAGTTTCTGGTTGCCCGAGATGCGAGGAAAGTGAGGGATTTGAAACGAGTCGTACGTCGGTACGGTGAGTGACAAATTACCGATACCTGACAAAGCAGATTGGGTAAATCTGAAGCTCTAAAATGGAATGTCGTCTGGATTAATGTCTTCCTCTGGATACTCCGGAGCTGGTGGTATAGCGCTATCTTGTGGGTTGTTACCACCAGTTGAGGCTGGCGTACCTCCCCCATCACCTCCTCCGGTACGTGGTCCAAACTGTACCCGCTCAGCTACGACTTCGGTTCGATAGTGTTTTACACCATCTTTATCCCAACTTCTGGTCTGCATACGACCTTCTACATAAGCACCGCTACCCTTCTTGAGGTATTTATGGGTTGTGTCAGCCTGTTTACCAAAGACAACTACATTGTGATAATCAACACTTTCCTGTCTCTTTCCGTCTCTATCATTGTAGACACGATTAGTGGCAATCGAAAATGAACACACGTTCATACCACTTGGTAAGGCCTTTAACTCAGGGTCGCGAGTTAGGTTTCCGTAAATCATTGCTTTGTTAAGGTACATAAATTTATTGCTTAGAATTGATAAGATTACTTGTCCTCCTCCTTAGCTTCTTCATCTTTATCACCATCTACCGCCTCTGAATCTGTCTCCTCATCTCCTGCTTCATCCACTTCGTCGGTCTCTTCATCAGCTACATCTTCTTCTTTGTCTACTTTAGTAGCCTTTTCTGAAGCTAGCGCTTGGTGGAAATAAAATGGATTAGCTTCTTCGGTTTTTGATAGTTTAATAATCAAGTGTCTCAATAATTCTGGGTTGGTTTCAACACTTTCTACTAAATGTTCCAAAACTGAACTAGTCAACTTGAAACGAATCCAACCGAAGTAGGCGCTTTTAAATTTCCTATTTTTACTATCAATCTGCTTGATAATCTCGTAAGCAAGCTCAAATCTTTCTGGAGCTTCACTACTGATTATTTCGCCACCATTATTGGTAATTTGTTCCTTGATGGAATCAAACACTCTAGACACTTCCCCTTCAGCAACCGTTGGAAGAACGTGGAAAGCGATTTCATAAGCAGTTTGTTCATCTAGAACCGCTTCTGAAGCCACTTCGGCTACTGGCATTTTTGTTTCTGACATAATTTTTGTCATTACTTATAACTCGCCTACACTACAACAAAATCACTATTTTATCAATATTTCAGCCCTATACGCTTGTCTGACTGATAATGATATACTTAGATTCATGTCTGACACCGTCCAAAGACGATTTAACTACTCTTCTATATTGATTATAGTCTTTTTATTTGGTGCCATAGTTAGCGCCGGTTATTTATTTTGGAAGACGGAAACTCTGTCCGCCAAGGTGACAAGCCTAGAGACTGTTCAAAAAGATTTGGAGATGGAGCTGGCTTCCACCACTGTCACCTTGGCGGACAGAGAGGAATTCATTTCAGAATTAGAAACTGAGCTTGAATCAACCTTAGATGACCTAGAAGATACTGAGGATGATTTGCGTGATGAAAAAAATAAGAACCGTGAGTTTGCCGGACAAATTGAGGACTTGGCCGGTACAGTAAATGTTTTAGACAGATTATCTAAGACCGATAAAGAACTACTCCAAAAATATTCCAAGGTGTATTTTTTGAATGAAAATTTCAGGCCAAGCAAACTGACAGAAATTGATAAGAAATATGTCTATCCGGACCGACAAGCTCAGTTTTTTCACAGCGAGGCTTGGCCTTTCTTAGAAGACATGCTCAAGGAAGCTAAATCAGATGGAGTGGAACTACTGGTTACTTCTGCCTTCCGTTCATTTGAAGAACAGACTGTACTAAAAGGTCAGTACACTGTGCAATACGGCAGTGGCGCCAATGCCTTCTCAGCCGACCAAGGTTACTCAGAACACCAACTCGGTACGACCGTTGACCTAACTACCACCAGTGTTGGTGGTGCTTACACCAGCTTTGCCCAAACCGAGGCCTTTGCTTGGCTAGCCAAAAACGCCTATCGCTATGGCTTTATTTTGTCTTATCCGGAAAACAACGTTCACTATGTTTACGAACCATGGCACTGGCGCTTCGTCGGCCGAGACTTAGCCAAATACATCCATCGAAAAAATATTGATTTCTACGATATGGACCAAAGAGAAATAAATGAGTATTTGATTTCAATTTTTGATTAGATTTATATGAAGGATGAATTATTCCCTAAGCCACCCGATACCTATCATCTTGGCGACACGATCGGATTCAAAGTCAAAAATGAAAAAGAATTTACCGACTTGATTGGTGCACAGTATATAAGCCGAGCTGAAGCTGCCGGTTTTACTGCTGAAGCAGCTAGGCTGATTAGTAGCATAGCTACCCAGCTTTATGATGGTGCTTTTAGGATTCAAGATGTTGATCTAAATGAGCAAGATGAAGTTATATATACAGTCTACCTTATCGTTGATACCGAATATATGGTTGGAGAATTAGAACATGCCGTACTAGGATTGACCGATGAATTGTCAGAAATGGTGGGTTATGACGTGGATATTGAAGATTTGTTTAAGAATTTATTTATAGTAGTCAAAAAAACTGACCCGATAGAAAAACATTAAAAAGATCTAAAGATCGGTATTTACAAATTTAAATTCTGTAAAATGATTTTGCGTTTTCTATTAGCTGTAGGCGGACTACCTCCTCGTCAAAAGACTTTAACTCAGCTATCTTTTTATAGACTTCTTTAACCATCCAAGGTTCACACCGCTGACCTCGATGAGGTTTTGGTGCCACGTATGGACAATCTGTTTCAGCATGAATTTTCTCAAGCGGTACCCATTTGACTACCTCTTCATAATCTTTGGCAAAAGTTATAACGCCAGTGAAGGAAATGGTGCCACCGAGTTCAAAAAACTTATCTGCCTCAGCGATAGTACCAGCGTAGAAATGAACATTGAATGATACCTTGGCGTACTGCTTTAGGGTCTCATAGACATCTTGATAAACACTACGACCGGTCGGACTCACCTCGCCTGGCTTAGGGCCACGGGTATGAATCATCAGCGGTAAATTAAGTTCATTGGCTAGTTCTATCTGAGCAATAAAAGCCTCTTCTTGAGTTTTGTAAGTATCAGCTGAATTGTGATAATAATCAAAACCACACTCACCGATACCAACCACCTTTTCACTTTTAGCTAACTTGCGGTACCAGTCTTTGGCAAAAACCTCCCCTTTTGAAGCGAAAGGCTGGCCACCCAGCCCAATCTCTTCTTCATCGTGCTGACCTGGAGTAGTTTGGATGGGATGAAGGCCGACGATAGCGTAGCAACGCTCATACTGTTTTGCCAACTCTACTGCCCGTGCACTAGTGGTCTCTTTAGTTCCAACATTTATAACTGCCACTTCTTTATCTGTACAGCTTTTAATAACCGCCTGACAATCATCCTTAAACGCCCCCAAATTCAAATGCGCATGAGTATCAATATATTTAAATCCTTCTGAGGGAATCATGAGGTCTGTCTTTATTTTTTTACAGTACAATTCTACCACACTCCAAACCTTTCATTCGAATGAAAGGTTGTCGAGATTTCTACGTGTCTTATTATTTGCTATTGATGGTACTTATTGAGCCACCAGCGTTTTATAAATGGGAGCGAGAGCGTCGAGAGAATATAGCCACCAGTCGGGACTAGCGCATTTAACCATGAATCAGTTACACCAATCCGCATCATGAAGGCTACTGCCACCAAATACGTAATCACAGCGATAACGCCCCGCCTAATCTTACTCGTTTCCCAGGCTTTATCCATTTCTACTTTGTGATTCCTTTGTAGAATATCTTCAATACCATGCATGCCCATAATTTTACAATATAGAATCATCATAACATATTTACATAACTGCCTACGTAAATACCTACGTATATGAATTCATAATTAAAAATACAAAACCTTTCATTCGAATGAAAGGTTTTGTATAGATTATGAATAATATTTTTCTTTTTAAGGTTTAGATTAAATTTAATCTTAGTATTTTTAGAGATCGCCTTCATAAACAAAATCACTTACTTCTTCGACAAACCCCATTCTGAACCAAAAATTACGAGCATTCGCTAATACATTACTGGCCCGGACTGTATAGCCATATTCATCTGCAAAAGTCTTGAGGGCACCAATTATTTTTGAATGGACATCATCTTCAAAAGAGTCTTTCTCAATATAATCAATTACTAATTCATCATTAACTATCGCCACTCTCAGCATATGTAAACCTTCACAATTAATAACACAAGCTTAATCTTCAAAGACAACTGAAGCCTCAAGACCGTGGTCAATTAGAGTATTCTCTAATCGTTCAATAGGAAATTCTCTTTCTCTTTCTAAAGCTTCCATATCAATTATCTAATCTATTAAATAGATTGTTTGGTTTTTTATTATCCAATACAGCTCTCTTAATAATTTCATTTGTCTCTGGCATTAACGGATTAAGCATCCGGCCAACGATGTAGAGATTGTGAACCAATTCTTTAATTATTTTCACCGCTGCTTCTTTATCAGTTTTTACCAGTTTGAATGGCTCAGTCTCGGTTATTTTCTCGTCCAGCTCCCCTACCTTCTTCCAGACAAAGTCACAAGCCGCCATAAAGTCGAAACGATCAAGAGCGTTTAGATACCCACTCTCAAACTGACCGACCTCCGGTTTGGCTATTGGGCCATCTAGGTGTGTCTCCGCCATTTTCATAACCCGAGCCGTTAGATTACCAAGACCATTTACTAGATTGGCGGTATACCATTCATCCATCTTTTCCCAAGTAAGATCAGAATCATCGGTTGGATGAACATGTCGTAACAAAATATAACGAGTTGCATCGATACCATACTTCTCCACTAAATCATACGGAGAAATAACATTACCTAGCGACTTACTCATTTTTTGGCCTCCGCTGTTTATAAAACCGTGATAAAAGACTCGGTCAGTAGCTTTAATGCCAGCACTCTTAAGCATGGCTTGCCAAATAATAGATTGGAAACGAACCTGATCTTTACCAGCTAATTGTAGGGTTTCACCGTCTGTCCAAAATTTCTTAAAATCACCCTCTTCTTGAGGCCAACCTAATGTTGAAATATAGTTGGTTAGCGCATCAAACCAAACATACATAACATGTTCATCATCACCGGGTACCGGAATACCCCAATCAACTCTGGTTTTTGGCCGAGAAATACTTAAGTCACCTAATCCCCCTTTTACAAATTCCAGAGCCCATTTTCTTTGCCAATCCGGCATAATGACCGATTCATCAGATAGATAATCGGTTAAATATTGTTCGTAATTTGATAGCTTAAAATAATAATTTTCTTCTTCAATGGTAATTGGGTCTTGGTTCGGATGATTAGGACAGCGTCCATCAACCAAGTCACTGTCACGCAAAAACATCTCGTCACCTACGCAGTAAAGTCCCGAATAAACCTTTTTACCGATGTCACCGTTTTCAGCACAACGTTTCCAAATTTCAGCCGCCGCTAATTTGTGGGTTTCATCAGTGGTACGAATAAATTTGTCGTAGGATAGATTGAGCGCTCCTTTAAGTTTATCAAACTGAGCAGCATAATAATCGGTGTACTCTTGACGGCCGATGCCTTCGGCATCGGCCTTCTCGGCAATCTTTTGACCATGCTCATCGGTACCGGTATTGAAAAATACTTCGTGTCCCATCAGTCGCCAATAACGAGCGAGGGTATCCGCTTGGACAAATTCAAGCGCAAAACCAACGTGCGGATTGGCATTCACATACGGTAGCGTGGTGGTAATATACTTTGCTTTTTTGGTTGACATTATTTTAAATACTCAATTAATTCATCAATCGCTACTCGCTTCTGCTCACCGGTATCACGATCACGAACCGTGACCGTGTCTTTCAATTCTGAATTCTCTTCACCTAGAGTCTCAAAGTCAATCACAACACAGTGTGGGGTGCCGATTTCATCTTGACGACGGTAACGCTTACCAACATTTCCATTATCATCCCACGCCACCTTGCCAAATTCTTTCTTAAGAACAGTAAACACTTCCCTGGCCTTTTCTACCAAGTGAGGTTTATTTTTTAACAGTGGCGAGACGGCTACCCGATATGGAGATAGGTCTTTATGTAATTTTAAGACGGTACGAATATTACCATCCATTTCTTCTTCATGGTAAGCGTCGGAGATAACAGCCATAAACATTCGACCAAGACCAACCGAAGTTTCCAAAATCCAAGGAATATATTTTTCACCGGTCTCCGGATCGGTATATCTTAAATCGGCACCAGAAAATTCCATGTGTTGAGATAGATCATAATCAGTCCGATCATGAATACCTTCAAGTTCATCAAAACCAAGAGTGGGAAAATTGTATTCAATGTCCCAAGCGTCTTTGGCGTAAAAAACAAGATTATCATGTTGCTTAAATCGTAGATTTTCAGGCTTAATACCGATGGAAACATACCAGTCATAGCGTTCTTGTTTGATACGCTTGAAAGCTTCTTCATTCTCATTTGGCTTTACAAAAAACTGAGTGTCCGCCTGTTCCATCTCTCTAGTTCTAAACAAGAAATTTCGAGGTGATATTTCATTACGAAAGGCTTTACCGATTTGTACCAAACCAAATGGCAATTTGGGAGACATGGTATCAACCACATTTTTAAAATTAAGGTAAACCCCCTGACAAGCTTCACCCGGTAGATAGACCGGATCATTACCTTCTGAAGTAAAGTCACCTAGATTTGATTTAACCAGAAGATTAAAAGCCTTGGCTGAAGTAAAATTCTTTTGACCACATTTTGGACAAGCTATTTTTTCTCTAGCTGAATCAAATAGTTTGTTTATTTCTGCTTCAGACATTTTTTCATCAGCCGTAATACCAACTCGTTCTAATTCTTTATCCACCCTAATACGAGTATTACACTCTCGACACTCTGCTAGAGGATCAGAAAACCCCGAGGTGTGTCCACTAGCCTCCCAAACCTTGGGGTGTTTAAACATGCCAGAGTCAAGACCGTAATAATTTTCCTTATCGTAGACATTGGCCTTCCACCAAGCTCGTTTAAGATTATTAAGTAGTTCGACGCCGTTGGGACCATAATCAAACACACCAGCTAGTCCTCCGTAAATTTCACTACCAGGGTAGACAAAACCTCGTCGCTTACACAAAGAGACAATTTTTTCCAACCTTGATTCAGTTTTCTCGTTCATATCAATATTTACTTTGTTTATCTAGAGTGAATAAAATGAAAATCCATAATAATCGCTACGCTCATTTCTTTATTTAAACTTATAGGTGCTTTGTTTGGCTACAGAGTCTATGGTTGAACAACTCCACTTTCTTGACCAAAACCAGCTTCTCTAGAAAGCGTAGTCTCAACCTCATCGTTTTCAGCCACCACACTATCATTGGTAAATGTATCGGTGGCGGTCAAAGTTTGGTCATTCACCAATACTGGTGTTTTACCAATTTGTGATGTACTTGGCAATAGAGAGACTTGGAACGAGGCGCTAGCTGAAGCATTTTCGGCAATATCACCAATCTGCCACGTAAGGGTTTTGTTTGTTTGATTATATTCAAAAGAACCGGTACCTGAGGTATTGTCTAGCCACTTTACATAGACCGGCAAAGACATAGAGACTTTAGCACCACGAACGGCGTTGGCTCCGTTTTCGATTCGTGAAGAAATAGTGTAGGTCGTTGTCTCACCAACCTGAGGTGGCACCGGACCAGAATCACTGAAAGGTTGTGTGCCATGACTAGCGCTAGTTAATAGATCAACCTCTGAGTTTACTTTTACGGTACGAACCACACTACCAAGCAACTCTTCATTTACCTGACCCTCCGCAACTCGGCGAGCAAAAACGTCTATCTTCATAGTCACTTGTGGATTGGAGTCTATACTGGAATTAGGTTTTACATCGAATTTTATATTTCTAGTCGCACCCGGTCGTAGCTGATCAAAATCATAGGTGTTAGCTACATCCCATAGAATAGTGTTATTGGCAGAATCATAATAACCCCCCTTGCTAGCCTGCACCCCACTATCGATAAAAGCATTACCTGACAGAGTGACCACTGTACGCATATCGTAAACACTGTATGGCAAAGTATTATTGATGGTTATATTTACACCGGTTGAATCACCTTTGTTAATCGCCCTCGATTCGCCTGATTCATCACCCATGGTAACACCGATATCCAAAAAGGCTGGTTCGATTTCAAATTCAGTCGAAGCGTTAGCGAACACAGAAGCAAAATTATTTTTATCTCTTTCGTTAGGGATACCGGCGCTGAAATTCATCACGTGTTGATCGGTTTCCTGACCGATTACTTTACCAGTGATTGTTATAGAATGTTGAGTTTCTGGATTAACATCTTTAATTATCCATGTGTTTTGCCCTGAACTCGGAGGTGGGTCGGATTTAACAAACTCAAAACCGACCGGATAATCGACTTTGACCATCACCTCTGATAATGGAGTTAGAGAATTGGAAACGATGGTGACTTTATGACTACTTTCTTGACCGGACGAAACTCGTTTTAATCCATCTACCCGAAAAGAAACCGGCGCTGAACTAACTCTAAATGACTGCGGTTCCGCCTCCTTGAAAAATCTAGCTCCAGAACCCTGAACCCTGTATTCGATAGAAGCTTTAATAACCTTTTCCTCATTCTCTTCACCAAAGACAGTTACCCGTAACGGCATATTTAGAAATTCACCCGACTGGATAGTATCGAGAGGAATCCTTTCGGTGTGCAAATCTCTCGGTGTATCCTCAACCGATTTTGTTCCGGGAGGATATTCGATAATTAAGGTAGCCGCCTCCATCGGGACAGTGTTGTCGTTACGAATACCGACCTGCATTGGCAAGACCTCTCCCCCACCTACTGTAAACGGAATAGTTAGAACCAAAGATATATTATCTCCAGAAATACTATTCCGGCCAAAGACCAAGAAGAAACTAGAAATAACCATAGCTATTCCAAAAAATATTACACCCACCAAGGCTAGCTTTACTCTATAACCACGTTTTTTATTTTTTTTCATATCTGACCCACCTAAGACTGGTTCGTATGTTTCCGGTACCGCCTCCGGAATTGGCACTTCGCTCTGGTTTTGTTCATATTTTTTGGTTATGTCCCAACTAGTCGGAACTGGGGTTTCCTCATCTGACAAAGAATGATGGACATTACCAACACCCGACGTACCTCTCTGGTATAAACGGTTACGTAACTCTTCGATTTTTTCTTGATCTTTTATGCCACCCATACTAAATACATACAATCAATTATTACGTCTATTATAACACTATAAATGACTGGCTTTTGAGGCTTGTTCGGTTAGCCTACTGATCAATACTAAGTCTTCTTTATTACACATTCTGGCTGCCTCCATGACAGTCGGGGCTTCCAAGATGTTTTTAATATTATTATTTTTTTCAACGTAACCTAAAGTAGACAATAGTCTAAGTTCAAAAACATCAAGCAATAAGGTCGTTTCTAACTCCGGAGATAAAGTATTTTGCAATAACTCTTCCACATCTAAAAAGACTGGGGTTAAAGTAGCCTCCCCATGCACATACCGTCTTAATAATTTGATAATGTGAGCGCATTTAGTCCGGTCTGCTCTGTTTTTGGCCTCCATAAAAGGATTGCCTCTAGCTTCTACACTACCAATTCGCCAACCACTTTTTCCCTTAAGGAGTGAGACTCTGATTTTTGAGAAATCTTGTAGAGCGTGACGTTGTCGAGACCGTTCTTCCCTAACACTCTTGGCAGTAGCCCACAACATACCAGCTTCTTCGGTAAACAATAGGAATGATTTGTCCGCAGTGTTACTTACATTACTACCACAAACAATCGCCTTGGTGGTATAAGTGGCGTAAGACATAGGGTTATAACTTTTCTAGATTCACAACAAAGGAATGCTCGCCGGCTGTCACCGCCTGCCCCTCTGTTTCACTAAACACAATTTCCTTAACACCAACGACAGACTGAATCTCTGACTGAAACTTGGTGATAAAATCAGATCCTTCAGAAGTGGTGGCAACGGTAAGTTTAATTTGGTCTTGAGGCATAAGACCTTCGGCCTTGCGCCTATCTTGCAAAGCTCTTATTAGCTCTCGCATATCGCCCTCCGACTTGAGTTCTGGGGTAATGACTTCGTCTAATCGAACTTCACTGGCTGAAGTATCAACCGTAACCTTTTTTACATTCACTTCGTCAGAAATTATTGGCAACAAATCTTCCTTTAAGTCAATGTTAATAATCAATTCTGCCAATGGTTGACGGACCTTAATTTGAGCTTTGGTTCTAACCTCAAGCGCTTCGGTCACTATTTTTCTGACCACACTCATATCTTCAATCAAGTTTTCATCTACCAGACCAGCTTCGGGCCAAGCCGCCAAATGTACACTTTCGGCATCACTATCTTCACGAACAGCTTGCCATAAGTATTCAGCGTAAAAAGGCATTACCGGAGCCATAACCAGAGATAGTTTACGTAATACATATCGTAAGGTACCTAAGGCCAATGCCTTATCTGACTGATCGTCCCCCTTTACCCTATCTCTAGAACGACGTAGATACCAGACTGACAAATCGTCAATAAAGTCAGTGACTGGTCTGGTGGCTTTATCGAGTTCGTAATTTTGGTAGCCTTTGGTACTGTCGGTGATTAGTTCGTTGAGGCGGGCGACAATCCATTTGTCTAAAATATTATCAGAATTGTCGCCCGCCTTTGAACCATCAGCAAATAATTGATACATAGCCAGCACATTGTGTAGGCGTCCGATATTTTTACGTTGCAATTCTTGGACTTCTTTTTCAGAGAAATTTAAATCTTCGGCTTTAATAATAGATGAAGACAGCAGATAAAAACGCATTGAGTCGGCACCCTGTCTAGCTACCAATTCCATCGGATCCGGATAGTTCTGCAAAGATTTACTCATTTTACGACCATCTTCAGCCAAGACAAGGCCGTTGGTTACTACATTTTCAAATGGTGACTTATCAAACAAAGCCACGCCAAGTACCATAGTCGAATAAAACCAACCTCGGGTTTGATCGATACTTTCGGAAATAAAGTTGGCTGGGAAATACTCTTTCTCAAACACTTCCTTACTTCGGTTAAGCACAGATTTTGTGAGTGAGGGATCGGATTGTGCAAAAGACTGCTCAAACGCAAATGGGTAGTGGTGCTGTGCATATGGCATAGAACCACTTTCAAACCAGCAATCAAACACATCGGGCACTCTCTCCAACCTAGTACCGTCAGTCTCAAACAGTTCAATATCGTCTATGTAAGGTCGATGATAATCCAAGACATAATTGTCGTTGTGTGGCATGACCGTAAAACTGACTACTTTCACTTCAGCGTTGCCAAAATAACCATTTTTATCAAGAATTTTTTTAGCCTCTTCAGGATTAGCACCGGCAACAACTGATTCTGTCGCAAACAAAGTACACCCGTGTCCAACTAGAAGGATTTTTTTATCTTTATATTTAGCTTCCAGTTCATACATGAGTTCTCCAACTCTTTTCTGGACGTGCTGGCGGTTTTCAAAACCTTCTATGTCACTAGTGTAACGATCTGCCCAGTTGGGAAACAAGGCTTCATAATCAGACCAAGTTTTACCATTATAATCTTTTGGCATAACAACCTCACCAAACCGACCATCAACGACAACCGACTCTTCAGCCAAACCAAGTGACTTCGCTACCAATTCTGCCGTTTGTTTAGTTCGCAAAAATCCAGAGTGAATAATTAAATCAATATCGGCTGGCAATTCAGTAGCAGCTTTAAGCACCTGCTCTCTACCTTTTTCGGTCAAAGGATCATTATTGCTTGGTTCACAACTAATTTTTCTTTCTAGATTTGATTCTGATTCACCGTGACGCATCAAAAAATACTGATTGCCACTTTGGGGCACAAATTCCTGTAACTCCTTAAGTGAACCAAATACCTTATAGTCTTTGGTAACCGGATTTCGCCAAATCGGCAACGGGGCTCCCCAATAACGTTGTCTAGACACCGCCCAATCACGGGCTCCATCTAACCACTTACCAAACCGATTAGATCCCACATGTTCTGGCACCCAGTGAACCTTACTGTTTTCAGACACTAACTTATCTTTAATAGCTGGTACATCTACAAACCACGAAGTAGTAGCGTAATTCAACAACGGCGTATCACACCGCCAACAATGCGGATAACTGTGAGTGATATTTTCTTTTCTAAATATCTTACCGGCTTCTTGGAGGGCTTTTAGAATTTCAATATCGGCATCTAGATGAGTGACTTTGGCCTCATCATCATCTTTTGGTTTTACTAATTGTCCAGCAAAGTCAGTGATAAAATCTTTAAAGTGTCCGCTTTCGTTGACGTGATGGAAAATCGGCACGTTATGTTTTTGTGCCAATTTCATATCGTCATCACCGTAGGCTGGTGCCAAATGTACCGCCCCGGTCCCCTCCTCTCCCAACTCAACGTAATCAGCGTGGTAAATGGTCCAAGCCTTATCTTTTTTTTCCAACTCTTGTCGCTCTAAATAATCAAACGGTGGTTGATACTTTCGTCCCACTAATTCTCTGCCTTTAAATTCTCGCAACACTTTGTAATCTTCAGTACCAAGTTGAGACAATCTCGCTTTAGCTAAAATAAACTTTTCTGCACCAACCAAAACTTCCACATAATCAAATTCTTCATTTACCGCCGCCGCCATGTTGCCAGGAAGAGTCCAAGGAGTAGTGGTCCAGACCAACAAACTCATATCAGTCGGCTGATCAGCCTCATCAAGTAACGGCAATTTTACCGTAACAGCAATATCTTTGATATCCTTATAACCCTGATTGACCTCAAAATTACTAAGAGTGGTACCACACCGTGGACACAGATGCATACTTTTGAAACCTTCAAACACTAAACCTTTTTTATTAAGTTCAGAAAATACCCACCAAACACTCTCAGTGTAGGTGCTATCCATGGTTTTGTAGTCGTCTTCCATATCGACAAAACGACCCATACGAGGAATAATCTGCTTCCAGTCATCAGCGTATTCCATCACTGTATTTCGAGCCGCCTCGTTGAAATTTTTGACACCAAATTCTTCGATGTCTCGCTTGGTAGCCAAGCCTAGTTTTTTTTCAATTAGGTTCTCGAGTGGTAAACCATGACAATCCCAACCCCACTTTCGGCGTACCCGATAACCCCGCATTGTCCAAAAACGAGGCACAGCGTCTTTGATGGTTCCAGCCAAAATATGTCCATAGTGAGGTAGACCGGTCGCAAACGGTGGGCCATCATAAAAAACAAAATCACCTTTAGGCTCATTACCCGCCGGTGTACTCAAACTTTTATTAAAAATATCCTTCTCCAACCAAAAGGCCTGAATGGCCTCCTCCCTACGAGCGACTTCGCTTTTAGTTACCTCCTCTTCGACAGACACTGAGTCTGTTTTTATGTTTTTAGTATTCATATTATTAAATGTATATCAGACATTATTAATCGGTGTATATCAGACACCGCTTAGAAGAATACCATTTTCTATTTTTTTTAAAAGCACAAACCGGGCGACGCATGTCGTCGCCCGGGGCATTCAGTCTAGATCGACTAGAACCACAATTCGTGATCGATGTCCTCTTGGACCAACTCGGGCCAAAGGACCAAGACCGTGACCAGAAATATGATAAATTTCATTACACCCTCCCTTTCATTAACAAAAATACAATATATCTAATTAAAAATCAACTACATTCGCTCCGGAGCTTTGATACCCAGTACCCAGAGGCCATTTATTAAAGTAAGCGAAACCGCTTTAGCCAAAGCTACCTTATAAGGAGCAGACTGGTCTTCTTTATCAGCAATTTTTTCTTGAGCGTAGAAAGAGTTGAATTCACTAGCCAATTGGGTTAAGAAAGTCGCCACTTTATGAGGCGCTCGCTCGGCGAGCGCCTCCTCGACAACCTCAGCAAACTGATAGACTAATTTTTCGATTCGATAAATTTCGGCTGGCAAATCTTTTATAGAACCGGTAATCTCATTCTGTTTGGCCTTTTCTAAAGCAGAGTTTATTCTGGCGTTGGTATATTGCAAATAAGGACCAGAGTCTCCCTCAAATGACAACGCTTTTTCTTTGTCAAAAATAATATTAGAACCAATGCCATGTTTTAGTATCTGATACTTAAGAGCAGCCACCGCAACCTCTTCTGCCAATTCTTCAAGGTTACCAGTTCGAGCATTGTTGGATTTTTCTTTAGCGGCCACCTCCATCTCCTCTAACAAAGACTCTCCCGTAAGCACATTACCTTTACGAGAAGACATTTTTCCAGTTGTTAAAGTTAAAAAACCGGTCGGGACATGTTCCAGCTCTCGATTTTTAAATTCTGTAAACAACTCTCTGATAACTGCATAAACTACCTTAAAATACTCAGTCTGTTCACTGCCGGTAACAATGACCGACAAATCCCAATCCGGTTCCAATTCATTTTTTAGTTTGAAATGACCAATATCCTTAGCTTCGTAAGTCGGAATACCCTTTGAACTAATAAAGACACGGGTGTGAAGACCGACCTTATCACCCTCATAAACAATAGCCCCGTCACTCTCCTTGAATACATCACCATTGTGAGCCTTTACTAATTTTGCGCCAGGTTCACTGACCATTGACTCACATATTTCATGATCAAAGCTGGTCCCTAATTTTTTTAGAATGTCTCCCAAGCTTGCTTTTGAAGTAGCGATTCCCTGCTCCCTGAGACTGGTAAGCTCCGGATCGGTATTTTCATAAAGCGCTTTATTGATTGACTTAATCTCTTCAGCTTCTTCCGCTTCGGCTTCATAGGCTTCGTTTCCAACCCGATAAGCTTCACCCAAAGCCAAAATATCACTTGGATTACCACCGGTTTTTCTCAAACCCCAAACTCCCTTGGCCACTGTTAAGCCAATATCAGACGGGTAATTAAAACGCTTTACTTCAGCGCCACCGTATTCAAACAACCGAGACAAGGACTCTCCGATTATATTACCGACCAGATTTCCAATATGAAGTGGCTTGAAAAGATTTGGGCTCGTATATTCAAATAACACCCTTTTGCCGACCCAAGAATCATTCTTACCCCAATCCTTACCGATTGAATTAATACGATCAATTTCCTTAGCAAAAAAATCACGGGCTAGATAAAAATTCAAAAACCCCGGTCCAGCGATTACAATTTTTTCCACATATTCGATCTGGCCGTCTAGGCCCGATAGAAATTGCTCCGCAATTTCTATCGGGCTCTTACCCACCCGCTTAGACAAAACCATAGCCACGTTACAAGCGTAGTCACCATGAGCTAAATCACTAGGGTGTTCAACGGTAAAAAACACCTCTTCGCCAAAACCAAGTTCTGTACAAATATTATTAATCGCTGTCTCAATCACTGTTTTCATAGACGTTACTATACCAAAAGAAACAAAAAAACGCTTGCGTACGGTACGCAGCGTTACATACTGGAGTGGCGGGAGCGCCGACGGCGCTCCTCCCTGGTCAGTTCTTCTGAACCTTCCTTCGGCGACGTCTCTCGACGATGCCTTGGACGGCCTGCGGATCGGCGGCCGAACCGACGAAAAAGCAGTTGTGATCATGGCGCCGAGCCGCATCGGCAACCGACAGAGCCGGCCGGCGACCAGACCAACCAGGCGATGTCCTTACCACAATTCCCCGGAGATACCGGTTGGATGCGTGGCGGGATACGTGCCCCTGGTTCGGATTGTTTCTATCCACTTTCCTTCCCTTCTTTTTTATCCTGCAACCAAATGTTGCAAGTCTAATACTATAACATACAATTTCATTATAGCAATCTTTTTCTTAGAAAATAGCCGTCTATTCGATCCGAATCTCTAGTGGTTTATCCGGACTAGCCCCAATATTGGCTATCTCAAACACTTCTCGCCCCAAGACCTGACCCCGCTCAGTTTCCACACTACAGCGCCACTTACCCGCTTGATAGTTACTGACCTGAGAGTAACCACGATAACCATTTGAACTACCACCATTAATCTTGTATTGAATATAGGCATGCTCTACCCAATCACCATCATTATTTTTGTACTCCCAACGGTGAAAAATATCGGTATTTAGCTTGGTTGGAGCAAACACACTGGCAAAACAATACACGTCAGTAGCTAGCTTTGGATAGAATATTTTGTCTGATTGTCTAAATGGATGCCACCAGTCGTTCTCCACCCATTTAAGTTGGTAGGTGCCATTCTCAAACCGGACCACACTGTGATAGACTCCCAACTCTTTAAGCGATAGCGGAATCGGTGGAATAATGTTGGTGAAATATAAAAAGTTAAAAGTCATATAAATACCACCCACCGTCAGTACAATCGCCCGCATTTGCATATCCATGAATCTAGGAATAATGCGATACAGAAATTGGATACAGAAATACATTATAAATAGTGCCAACAAACCACTACCAATAAAGATCCAAGCCCCCATGTGGCCAGTCAGGACAGGGATTAACAAAACCATGTAGGCCATAAGACCCACAAAGAAAATGGCTAGGTTATAGATCAAACGAGAAGAACGATCTTTAATAGTTTCATTTCCGTAAATAGCCAACAGAATGATTAACAAAAACGGCCAACTCTGAAGCCAGGCTCCGCTCCGACCATAAAAAATCAACATTCCAGAAAGGAGTCCGCCAAAAGAAAACTGTACTAAAAGTGGTAGATATTTTCGGCCAAGTGGTGTGATTTTTTCCGGTAATTTTTCAGCCACACTAGCGTACAAGAGAACAATCGAGATAAAGGCTAAAACCACGTAAGAGGCCAAAACAAAATTATCAAACCATTCGTCTACCCGATTTAGAGTCAGGTTGTCTATTACAAAACCAAAGATAAAAGAAACAGTCATCCAGTGACGCATGATGTTGGATAGATAACGCCTTGGTCGCTTGGGTCGGTTTGGTACGATTGGCAGAACCTCAACCTCTTCGACGACATTATCTGAGGATTTAATATCAAATGACATTTCTTTATTGTACTAGAGACGGCTTTATATACAAAAAAAGAGGCCGAGCGCAGGGCTCGGCCAGTTGGTCAGGGAGGTCGCCCGGAGGACGAGTGCACATATTGCCATAGAGCACTTAAAAAGTAAAGGACTCTAAACCAGACCAACCAAAAACCTTCCATTTAAATAAATGGAAGGTTTTTGGTTTTAGTTTGGATATTAAAATCTAAACATGCACCTCAGGCACCGGAAAGGCCTCACAGATTGCCTGAACCTCTTTTTGAATCTCAGCTTTCTTAGCTTCGTCATCTTTACTTTTCATAGCCATAATCATCAGCTCCGCCAATCTAGTAGCTTCCTTTTCCATCATTTTTCTGGTTGTCATAGCCGGTGTACCAAATCTAATACCAGACGGGTCCATAGCAGTACGAGTATCGCCAGCAATCATGTTTTTGTTTAAGGTAATACCTACCTCATCCAAAACAATTTCGGCCTCCTGTCCGGTTATACCAAGCGAACCGTACACATCAGCCAGCAGTAGGTGGTTATCGGTACCACCACACAACAGTCGTATGTCGTGATTTTTGAAGACAGACTCCATCGCCTTGGCATTTTTTATAATTTGTTTAGCGTACTCTTTGAAGGCTGGTGTCAAAGCCTCGCCAAAGGCTACGCCTTTGGCGGCAATAATGTGCATATGCGGACCACCTTGCATACCCGGAAATACAGTCTTGTTTATTCTTTTGCGAATTTCCTCGTCTTCACGGATCAAAATCATTCCACCCCGTGGACCACGCAGAGTCTTGTGAGTGGTAGTGGTTATTACATCAAACCCATCATCAAAAGGGTTACGAGCCACACCGCCAGCAATCAATCCGGCAATATGAGCCATATCAGCTACTGTATACGCCCCGACTTCTTTGGCAATTTCTACAAATTTTTTGTAATCAAGCTCTCGGCTATAAGCGGAAAAACCCGCTAAGATTATTTTTGGTTTTTCTTTCAAAGCCACTGCTCGTAATTCATCATAATCAATTTCTCCAGTCTCGATATCTTTCATTTTGTATCGCACAAAATTAAAGACTTTGTTCACAGAGGTAGTCGGATGTCCGTGGGTAAGATGACCACCATGAGACAAATCCATACCTAGGACGGTATCACCAGGTTCCATCAAGGCAAAGTACATAGCCACATTGGCAGCCGCTCCACCCAGAGGCTGAACATTGGCATACTTAGCTTTAAAAAGTTCTTTGGCCCGCTCGATGGTTATAGTTTCCATCGCATCGGTATACTCTTGTCCACCGTAATAGCGTCGCCCTGGATAGCCTTCTGAGTATTTGTTGGTAAAGATAGAACCATTGGCTTCCAATACCGCTCTTGAGACATAGTTCTCACTAGGAATTAACTCAATCCCTCGGGCCTCACGGGCTTCCTCCCCCACCAAGGTGGCGTAAATTTCTGGGTCTTGGTCTTTTATAAATTTATATTCATTCATAGATAAAATAATAATCTGTGTAAAAACTAGCTCTACATCTACAACTCTGAATGAATGTCGTTAAATCATAATATTGTTTATATTATTCGCTATTCTAGCATAAATTACTTTGCTTCATCCTCATCCTTACTTTTAGTGAAGTCTCTTTTATAACCACCACCAATTACAGTGAGATCAGCCTTGATGGCATCATGTGACTCGTAATCACTTAAGGTCACGTGTTCTGGTCTGAAGTTGTCAAGCGAAGTAACCTCTTTACTAATCTCAATTTTAGGGAACGGTAACGGCTCTCGATTGAGTTGCTCTCTGGCTTGATCAAAGTGAGTGCTGTAAACATGAACGTCACCAAAAGTATGAACAAACTCTCCTGGTTCGTACCCAGTAATCCTGGCCACTACATGCATCAATAATGCATAACTGGCGATATTAAATGGTACCCCGAGAAAGATATCCGCCGATCGTTGATAAAGCTGTAAACAAAGGCGTCCGTCCTTGATATTGAACTGGAACATATTGTGACAAATTGGAAAACGACAAGCTTCACCTGGTTTGGCCATACCATAAAGATTTTCTGGGTTCCAAGCAGTCAAAACCGCATTATGGCAACTAGGGTCATCTTTTAACTCTTGGACTATCCACCCTAATTGATCAACCTTCCGGCCATCAGAAGCTGGCCAGCGTCTCCATAACTCTCCGTAGATATGTGGTAATTCACCATGCTCTTTAGCAAAAGTATCGTCATTAGCAATCTTATCAACAAACTCCTCTTTGGTTAGTTCCGGTAACTCATTTTTTTTAGCTTTTTCGGAATAGATATAGTAAGGATAATCATCCCAAATATGAACATTATTATCTACAAGATACTTAATGTTTGATTGTCCAGAAAGAAACCAATAAAGCTCATGTAAAACGCCCTTCCAGTAGACTTTTTTGGTAGTCAAAAGAGGAAAACCATCTTTGGAATCAAAACGAAACTGACGACCAAACTGACTGTACGTTTTTGCACCAACTCCAATGTCGGTCTGCTCCTCTCCTTCATTGAGTAGCTCCTGCATTAGGTCTAAATATTGATATTCTGGGTGTTTTTTTTCTGACATATTATTTTAATTATTACTGAAATAATCTCTCAATTTGGTAGCAAACTCTTTTCTAACATCTGTATCTGCGTCTTGTGAATATTTATGCAGAGTATAAAGATAATCGTTTTTATACCTAGGAAACACATGTAAATGGTAATGCCAAACATCTTGATTTCCGGCTGGTTCATTATGCTGACGGACACTAACACCATCGCATTCATAAACTTTCTTCATAGCAATTGCTAAACGTTTTGAAAAAATATGAATTTTAGCTAAAATTTCATCTGGGATATCATACAAGTTTTCATAGACTTCGTTTGGTACTATCAACGCAACACTATGATTATTGGGCCACTGTTTGGTAGAAATAAATGCTGTCAAAATCTCATCACGATAAAAAACATAAGGCTCTTGATCACCATATTTAGGTACAGGCTCACCAGCTACAAGTAATTTAAAAGGATTAATATATTCTGATGGGGCGTGATTGTACATACTTAATTTCTTATTTTTTCTTAACCTTTTTAACCACTCTACTTTTACGTGCTAACGGGCCTGATTTTGGTGGCACGTACCCAACAATGTTATTTAAATGGTAGCGTCCAGTCTGCTTATAGTTCCTCTTAGTAGTATTGCTCAAAGGTGAAAAAGTCAGTTGGGCTATTTCCATACCCGGTCTCAATATAATCGGCACGTTATTTAGATTACAAAGTTCCAAAGCAATGTTTAGGTAGTGACCCGGATTAACGATACTGGCTGAATTGTGAACAATCAGACCAATTCTAGCCAAACTAGACTTACCGTTTACTTCGATAAGATATTGATCCGAACCAAATTTTTCTTTGGAATAACCCAAGATACTAACACCAGGATGTAGCACGAACTCAGCGCCGTCTTTGATTTCAATTGTCTGGGTCTGGGGGTAAATTCCCTTAGCCGGATCAATCGCTTTGGTGGAGTGAGCGTCGTTGATAATAAAAGTATTACCCAGTCTAATATCATAACTGGCCGGCTGAAGTCTTTTAACCTCAAACGGTTCTAGGGTTATAGAACCCTTCTTTACCTCAGCGTGAATATCTTTGTCAGCTAAAAACATATTTGTAAATAATTACTCAATCTCAAACACCTTGTCTGTTCCGTAATATTCTGGCCAATTTTGGTTATAAAAATCGAACATTCTGGCTAAACGATCTTGACTCAACTCTTCTACTCCGAGCTCGGTCATTAAAGCATCTAGCTCGGTGCGCACTAGTTCTAACTCATCTGATGAATCAACGATTTTTTCAAACTCAGCCAAGTAACCATAGCCGGCGTTTTTATCAAAACAAACATTGGCACCTTTATAGGTAAATTCCTCACGTTGTCGTGACCACTTGGCTTGATAAACATAACCAGCCGATTGTACTAACTGATCTAATTCATCCAGACTAATCGCCACCGGTTCTTCAAACTCTAAACGTGTGACCGTATTAAAACTAGTTCCACCATCGACCGAGGCTTTAACGACCAGCAACACCTCATCATCTCGCTGGCGAGTCCGAACCGAAAAATCACTCCCCTCTGCAACTATTTTCTCAAATTTTGATAATAGCTCCGGAGCAAATAAATGCTTGGTTTTAGAAAATAATTCTTTTATATCTCCCCCTTCAAAATAATGATTTAACTGAGCGTTAGTAGAAATAAGCTTGCAATCACTATCTAATTCCTGCATTTTATTTTTTATTTCGTCAGCTCTTTCCTTAGCTCCGAGTAGACTTTTTATTTCAACTTCGTAATGTGCCATATTTTTAGATAATTTAATAAAAGTATTTTAACACCTAAAAAAGCCTCCACCAAAAGACAAACCAAATCGCCTGTGTCATAATCTCTATATGTACACCAACATCGAAGAAGACAGATCATACACAGTCGTAATAGTGGCAGCGATGAGTAAATACAATCGTGCGATTGGTATGAATAATAAGCTTTTATGGCATGTACCGGCTGACTTAAAGCGGTTTATGACCCTCACATTGGGAAAACCGGTTATTATGGGTCGCAAGACCTTTGAATCGATTGTGGAAATAATCGGTAAACCCTTACCAAAGAGGCAGAATATCGTGGTTACTAGAAATAAAGATTTTAAATACGACGGTGTAGAGGTGGCTAGTTCACTTGAAGAAGCTCTCTTAATCGCCAGTGCTTCTGATCCCACCGAAATCCACATCGGTGGTGGAGCCGAGATGTATAAACAATCACTACCATACGTGGATAAAATCTATCTGACTGTATTTGATGACCAAAAAGAGGGTGATACTTTCTTTCCTGTTTTTGAAAGTGAGTTTGTTGAAGTTGATCACACTTTGCCCTATAAATACAAAAACATAAACTATGAATGGGTTGATTATGCTAGAAAATTTTAAAATGGTCCGACTTTTAGGATTATTTAATTTAAACCCGTACGTTTAAATATTGGGAAATATTTGAAGTTAGATACAAAAACACCCGAAGGCTATTAGAGCATAGCTTCGGGTATGATACACGGGTGTGACTGGGCGCACTCACTTCGTTCGTGCGCCCATGTCAATATCGGTGCCGGTCGGCGGTCTCGCCGGTTAGGCGGCCTGACGGCCTTCATCTAGGTCAGCGAAAGCTGTTTTCAGAGCGTGGAAATTTCTGTCGATGCGTCGGTCGCCTGTAGTGGCATGAACGACACCTGAACGAACGAAATTGAGCCATGCCTCGTCCGGCAGTTCTCTAGGAAGCAACACAATGTGTCGCTGGGCCCTTTGCACCATTCCCATCTTTTCACTGCCCACATATACGTATTTGTGACCGCCGAGACCCGAGGAACGCAGTCTCCTTTCGATGCAAGACTGCAGGGTCGGCGGTTCCAGACCCAGAAGGCGACTGAAGGGGGTCTGTATTTTGCTCACCATATACTGAAAAGCCCCATCCACGCCCTGTGGCACTGTACTGATTATCAGAATATTCTTCGCTTGTCTTGACAGAGTACGGACTTTGGTCAAGCTCAAATGCTTGAGATGATCTCCCTCCGGGGCTTCCAAAAAGTGCACGTGGTATCTCCTCGTTTTTTTTGTGCCTTTTGAGCACTGATGATGAGAAAGCAATCGTTTTGCACCGGATTTTTCGCCAGTACGATACGATTTCCTTCTCGATGAACTTTCCCATCCTCTAAGACGAGCCATCTTCGACTTTCTTACAAAGATGGCCGGGGTCTTAAAAAATAGGTATTAAGCCGTGGCTAAACTACCATAAAATATAGAAAAGTCAAATAAACGGCCCAAATCTAATAGATTTGGGCCGTTTATTTATTTCCCCCTAAATTCCTAAACCCGCAAAATGCAGTGCATTTTGTAGGTTTAGGGTATTTTAGGGTCAAATTTTATCAATCTTTTGACTAATCTTTTACAGCCACTCCCATACTCCTTGCAGTACCGGCAATTATTTTCATTGCCTGTTCAATTGAAGAAGCGTTTAGGTCTGGCATTTTTTCTTCAGCAATCTGTCTTAACTGAGCCTGTGACAACTCACCCACCTTAGCATTAGGAGCCTTTGGTGAACCCTTTGGTTTACCAATGGCTTTAAGGATCAAGCGTGAAGCTGGTGACACTTTAAGAATAAAGGTAAAAGTTCTATCATCATAGACAGTTAGTTCAACTGGCACCACTTCACCCATTCTTTCACGGGTTTGTTCATTAAACTGGTTAACAAATTCACCAATATTAATACCAGCCTGTCCCAGCACCGGACCAAGTGGTGGAGCTGGAGTAGCCTTCCCACCTACGGCTTGGACTTTAATCTTTTTTACTATTTTTTTAGCCACGTTAGTTTTTATTATGAGTGATTAACGAATTAGAAAATCTTAAGTCCCTCTCTCTCCGACCAAATATGCAACAAATAAAGATGCGTAAGTCCGTAACAGGAAATAGAGTAGGATAAATTCTCAACTTTGAACCAGCGTTCCATAACCGCCAGCTCGGTAGAAGCTCCGCTATCGTACAAGAAATAACTGGTTTTAGCAAGTGAGCAAACACCCGAAGGGTATATTGCGAACTTGGTTCCTAATTTTTTCTCCCCTTG
>JAGQME010000007.1 GCA_020428795.1 Candidatus Kaiserbacteria bacterium
AGCTACAACAAATTGTGTATAACCTATTTTTGGTAAAAACATCCATCTAGCTAACCCCAGCTAACGCCAAAGGGTATTACACTGGCGGAATCTCTGTGTTTTTGATGATAGTAGATTCGGCTCCGCCGACCTTACACCATTTGTCCATTCATCCCCACCCTAACGGGACGAGGTATTCTGGACGGACTAGTAAACCGCTTAGGGTATAAGGTTATTTAGCGTTATTTTTAACACCTTAGTATGATATTATGTAATATCATACTATTTCTATTTGTTTGGTTTTGGTTAGTTTTGTCGTTTTGTCTAATTAGCTTGTTTTTTAGAGACCAAAAACACCATTTCTCAACAACTGTATAATGGCCCAAAACCCAGACATAACCACCAAACCGATAATAGTAGCCAGTAAGACCTGCTTCCCCTCTTTGACAGCTGTTTCGTCACCACCTCTTATAATCCAAGTTTTGATAATCTGCCAGACAAAAAACAAAAAAGTGATCGCAAACACGAAATAAGTAAGCGAGGTTATTAGTCTTAAGAAAACATCAACTAATTCTATAAAAGTGCTCGGTGGATTTGTCATAGATATAAATTATTCGATGATGGCGGTAATCAGGTTGCTCACGATAGTGATCAGCACGTAGGCCCCCAATATTAATAAACCACCAACGATGGCGTAGAGCAGAGCACGGTTGGCTTGTTGTAATTGTTGCTCGTTACCTCTGGCTGTCACATACAAGAAACCAGCGTAAATAATAAAGAAAATAATAATTGGTGTAGCAAAAGTCAGCACGATAGCAATCAAAGAATGCAAAAGACCGGCTATGGTATCTACCTTGAGATAATTCTCGACTCTTGGTGCATTATTAGCTAGCACCTGATGAATAGCTAAAAGAGCGAATCCTACTAAAGAAAACGAGAAGGTTGTAATGATACCTAGATATTTTTGCAACTTAGTGTCCGTTAACATATTTATATCTTTAATAACTTAAAGTTAATCTACCAACCGCATCGGCGGCCGCTTCGTTGCTTCTGATTCGATTAGAGACAACGTCTTCAATCATGGTTGCAAAAATATCATCACTTACCGCATCTTTAGGATCAAGCCATGAACGAGCAAACAAAGCCGATTCATAAGCCACCCTCTGGAATGGACCCAAATCAGAACGACCAAATAGACTTCTTCTAACCGGAACCTGTCCCAAACCATCAGCCAACCCCTGAGTAAAAGCTGTCCCTGACAACTGTAGAGACACAGCGTAAGAACCAGCCTTGTTTCTCGAAGAACTCAAGATGGCTAAACCATAAACATCGGCGTAGGTTCTCTTAATGGTGGCGCTTTTACCTTGCGGAACGATACTGGAATCGTAATTTAGGTTAGGATTCTTAGCTTCAATTTCAGATTGTTCAGACGCAAAACCAAAGTAAGTAGCCAAGTCACCCGATGAGAAAGAGTTTAAATCAAGTGGTAGTGAACTGTTCCAAGTGTACAACGGACTGTTTGGGTTACTGAAGTCGGAGTAAAACTGTACCGTGGTACTGAGTGGTCTGTCTGATTTGTTATTCAAACTAGTATTTAACCCAACTATGTAGTTGCCAGACTCTTCTCGCACCATGGAACTACCAGACTGTAGAAGTAGGGTCAGGATGATCTCCTTAGCATTATTGATGTTTTTATAACCACCAAAGGCTAAAGAACTTTTTTGAATGGTACGGGTGCTGTCTCGTCTGGTTAGGGCTGGTACGACGTTATTGACGACCGACTCCCAAGTTTCAGGAGGTTGAACGAAATTTCCATTAGCGTAAATATCTCGATTCCAATACATTACAATCGGATCAACCGTCAAAGGCAAAGCATAGATTCCATCTGAAAACATCATTATGTCAGAGACATCTATGAATTGGTCTTTAAAATCCCTAACCGGGTACTGAGAATATGGTATTGGTTGAATCTTAGAGTGATGGACCACTAGTCTGTCTGTCCCGACAAAAATAATATCCGGACCATTACCATTGGCGATGGCGTTGATGAGTTTGCTATCGAATTCACTATCATCTACCTGCACATACTTTACAACATCCAAGGCTTCGTCTTTTTCCCTTAACAAATCCAGCTGAGTCCTAAATTGTCTAGCCTCTAAAGTACCCCAGATAGTCACTGATTGTCCGTATTTGTATCTCTCTTCTTTATTTGACGACTCATAATTGCTCAACATGACGAGCGCTATAAAGGCCAGAATACCAAACCCTAATAATAATCCTATTTGAAATGGTCTCATAAAATATTATCCCTTACGAAAAGCTAATCCATAATGATGGTCGCCGGCATCAAATTCCCGCTCAAAAGTAAAGCCGACTCCTTCTGCCAACGCTCTGGCATCGTTTTTGTTTAAAACCTGATCAATCTGTGGTCCAATACCACCAAAAGACTCCGACCAATCAATCAGGATGAATTTACCACCGGCGTGTAGGGTGCGTTCCACTTCTCTGAGGCCGGTTGGTTTGTCTTCAAACTGAAAGAGGGTATTCACCATAATAGCTACGTCTAGCGACTCATCAGGCAGACCAGTACCATTCAAAGACTCTATGTCGCACCATTTTGGGTTTACATTAGCTAGACCTTTTTGTCTGGCGATATCACCGATTTTTTCGACCAGCTCCTTTTGGATTTCAAGGGCATGAACCACACCTTGCGGTCCAACCGCTCTAGACAAAATTTCTACAAAAAAGCCACTACCGGCACCAAAATCAGCTACCACATCGCCTTCTCGCAGTAGAAAATGTGAAGTCACAACACTTGGCTCAACAAAACGACGAGTTGGGAGAACGTTATCCATTGTCTACCATTATACCCTGTATCAATAAAAAATTAGATACAAAGTGTGTACACAAGATTTTGTAAGTTTTTGTGAGTTTTAGATACTCCTATTTTTTCTAAAAGTAGACGATAGACGCAATAGAGTCCCCAGCTCTCATCTTCATAACTCTCACTCCCTGAGTATCCCTTCCTAATGATGGAACATCTTTAAGAGGTAGTTTTATCACCTGACCCTTCTTACTCATCACCACTAATTCGCCCTCTTCTTTTTCCTCTTTCAAAAGTACCGCCGCCCCAATGAGTTTACCGGTTTTTGCAGTTACTTTGGCGGTTTTAATACCAGAACCACCTCGATTTTGAGTTTTATATTCCTTGGCTGGAGTAGTCTTTCCAAAACCATTTTCCATAACTACCAATATCTCTCGGTTTGAATTGCCACCGGACAAAATATCCGCCGCCACAATATGATCATCTTTCTTTAGTTTCATACCGGTCACACCACTGGCGGTCCTACCCATCTCTCTTACATCTGAAGCATTGAAGCGAATAGCTTGACCATTATGAGTCACTAGCGACACTTCGTCCTTAGCGCCTACAAACTTAGCCGAGATCAGTGAATCTTCGGTTTTCAGAGTAATAGCGATTAGACCACTTCGGCGCACATCCTTAAAGGCTGACGCATCAGATTTTTTAACCACTCCGTTTTTGGTCACCATGAGCAAACTCCAATCACCGGACCACTCTTCTTTTCTAACTGACAACACTGAAGTTACCCTTTCTTCACTGGTCAGCGACAAGAAATTCATAATTGATTTACCCTTGGTGGCTCGTCGTCCCTCCGGAATTTCATACATTTTACACTGATAGACCTTACCCTTATCGGTAAAGAACAGCAGATCACTATGACTTGAGGTCGTTAGTAGCGTGGTCACAACATCCTCTTCTTTGGTATTTAAATCAACCACCCCAACCCCACCTCTTTTTTGGGTTTTGTATTCATTAGGATTGGTACGTTTAACATAACCCCCTTGAGTTAGCACCAGCACACTTTCCTCATCGGCTACCAAGTCCTCAGCGCTCATGTTTTTAACCCCACCTTTAACTATTTTTGTCCGACGATCATCACCAAACTTTTCAGCAGCTTCGGTTAATTCCTTCTTGACAATATTCATCATCTTCTTAGAACTAGCCAAAATAGCTTCCAATTCTTTAATCAGACTTTGAATTTCTTTCAATTCATCCTCAATCTTCTTTCGTTCGAGACCAGCCAATTTCTGTAGCCTCATATCAAGGATGGCCTGGGCTTGAATTGTGGAGAACTTAAACTCCTTCATCAAAGCAGCGTGAGCAGTTGGTACATCTTTAGCCGCTCGAATCAATTTAATGATCTTATCAATGTGATCAAGCGCCTTCTTTAGACCCAGCAAGATATGCTCTCGATCTTTAGCCTTGGTTAGATCGTATTGTGTTCGACGTTTGATTACTTCGGCTCGGTGCTTTACGTACTCTTGTAGAATAGATTTTAGTGATAGTGTTTGGGGGACACCATCGACCAAGGCCACCATATTGTAATGAAAAGTGTCTTCTAGTTGAGTGTGTTTGTACAACTTATTTAAAACTGTTTGCGGGTTGGCTCCGCTCTTTAGTTCGATTACCACTCGAATATCAGAGGTTGACTCATCACGCATTTCTTTAATGCCTTCAATTTTTTTCTCACGAACTAAGTTGGCTATTTTTTCCTGCATGTCCGCCTTATTAACTCGAAACGGAACCGAAGTAATTACAATCGAAAAATTACCCTTTTTATCTTCTGTGATTTCGGCTTCACCACGCACCACTACCCCACCCTTACCATTGGCGTAAGCGTGCGAAATAGCTTTTTTATCAAAAGCGATACCACCCATTGGAAAATCTGGACCTTTCACAAACTCCAACAGATCATCAGTAGAAGCTTTAGGGTTATCAATCAGATGGTTAATAGCATCTACTAATTCCCGCAGATTGTGAGGTGGGATATTGGTAGCCATTCCTACGGCGATACCAAGAGTACCCATCAGTAGCAGATTGGGCAATCCGGCTGGCAAGACTTCTGGCTCTTTTTTGGTACCATCGAAGTTTGGTCGCCAGTTGACAGTGTCTTTTTCTAAGTCTCTAAGTAGCTCTTCGGCAATCTTAGACATTTTAGCTTCGGTATACCTATAAGCGGCAGCGGAGTCACCGTCGATTGAACCGAAGTTTCCCTGCCCCATCACCAAAGGATAACGAGTGGAGAAATCCTGAGCTAGCTTAACCATTGATTCGTAAACCGCCATGTCACCATGAGGATGAAAACTACCCAACACATCTCCCACTACAGTCGCCGACTTCTTGAATTTTGCGTTCGAGGTCAAACCATTAAGACGCATGGAATACAAAATACGACGATGTACCGGCTTGAGACCATCTCTTACGTCTGGCAGGGCTCTCGATGTAATCACCGACATCGCATAATCGAGATAAGCGGTCTCCATCTCAGTCGTAATGTTTTGAGGAAGTATTTTGTTGCTTTCCGGTACCGGAGTTTCGGGAGAAATTGTCTTTTTCGGCATACAGTAATATTAGCTCGTTTACGAATTTAAAATTGATGTACAGTATAACATACGAAGCTTGATTTCGCCCAGATAATAACTATTAAGAAAATATCTAAGGAGTAGTGGTAGACTCTTGACTACTGCTAGTACCAATCAGTACCGTGCGGGGCTGATAAGAAGGAGTCGGAGCAATCTCTTCACTTTGGTAATTAAACTCATTATCTTGATTGACAGTGGCTGAACCGATCTGTCCATCGTCCGTATCCCTATCCACAACATCGGTGCTAGTGGATTTATCAGACACAAAGAAACTCTCAAAGTCAATATTTTTGACTGGGGTGGTGGTGGAATTTTGCTCGGTAACAAACACTTCGGTATCAGTGACCTTATCTGGATTCATCTTATTTTCCAGACTGATTAGCTCCGCTTTAATCAATCCGGTCTTATCACTCAGGTTTACCCAAATGGAGTCCAACGCTCGTCCAAAACCACCCTCCGTATCATTATCAATTCCTCCTGATTTGTCTTGTAATCTGTCTAGTTTGCCCGGAATATAAGCTAACCAAGCCAAAGTGAGCAAGCCAGTAAAGGCGGCCGCCGTCCAAAAAGCGTACCGATTACGCTCTTTTTTTGGTTTCATCCTGATTTTTTCGTTTATATTCATAACTCTAGCTAGAAAACTCAAAACCCCACATCCAACTGATTGTGATCAGAAACACAAAACTTGGCTGTCTAAGCCGCCAGAACCACAATCTCCCCCTCCATCGCCGATACTTCACGTTTTTTTATGGTGAGTTTATCAATTGGTTTTACACTCTCAGCACTCTCTTCTTTTAAGAATTCTTTCAAAGCTTTGCTATCGTAATGCATTGGTATGATTAACTTAGCTTCAAGTTTGACCGCCAACTTAGAAGCCTGAGGTACCTCAAGCACCTCATCACCGCCAATCGGTACAAACAATATATCAACGTCTCCAAATTCACCCAGTATCTTCGGATCGATTTCTGGTTCAGATAGAGCACCGAGAAAAATGATATTTATGTCCTCTAACCTAACTTGATAGATAGTGTTATATCTAACTTTTTTGTCGAAGGTAGTTTTCACCCCGAACCCTCTCACTGTCACCGTGCCAACCTCATATTCACCAGGGCCGGAAATTACAAATGGTTGTTTATTACCGTGTGCTACTTGCTCAACACCGTTGAAATCAGGGTGATTCATCGTTACCAGAGCTACATCTGAACCAAATTTAGCTGGAGTTAATTTTGACTTTTTGGAAATCGGATTAAAAGCCAGCGTAACATCACCAAAACTTATTTTAAAACACTCTCCTCCTTGATAAGTAATAACCATAATGGCAGTAGTATACCAGAGACAATCGAGCTTGCGTAGTGACCATTATGTCACCTTGGCATTTTTCAAAAATCTGTTATAGTTCCCACACCTATAAAAGGTATTAACAGCTTCTAGCGACACACGTTAACCCCGAACTCAAGCACACGGCTATGAGATACAGTTGTTCGGACGCGTGTCGTCGGAAATAAATACATATATTTAATATGTCAGAAACATCAGTAGCTACTCCCGAAGTAGCTAAGAGTGGTAGTAGTGTTATGCACAACTACCTAAGTAGTATCCAAAACGCCCCGATCGAGGGTGAATTGGTTGAGGGTGTAGTGAGCGCCATCGGTCGAGCTAGGGTCTATGTAGACCTACATCCATTTGGTTCAGGACTAATATACGGTCGTGAATACATGAACGCCCGCGACATTCTGCGTAAGGTATCAATTGGTGACACCATCGCCGCCAAGGTCGTAGACAGTAGTAACGAAGATGGTTATATAGAATTATCTCTTAAAGAAGCTAGACAAGCTCTGATCTGGGCTGACGCTGAAGCCGCTGCTAAGAAGCAAAATGTACTATCGCTTGAGGTTAAAGAAGCCAACAAAGGTGGTTTGATCATCGAGTGGCAGGGTATCCAAGGTTTCCTTCCAGCTTCACAGCTTTCAGCTGAAAATTATCCAAGAGTCTCAGATGGAGACAAGGATAAGATTTTGGGTGAACTAAATAACCTAATCGGTAAACACCTAAACGTTATTGTGATCACCGCCGATCCTAAAGAAGGCAAATTGATTTTCTCAGAGAAAGGACCACAAGAGAAAGAGGAAAAAGAAGAGAAAGTTAGCAAATACGAGGTGGGTGATGTCCTATCTGGTGAAGTAACCGGCGCTGTGGACTTTGGAGTCTTTGTTAAAATCGAAGACGGACTTGAGGGCTTGGTACATATTTCTGAACTAGATTGGGGGCTGGTTGAAGACACTCGTACCCTATTTAAAGTAGGTGACAAAGTAAAAGTGAAAGTAATCGAAGTTAAAGACGACAAAATATCACTATCTATCAAACAACTAAGAGACAACCCTTGGAGCCTAGCTTCTTCTAAGTACAAGAAGGATGATGTGGTTAACGGAGTGGTTATTAAATACAACAAGCACGGCGCTCTAGTCTCGATTGAAGAAGGTGTGGCCGGTTTGGTACACATATCAGAGTTTGAGAGCGAAGAAGCTCTGAAGAATGCTCTACCACTAGGTAGCGTGCATAAGTTCAAGATTTCTATCTTTGAACCAAAAGAGCAAAGAATGACCCTTCTTTTCAAAGAGGCTCAGACTGAAGAGAAAAATTAGTTTAAGTTAAACTAATTTTCATAAGACACTAAAGCGCCGCAGGCAAAGCCTGCGGCGCTTTAGTGTTTTCAGTCCTACTTCTATCCAAAAAACCTTAATTAAATTGATTCATGGCATTTTCAACCCCAGAATCAATTATGACCTTCACGATCTCAACCGTTCTATCCAAAACCTCAGTCAAAGTCTCCTCTTCTCTTTTTTTGAATTTAGCTAAGACAAACTTAGCCAATTTGTCACCGCTTGGCTTCTTTACCCCACCCCAAAAACTCTTTTCAGCCACCCCTATTCTCACTCGCACAAAATCCCGACTACCCAAACCATCAATAATCGACTTTATTCCATTATGTCCCCCGTCACCACGACCAAAAGAAATGCGCACACTACCAATTGGTAGATGAACATCATCATAAATTACAATCAACTTGTTGATTTCCGCTTTTGGTACTAATTTCTGGACGGCCGAACCAGACTTATTCATAAAAGTGTCTGGGTATAACAAAACAACCTCTTCACCATCAACAACTCCCTCGCCAAGACGGCCAACGAATTTACTAGATTTAACAGGTTCACCAATCGAAAAAGCAGACAGTAAAGCATCAAGGGCTTTAAAACCAACATTATGTCTGGTGTGTAAATATTCCTCACCAGGATTACCTAATCCAACAATGTAATACATCTATCTTATTGTACACGAATATAAAAAATCTAGCTCAATAAAATTTACTCAATAATAATTTTGCATAAAAAATCAGTCAGTTTGTTTTTATATCTTTATTCAATTATAATAGTGACGATTTAGATTACTTTCACCATTTTATGCAAAATAATTCACCTGATATTTTCAAAAACAACGACCAAATCGAACCAGAAAAGCCAGCCGTTAAACAACTTCACCCAATATTAGAAATAATTCAATTTGCGGTTATTGCCTTAATAATTGTGGTGCCGATTCGCATGTTTATCGCTCAACCTTTCATCGTTTCTGGAGCTTCGATGGTAGACACTTTTCATACTGGCGAATATCTGATAGTGGATCAGATATCTTATCGTTTTCATAAACCAGAGCGAGGAGACATCATCATCTTTCGCTACCCTAGGGACCCGTCAAAATTTTTCATTAAAAGAGTGATCGCTACCCCTGGTGACACTATTGATATCAATGGCAACGTAGTTACTATTTTTAACGACGAGTATCCGGACGGAAAGGTTTTGGATGAGACCTATGTCGAATCAATGAAGCCTGACACCAATTTAAATGAAAAACTTGGTAGCCGTGAATACTTTGTGATGGGTGACAATCGTGACCAGAGCTCAGATTCCCGTATTTGGGGTGTTCTTCAAGAGGAAAATATCATCGGACGGGCTTTTGTGAGACTTTTCCCGATCAGCAAGCTAGGAGCCTTCCCGGGAGAACATAGATATAAAGACGAACCACAAGCAGAAGACGTTATTAGTGAGTAACCTCATTTCTTATGGATATACAAGCCACTCAATTTCTAAAAAACGGAATTAAAACCGCTGAGTATTTTGGCTTTCGTCATATTGACACTTTCAAAAAAAACCCTCTCTGTCTTGATTGTGATAAAAAAATAGATTTATCAGTATCCGCCCAAAATAAAAAAATCGACGCTCTGCACGGCATTTTGTGTGGTGGAGCTCAAATGTTTTGTGACAACAAACTACAAGCCATCGAAGAGCCCATCCTTTTTTACAACATTGAGCAAGTTCCTCGTTCAAACGATGCTGTATTAGCTCTACATATATATAATGTCGAAAAAAGCATCGCCGAATCTATTTTGATACACGCCATGCGTGCGCTTACCTTAGACCTCGGCTTCTCTGACCATTCAGTGCGAATAAACTCTCTCGGTGACAGAGATTCTTCAATCCGATACGTGCGAGAATTGACAAATTATTTGCGCAAACGACTCGATGATATGCCAGAGGCCGCTCGCGAACTTATGAAGGAGCACGTTCTCTACGCACTTATGTACCTGATAGAAAAAGAACACGAACTAGCCTTCCGCTCACCTAACCCTCTAGAGTACCTAAGTGATCCTAGTCGAAAACACTTCCGAGAAATTATCGAGTATCTAGACATGACCGAAACACCATACGAAATCGATCCTAAGCTAATCGGTCATCATGAATGTTATTCAGATGCTTTGTTTGCTATTGATATTTTAGACAGTGAGGGTTCTCGTCTTGAAAACGCTCCCCTAACCATCAGAGGTGGTCGCTATAATGAATTTGTTCAACGAAACACCAAAAGAATAATTCCGGCCACTGGAGCAGTCGCCATACTAAAGAACAAGAAGACTCCGTCTCGAATCCCAGGTAAAGCCAACCTAAAGCCATCAGTATACATCGTACAACTAGGTTTTGGTCCTAAAATAAAATCTCTTCAACTAGTAGACACTCTAAGACAAGCCGGAATTCCGGTTTATCAAAACCTAGCCAGTGACTCACTTTCAGAACAACTAAGAAACGCCGAAGCGATTGGGGTTAAATACACCATTATTATTGGTCAAAAAGAATACGTGGAGAACTCCGTTATATTGAGAGATATGGAGGCCAGAAATCAGGAGCATGTACCGATCAATAACGTTGCTCAAAAACTCAAAAAGGCTTCGGTTGCAGTCTAATAAGAGAAGGCCAGTCTTCTCCTTGCAGGCATAAGCACTACGTGTTATGCTTCTGGCCATTATGGCAACAAACGTACAAGTCGAGAAAAATCAGAATGAGAGTAGCGCTAACGTTATTCGTCGCTTTACTAAGCGAATGCAGAACGCTGGGATTATTCCTCGGATGCGTAAAATCCGTTACTACAGTCGAGTTAAGAGCGAAAACGTTCGTCGAGCATCTAGACTGAAGAAACTAGTAAAGAAGGAAAATTACGAAACCCAGTTAAAGTTGGGTAAAGTACAAGAAAGAACTAGCCGACGACGCTAACAAAAATCTCGCCCGAAGGGCGAGATTTTTGTTGTCTTCACCCTTCGTGATGTATACTAATGGCCATGTCTAATTTCACCATTTCACATACCACCAAAACTTATCCAAAATTAACCTACCAAGCTATTGCTGAAGACATCTTGGGTAAAAGTTACGTTCTGTCTCTAAATTTTGTCGGCGTCAAAAGAGCTAGGGACCTAAATCAAACCTATCGTCAAAAATCATACGTACCCAACGTACTCTCCTTTCCTCTCACCGAAAAAGACGGCGAGATATATATAAACCCAAGCACGGCCAAAAAAGAGGCTCCTAAATTTTCTATGACATACGAGGGTTACGTCGGTTTTTTATTTATCCACGCCCTACTCCACCTTAAGGGATTTGACCACGGGACCAAGATGGAAAAACTGGAAAAAAAATACTGTGTTAAATACCACTTAAAATAAGTTGCGCATGATATTATAAGTGTATGACTGAGCGTATTATCACAGGTATTGATGTTGGAACCTACCAAGTTAAGGTAGTGGTGGTACGCCTACCAAATAACAAAGACACCAGAGCCATGCCTCAAATAATCGGTACTGGCTACGCTGAAAGTCGTGGGCTACGAAATGGATACATAGTGAATCGCAGTGACGTAGCCAAAAGCGTAAGAACCGCTGTCGCTCAAGCCGAAAAAGCTTCTGGTATAGAAGTCAAAAAAGCTTACCTTAGTATGGGTGGAGTTGGTATTGATGAAATAACTTCCAAAGGTGAAGTAATAACCTCAAGGGCCGACTCAGAAATAACCTACATTGATACCGAGAAAGCCGCCCAAGACAGCGAGGAAAGAATCCAAGAACATATTCCAAACCGTAAAGTTCTGCACGCCATACCGCTTGGCTACCAAATCGACAACACTCCCGTCTTAGGTAAACCGATTGGAATGCGTGGGACTAAGTTAGAAGTCGAGACTCTATTTATCACTACCATTGAACAACATCTGACTGAGCTGATTACAGCCGTCGAAGAAGCTGGAATTGAGGTCGAAGATATTATGTCTTCCCCGATTGCCGCCAGTTTTGTAATTTTGTCCAAAGCTCAAAAGAGAGCGGGTTGCGTATTAGCCAACATCGGAGCCGAAACGGTATCAATTGCTGTTTTCGAAAATGGCACGCCGATTTCAGTTAAAGTATTTCCGATTGGTTCTAATGATGTCACCAATGACATCGCTCTTGGCTTAAAAATACCACTCGAAGAAGCCGAAAAAATAAAACGAGGTGGTATGACCAGTGTTGTCTATACTAAGAAAAAATTAGACGAAATTATATCAGCTAGACTAACAGATATTTTTGAACTAATTGACAATCATCTTAAAAAAATCAGACGTGACGGTATGTTACCAGCTGGCATAATAATTACTGGTGGAGGATCCGGTATGAGTGGTGTACAAGAAATAGCCAAAAACACCCTTAGTCTTCCAGCCAGAGTAACCACCCTAGACCCTGGCCAAAACGGTAAGGTGCGAGACGCTTCTTGGGCGGTGGCTTACGGGCTTTGCATGTGGGGAGCCAGTGACGAAGTAGATGAATCTGCCATCGGTATTGCCAAACAAACTAAGAACAGCATTTTAAAATGGTTTAGCCAATTTCTTCCTTAATCTCTTATATTACAAAATAATTATCTATTATTTCAATCACACGAAAGAAAAATATGTCAATATCGTGACAGACTAGTGAAGCCCGTGTATGATGTGTCTAATTATTAGTTTCCTTACCTAGGGATGGGTTTGAGAGTATTTAGTAGTATAGTCAATTTATGGAACAAATTAAATCAGATGTAGAATCATTCGCTCGAATTAGAGTTATTGGTGTCGGTGGTTCTGGAAACAATGCGGTAAACCACATGGTTTCTTCAAAAATTAAAGGGGTGGAATTTATTGCCATCAACAGTGACGCTCAGGATTTACACCACTCGCTTGCCAAAAAGAAGATTCATGTTGGTAAGAATCTAACCCGCGGACTAGGAGCCGGCGGTAATCCAGATATGGGCCGACGTGCCGCAGAAGAAACTCGGGAAGAGATTGCTAACTCTCTTAAGGGTTCCGATATGATCTTCATTACTGGTGGTATGGGTGGCGGAACTGGGACTGGTGCTGCTCCAGTGGTTGCTAAGATTGCCAGAGAAAGCGGTGCTCTAACCGTTGGTGTCGTTACCAAACCTTTCCTATTTGAAGGACAAGAAAGAATGAGACTGGCCCTTCAGGGTATTGAAGAACTCAAGAAAGAAGTTGACGCCCTAATCACCATCCCTAATGACAGACTATTGGCTATCGTAGACAAGGAGACAACAGTCAAAAATGCTTTTGGTATGTGTGACGATATCCTAAAGCAAGCGGTAGAGGGGATCTCAGACCTTATAACCATGCCAGGTATTATTAACGTTGACTTCGCTGACATCAGAAGTGTCATGGAAAATGCCGGATCAGCCTTAATGGGTATCGGTATGTCTACCGGCGAGAAGCGATCCGAAGAAGCGGCTAGAAGTGCTATCAACTCTCCCCTCCTTGAAGTATCCATTACCGGAGCCAAAGGTGTACTTTTTGCAATTGCTGGTGGTGATGATCTTGGAATGCTGGAAATTCAAGATGCTGCCAGAGTAATAACTGAGACTATTGATCCACATGCCAAGGTTATCTTTGGAGCCATTCGTGATGAAAAACTTAAGAAGAATGAAGTAAAGGTAACTGTTATTGCCACCGGTTTCCCTGAACCACACAGCAACAACAGTGAAATTAGTTCAACAGTAGTTAGAACTCCTTCCTCTTTCTCTCACACCACCATAAACAGCAATCCTGAAACCAAGAGTAATGAAGATGAAAACCGGGGTCGTATATTCAACTCACTCGGAACACCACGAAAGAAAGAAGAGACTAAAGACCTTACCCCTAATCCAAGCCCAACTCCTAAATCAGATATAAAACCGGAACCAAGACCAGTGGACCCTATCGACGAAGACGATGACGATGATTGGGGTGCAGTTCCTGCATTTCTTCGTCGTTCAAAGCTTAAATAAGCTTTGAACTAGAAGAAATGCGGAACTGCAGGGCGGAGCGATACGAATCGCCTATTCCTAAGGTGATGAGACAGCGAGCCGAGTCCGCAAGCATTTAATAGATTTGGAGCCTTGGCGAACAAATATAATTAGTGATTCGTGACCGGTGCCAGCCTTCCTACGTAGAAGCAAACTAAAATAAGTCAATATTTGTTAATGAAGTCTGATACTGAGATGAGAAATATTTAGATACACAAAAGGGCGCCAAAGGCGCCCTTTTGTGTATCTAAGACAACTACGGTACAATATCCCCTGCTATTTACTTAAATTTTGATTTGTTATTTCCTTTATGTACGATTTGACTATTATTGGAGGCGGGCCAGCTGGAGTGGCGGCCGGAGTTTACGCATCACGCAAACAGTTAAAGACCCTTTTTATAACCAGCGAATGGGGTGGCCAAAGTGTGGTATCAACCGATATCCAAAACTGGATTGGCACTAAATCAATCGATGGACAAGAACTGGCCACCAACCTACGCCAACATCTTGAAGCTTACGCTGATGGTTTTGTTGATATTGTAGATAACACCTTGGTAGAAAAAATCGAAAAAAATGAATCCGGTTTCTCCATAACTACAAACAAGCAGACAAAATTTGAGACCAAGACAGTTTTGATTACCTCTGGCTCTAGACGCAGACAGCTGCCTGCTCAAGGAGCCAGTGAATTTGAACACAAAGGACTTACCTACTGTGCCAGCTGTGACGGTCCTCTATTTGCTGGACAAGACGTAGCCGTAATTGGTGGTGGAAACGCTGGTTTTGAAACAGCGGCTCAATTATTGGCGTACACCAAAAGTGTTACCCTACTTCAACACGGAGACTCTTATAAAGCCGATCCAGTAACCGTCGAAAAAGTTCTCGCCCACCCCAACATGACTGGTATCCTAAACGCCAACGTGACCAAAGTGTCTGGTGATAAGTTTGTTAATTCACTAACCTATCAGAATACTTCTGGTGAAGAGGTTGAACTAGCCGTAACTGGTATTTTTATTGAGATTGGCATGATACCAAATACAGAATACTTGTCCGGAGTGATTAATTTAGACGAGTATAATCGTGTCAAAATCGACCCTTGGACCCAAAAAACAGAAACTCCGGGGATCTGGGCCGCTGGTGACTGTACCAATGTTCACTATCACCAAAACAATATTGCCGCCGGTGATGCGGTTCGGGCCCTCGAAGATATTTACGTTACTCTCAAGACAAGGTAAAACGTAAATAGCCAAGACTATCTAAATCGACAACATTTAGTACATTTGCGGATTTAGCGATTACAAAGCGAAAACACATCCCTCAGGGATGTGTTTTCGCTTTGCTCTTAGCTATAACACAAATGCGCCGAGGTATCGGCGCATTTGCGTGTTTGTACAACGTAGAGCTTTGGCTGACGGGCCTTTGTTGCCTACCACAGCAACTAAGTATTTAATTCACCACCCCGCCAACCTATCTATAAGGTTCTCATATCATGAAAAAGAGTCAATGAATTTAATAAAACCATATTTTAAGCCGTTACTGTGTATAACTAGTGGATATCTCATGTATAACTCCGTACATAAGTCAGTATATAAGTATCGGTACAACCCCCTTGACACCACATCCTTGCAGTCTTATATATCCATCAAAAATAATCCGATTTCTTCATTATAGATTCTAGAAATATTTGTCTCTAAAATTTCAATACTTAGTTCCAAAACTACCCCCACTCTCATCTCCTCCACGTGTCCACCAAATGTGTGATTTTCAGTATCAGAAAAAATTGCGTGTAAGTGTACAAATGGTTTACCCTCTTTGAGACAGACATTACCAGTCATATTTAAAACCTCATACATTCCATCGTATTGCTTGAAATGATATTTTTTATCACTGAGTGAGTAGTAACCACAACTAACCCACTCTACGGCACCCAACCCAGAAATGCTAGCGTTCTTTATATTATTTGTTAGACAAAATTCTAACAATGAAGACAAAACCTCTTCCCCTTTTTCAATCTTGATTACAAATTTATTACCAGCCTTGATGGATTTCATAATGTGATTTTATCACAAAATTATGACTAGCTTTTTCCTGTTTATTTGGTACTATATGCCCCACATTGGTCCCATCGTCTAATGGTTAGGATAATAAACAGTCTGGGAGACTGTTTATCCGAAGGGAGGGTTTTCATCAATGAAAACCGGCCATTATAAAATGTCCGATGTAAAGTAGTAGAAAATAAATTCTGGTCCCATCGTCTAATGGTTAGGACAGCAGGTTTTCATCCTGCAAATCGGGGCTGGTTGATGTACGGAGCAAAGCGAAGTAAGAAGCCAATGGCTTGGCTTCTGTACATCAGCCAGAGCCGGAGTCATGTTGCGTCAGCAACGGACGAGGCGGGGTCGCAAGCACTTGCTATAATTGGAACGTTAGTGAACAATTTTAGTTAGTGACTTGTGACCGATTCCTAGGAATCGAACCGTCATTGTTTTGGTAGAGAAAGTTGGTCCCATCGTCTAATGGTTAGGACAGCAGGTTTTCATCCTGCAAATCGGGGTTCGATTCCCCGTGGGATCACAGTTTAAAGAAAAACACTCAGCAACTAGCTGGGTGTTTTTCTTTAGACTGCTTTGAGTGCCTAGTAGGCAGAATCGAAAAGCGGTTTGAGATATTTTGGAGCTTGCGAACAAAATATCCAAACGCTGCACAGAATTCGTAGAATTCGATTCCCCGTGGGATCACCAATTAGAGAGCTAGTTCGAGCACTCGAGAAGGCTTGAATCAAGCAAACAAAAACAGTCTCATTGAGACTGTTTTTGTTTACTCAACTAAATAGTCTCTAAGAAACTCTCTATATCTGGATATCGTTCATTAAACATCAGGTAGAGTGTTTCTGGTTTTTCTACTTCGCCGATTAGAATAATTTTCTTTCCTAGACCAAAAGACACCCCAGCCTCCATATGGGCGGCCATACCGGCTGGTAGTAACATAATAATCGTATCGGCGTTTTTAAGTCCATCCATGTCATCATTAAAATGTCTATGGTAATTAGGATTGCTCCAGAAATCTTTATATGACTCTAAAATATCCATCTGCTCGTTCCAAGGTAAGTTTTTAGATTCAGGAGTACAAGGCTTACTTAGAAAGTTGTAGCAAGAATACCCCTTACTTTCGATGCCCTTAATCAACCTAAGTATGTTTTCAGAATTGCGGGTCCTACCGATTACCATGTAGTCAGTTTTCATATATTTTTATCAATTTCTTTGAAAAGGGACAGACCATCTTCATCTAGTAATGTAGGTATGAATTTCTTGGCTTCCTGTTCGTCCAGATCTAGGAGTTTTGAAATTGGATACGAAACAAAGCCAAGTGCCTCACCGTCTTCTATAGTTAACTCTTCAATATTTACTTTTCTCTTAAGTAAATAGACGTTACGTCTTGGATGATTAGTCATTCCAGTTACTTCGTCGAAACTATTCTTAATTTCGGTTCGTAGAAAAATCAAATCACCAACTTCAGCATCAAGACCAGTCTCTTCCTTGAGTTCTTTGATGGCAGATTCATCGTATGTTTCTCCTAAATCCACATGGCCTCCGGCAGTGGCGTCTAGTAGGTCTGGGTATGTGTCTTTATCTTTAGCTCTATGTTGAAAGATCAATTCATCTTCTGGTGTAACACACCACACATGAACCTCACCATGTAGCAATCCTTTTTGGTGAATTACGTCTCGGTATTCCTGGTCAAGGATATTTCCTTGTTTATCTAATATATTTAATTTTTCCATAACTAATCTTTGATTAATCTTTTATTATATCCTTGTTCGACCAAAAATTCGTATGCCTGCCATACATCATAAGGTATTTCTTGTTCAATCTGAAAACCTTTAGCCGGATACTCTTTGATTCGTTGAAGGTCTCCAACCATTGCGTTTAGCCAATGTTCGTCTTTGCTATTTGGTTCATTAGAATATTCCGCCACAGGGATAGGTGGTGAAGTTACGATTAGCTCTATATCGTCGGACAAGTGCACTTTTCCAGTCGCATAAGTTCGTCTTTCCATATACGGTTTTTGTACGGCTATAATTGTTTTCGGTCCTACACCCCTTTGTGCTAACAAGTTAAGAGCAAATTTGTAATTTTCACCAGTATTTTGAGACTTGTTCTCAACCAAAATCGCTTCATCAGGTACACCTAGTTTTCGTGCTATATTGGCAAAAACTTCTGCTTCGGTACTTCCTATAAATTGCTCACGTCCCGGTTTGCTATTATGAATATTACCAGAACCAGAAAACAAAATAATTGGGGCTAATCCGTTAAAATAAAGTTTTGTCGCATATTCCGCAACACGGATATCGCGATTTCCAAGCACAAAAATTACATCAGCTTTTTTGAGATTGTGATTTATGTGCATGTAGTCCCAGATTTTATTTATCGCTTCGTTTTTTGTCATATAGTAAGAGGGAGTATATCTATCATCACTTCTTAACGGCCGGTCACCCATATTTTTACGTTTTCGCTAAATTCCATACTAGCCTAAAATTTCCTCTAGTAGTTCTGGAAATGCTTCTGTACCTAAGTCACTTAGACAGAAGTGACCCTTTCCTTCAAATCCGACCAGTTTAATATTAGGAATTGTATCCATTATCTGCTTCACACTTTTATGGACAGCTTCCATGTCATCGTCACTATTGAATACAGTGACTCCTTGCGTGCGTGACACCAGTTCAGGGTCCATAATGAAATCAAAGAAATCATTATCTTCACCTTTTGTTTTGTTCGGATCCAGCCAAGGTGCTACAAGAACTACTTTACCAACCTTCTTGTCTTTATTTTCAGATAACCAACGAACGAGAAAGCCACCACCGCAACTATGTCCAACTAAAATAGTTTCGTTCGTAATATCAAATCGTTCAAACTCTCGTTTCCAAACTGTGTAGTCTGGCATATACCCGTGAGGCATCTCTGGTGTCACCGCATGAATATCTTTGATTAGCAGTTGTTTTACTAACCATGGCAACCAGTGAAAATTACTCGCTGAGGGATATTCAGGTGAATAGTACTCTTCTTTATCACATGTACCGTGAATTATGATTGCATTTTTCATGACCAGTTTAATTCAGATTTAATCGCCTCAAACATTTTTTGGTATCCTTCGGTATTTGGATGTACGCCATCATCCAAATCAGTGGTAGGGTCTAGAACATCAAACATATCAATAAACTTTAGATTGTTCTTTTCGGCTATTTCTTTCAGCGCGTCTCTGAATTTAGTTATTTCTGCATCACGGAAAGTAGACACTCTAGGTGTTGTGTATTCTTCTCCCACAGCAGTAGGTCCTACTAACACTATTTCATTTACAGTCTCTTTGGCTCGATCAATAAGCTCTTGCATATTCTTTCTGTACTCATCTAGGGATACCAAATGAGCGTCACTACCGTGTGGAAATTTTGAATCATTGATTCCCAGGGCAAAGATGACTTTTTCAGGTTCTATGGCATCAAATTCAACTTGAAACCGTTTAAGAACATCGGCAGAAGTTTCTCCGCAGATTCCAAAGTTATAGAAGTGATTATAGTCATCAGTTGGCATTGAGCGACGTAGACGACCAGCCCAACCTAATGCTTCCTTATCGCAAGCTCCGAAAGTTATACTGTCTCCCCAAACGCCTATGTTCATACTTCTATTTCAATTATGCCACCGTCAGCGATTGAGTCTGGCAATGGTTCATCTAGGTAAGACAAGATTCTTTTCAAAGAACCTCCGTGAGCAAGAATTGCAATCGTCTTATGTGGTTGTTTTCTAATTTCTTCAAAAGTCGTAACGATTCGATTATTAAAATCTTCAAAACTTTCTCCCTCAGGATCAGTGTTTATTGGGTCTTTATGTGCTTCAACCGCCTCAGGATATTTCTCTAGCGCTTCTTGTTTAGTTAGACCAGTAAGAACACCATAATGACGTTCTTCTAGGCCGTCCCGTTGCTCAATAGGGCAACCAATAGCGTCACTGATGATTTTAGCACTTTCTTGAGCGCGAATCAGCGGACTATGGAAGATAATCTCAATACCTTTGTCAGCTACTTGTGTGGCAGTTTGAGCAAGTTGCTCTCGCCCCTTTTTGGTCAGGTGATCATCATAACTTCCGCCGTAACGGTCTTCCAAGTCCCCAGTGGTTTCACCATGTCGTATCAAAAGTATTTTCATAACCCCAGTATAACAAAAAACGAAATTTAGTAACTAAATAAAGTTTGTCTTTAGCTAATTTAAATACTAATTATTACAGCAAACCATAAAAAACAAATATATAAAGATGGATGGTAGGGTAGAGAAGATTATTTGGTAAATTGATTAGAGTTGTATTTGTGACTAAAAATATATAATATTTGAGTATGGAAAACTTAAAAACTTTAAAGGCAGCCAAACAAAGTGGCTATTACACTTTGGTAATAATATTATTAACTTTTGTTGTTCAAGGTTATTTAACAATTATATTGCCAGAAAAAACTCTATGGTTGGCTATATTCACTACACTTGCGACACTGGTGGTTACTTATACTTATTGGATTATGTTGCTAGGTGTCGCTACTATAGCTGGTGAGACTAATAACCAGACTTTTATTGTTAGTGTAAAAAGTTTTATTAGGGCGGTGTTGGTCACTTGTTTTGTGGTGGCTTTTGTTGGCCTAATTGCAGAGCTACAGAATAATGAAATCATCTCATTAGTATTATCTATTGCGGTATTAGCTTCGCTTGTGTACTTGGGTATTGTGTCATTAAAAATAGCCAAGGGTTTTAAAGTGGTAGAAGCTAAGTATGGCAAGACTGTAAAGCGAGCAATTTTTTGGCATAAAGTGAGTGGTTATCTGATGATTAGCGTTATTTTAGGTCTGTTTGGTATTCTTACTTCACTAATCGCAGATTACTTTATGTGGCGTTTGGTTTGTATAAGACTTAAAGAATCAAACGTTGATTAGGATAATCAAATCCATGAGTTGTTTGTTGTCTGACAAAAACATTTTCTAAACAGTATTTGCTATAATTATTAGATGAATGATTTAAATATTGAACGACCAGAGGGGAGTGTTGATCTAAAACAAAATAACACTCCGTTTGCTGATTATTTTAAGGAGATTATTTACGGAGGTATTGATGGTATTGTTACCACTTTTGCGGTGGTGGCGGGTTTCTCAGGAGCGGCTATCTCGACTGATTCGACTAGTCAGATGTCGTTTTTGATTGTCTTGCTTTTTGGTCTAGCAAATCTTTTTGCCGACGCTGCTTCGATGGGACTTGGTAATTTTTTGTCAGTTAGAAGTGAGAAAGATCTTTATAATGCCAAGCGTAAAGAGGAGATATACAAAGTTAAGACAGCGACCGCTGATGAAGAAGCGGAGACAGTGGCTATTATGAAGAACAAGGGTTTTACCGATGAACAAGCTAGAAGTCTGGCGCAGATTTACAAGACGAACGAAGAGTATTGGGTGGATTTTATGATGCAACATGAGTTGGAATTATCTGATCCGAGAGGGGAGAATGAGGTTTTTACCGGCCTGGCTACTTTTATTTCATTTATGGTCTTTGGAGCTATTCCGCTGTTGCCATTTATTTTACAAAGCGAGGGTGATGCTAATACTGCCTTCATACTTTCTTCTTTTGGAACACTCTTTGCCTTGGTGGCTTTAGGGTTATTGAAATGGAGGGTGATTGGAACCAAGTTTTTACCGTCTTTGTTTGAGGTGGTGGCGGTTGGTAGTACAGCGGCTTTCTTGGCCTTTATGGTCGGTACCTTCTTTAGTTTGTAATTTTAATTTGCAAATGAGTTGCAAATTACTAAGAAGGGTTTTAAAAGAACAATCATGGAATACTCGCTTTTAATTTCAGCTTTCGTGGCTGGTATACTGACTTTTCTGGCTCCTTGTACTTTGCCGATTGTGCCGGCTTATCTTGGTTTCATCAGTGGGGTTGATATGAAGAGTTTGAAAGAGGTGACGGGCGCCAAAGGCGCCCGTCACAAAATCATCCAAAACGCCGTAGCTTTTGTGTTTGGTTTTTCGTTGATTTTTGTGCTAATGGGATTTTTATTCGGTTGGCTTGGCAGCCTTTTAGTTGTTTACCAAACTTGGCTATCAAGAATAGGAGGTGGACTGATAATCGTAGCCGGTCTGTCGATGTTAAAGGTCTTTGAATTTAACTTCTTAGCCATTGAACGAAAACCACAAATTTGGAAATGGCTACAATTAGGTCGTCCAATCTCGTCGTTTATTATTGGTGGAACTTTTGCAGTCGGGTGGTCACCCTGTGTGGGACCGATTTTGGCCAGTATACTTTTGTTGGCTGGCACCAGTGGTACTGTTTTGGCTGGTACATTTTTATTGGCGGTATTTTCACTTGGTTTAGCGATTCCGTTTTTGTTAGTTGCTTTTTGGTACGCCAAAGCTACTCACTATATTGGCAAGTCAACAAAATACATAAAAGTAGCGTCGGTTATTAGTGGAGTCTTTTTGGTCGGTTTGGGTTTTTTAATTATGACCAACAACTTCCAATTATTGATAATCTATGGTTATGCTATATTTGACTTTATTAACTATGACACACTTCTTGAATATCTCTAGAGTTAAACTCCGAGTGCGAGACTGATAAAATATTTGTATAGAAGATAATCCAATAAAAATATGGACATTCAACAATATACTTCTCCTGATAAACTAGAGCGTTATTCATTTTTGACACTATTGTCTGCCTTAGGCTTTTCAGCCATCGCTCTTTTTAACGGTGGGTATCCGATTATAACCATGATTCTTGGTTATAGTAATTCATATAGTCTTTTGAGTATCGCCTGGTTGGTATCAGGGGCGGCCGCTGTTTACTTAAGTTATCTGTACTGGAAAAATAATAAAAAAGTATTTGGTGGAGGAGATAAAAAATCAGAACTAGCTTTTTTGTTCGCCTTATTACTTGGCTACAACCTTGGTCTGACCGCTCTGATTCGTGAAAATATATTTTTTAACATTTTTCACGGTACGATTTTGTTCGTTGCTTTTGGGGTGCTTTGTGTTGTGGTTGGATACATTTTATATACTAAGTGGAAAAGTAATGATGAAAAATTATTTGTTGTCAGTAGTCGGGTGGCTGTTGGTAATGAACCTACCAATGATGAGGTGACAAATACATCAAGCATGAATCAAGCACAAAATAATGACGATGTAGCAACTGATAATAACTAATTATTGAGATAGTCTATGTATAATATGTGATACATAGACTATCTCAAATCCAGACCCAAGAATGCCCCCAAACCAACAGTATGATATAATGTAATATCATACTGTGCGGGGGTTAAGGGGTTTAAAAGAATCACCGCTTTAAAGCGGTGATTCTTTTAATTGAGGCAGTGGATATTGTTAATTGGTGTGTCGAATGTTGTCTTTGATATCAAAGCGAGGATGAACTTTCTTGCCGGGATTAAAAATATCGTCCGGATCAAAAATATTTTCAATTTGTTCAAATAATTCAATGATGTTTTTGCTAAACATCTTTGAAAGATGTGGAGTGCGGATGATGCCGTCGTTGTGTTCACCACAAATATTACCTTTAAGTTTTACGGCAGTGGCAAAAAACTCGTCAGCCATTTTTGTAATCAAGGCGGGGGTGGTTTGGTTGGTAAAATCTATTAGAGGATAGAAGTGTAGGTGTCCGTTACCGCCGTGTCCATGGACAGCGGCTGTTACATTAAATTTTTTGAGTAGCTTTTTAATCTCAACAAAGAACTTAGGTAGTTGCTCTGGTGGAACAGTGATGTCTTCGAGGAAGGCGGCGGGACGTTTCTTGGTATCTTGTAATTTAGAAAGAGTGTAACTAGCTCGTCTGATTTGCCAAAACATTTCTTTTTCAGTAGCACTTTCTACTAATCGAGCTTTTTTACCGTGATTTTGTCTCAAGCTTTCAACCACTGTACGGATATTTTGATTATCTAGATTTTTGGGGTCAATCGTGATCAGTAAGATAAACTCCGGTAGTCGTCTCTTATATTTGATATGGTAGGTGGAATACATGGACAACATGACCCGATAATATTCCATCTTACCCAATCTGTTTCTAAAGAATTCAGGGTTTTTAAGGGCTAAATCAAAGGTGAATCCGTCAAATAATTCAACATTAACAGGGCTAAACTCTAAAGATTTCTGAATCACTTTGCCAGCGTCAGCCAAATCAAACACCGGTACAACTAATAATTTAGTATGGTTGTTTATCGGTTCGGTGCGAAGAGTAATCGAGGTGATTATTCCAATGGTGCCCTGACTACCAGAAATGAGTTTGGTTAGGTCAATTACTCCGTGTCCACGTTTAAATTCAGTTACAGGAACATCTAACACATCCCATAATGAGTAACCAGCAGTATTTTTGGCTGTTTTTGGTTTGGCTTGCTTGATAGTTTTTTCATTTTTTTCAAGCAATTCAAACACTGATTTCAGTATTTGTCCGTAAGCGTCATCTTTTCGAGATCTGGCTTTGAACTCTTTGTAGGTCAAGGGAGCGATGGTGTAGGTTTGGCCATCGTATAGGGTTACGTTTAGTGATTTAACCCAATTGGCTGTGTGACCAAAATGTAGTGAGTCTGGGCCAGCAGCGTTGTTGGCGATTGATCCGCCGATAGAACAGATATCTTTAGAAGCCGGGTAGGAGGGTAGATAGACATTTTTGGTTTTTAAAATCTTTTCAACATCACGCCACATCGCTCCTGGTTCAACAGTGATAGTTACAGCTCCTTTTTTGGTGATTGGTTCTTCGATTCGGTGCATGTGAGTTGAGACATCAATCATGACTGAATCAGTCAGTGAACCACCGCCAAGTCCGGTACCAGCCGCTCTTGGGGTTAAAGACAATGAAGGGAAACGTTTGGTTTCTAAAGCCAGCAAAGATACAGCTCGCTCAACATCTTTTTGATCTTTGGGTTGTATAACCACCTGTGGCTTGATACTGAAAATACTCTCATCGGTACTGTATTTTTTTAGGACATTTTTGTCGGTAGATATACCACCTCTGAAACCACCCTCCCGTAAAGTTTTTTCAATCAGGAGATGGCCAAGTGGGGAGCGAGGAATATTCATCACTTCTTTTTTGGTGATTGGTTTGGCGTTAGAGCTTGTTTTGGTTACTTTCTTTGCTTTAGGAGAGGTCTTTTTGACAGCTTGCTTGGTGACAGTCGCTCGCTTAACCGCTTTGCCTTTGGTCGGCTTTTTAGGGAAGCGGTTTTGGGAAGCGGTTTTTTTGGGAGTAATTTTTTTAACGGTGGTTTTGGTCACCAAAGAACTTTTTGCCATAATTATTTCATTATACAAAACTTTTTATTAAATGTGATAGTCTTACTAACATGAATCAAGAGACGGCGTTAACTATTTTGAAAACCGGTGGTAATGTTTTTTTGACTGGTGAACCTGGTGCTGGTAAGACCTACGTTTTAAATAATTACATCGCTTGGCTTGAAGCCTGTGGTGTCAGTGTGGCGGTAACAGCCTCAACCGGAATTGCCGCCACTCATATTGGTGGAATGACCATTCACGCTTGGAGCGGAATCGGGGCCCGTGACACTCTGACAAATTATGATCTCGACCAGATTGCTACGAGAGAGGTAGTGGTTAGAAGGGTTAAGAAAGCCAGTGTCTTGGTGATTGATGAGATATCAATGCTGGATGGAAAGATAATCGATATGGTTAATGCTGTCACTCGGAAAATAAGAGCCAGCCAAGAACCATTCGGAGGTTTGCAGGTAGTATTGGTTGGTGATTTTTTTCAATTACCACCAGTAACCAGAAATGGTGATGCAATGCGCTACGCCTACGAATCAAGAGGGTGGGAAGAGGCTCGACTTTTGGTATGTTATTTGGGTGATCAGTATCGACAAGAGGATGAACAGTTACTTGGACTTCTTCATTCGATAAGAAGAAATGAAGTTGATGAAGAACATTTTACTCTACTTCAAGAACAAACAGACATAACTTATGAGGGTGTTGAACCAACTAAACTCTACACTCACAATGCCGATGTTGATACGGTCAACGCCGGTAAATTATCCGAGCTAAAAGGACAGAAATCGGTTTTTACCATGAGTAGTATGGGAAGGAAACCGGTGGTGGAAGCTCTGGTTAAGACATGTTTATCACCTTGGTCACTAGAATTAAAAATAGATGCCATGGTGATGTGTACCAAAAATAATTTTGAAGCGGGTTATGTAAATGGAACTCTCGGTCGAGTGGTGGCTTTTGAAGGTCTTGAAGGTTATCCGGTAATAGAGACAGCTGAGGGAAATCGAGTCACCATCAAGCCAGCTTCTTGGAGTATGTCGGAAGATAAAAAAGTTTTGGCGGAAATAACCCAGTTGCCGTTACGTTTGGCTTGGGCGATAACCATACACAAGAGTCAAGGTATGTCTTTGGATGCGGTTGAAATTGATTTATCCAAAGCGTTTGTATTTGGGCAGGGTTACGTGGCTCTGTCCAGAGTCAGGTCGTTAGCGGGTCTTAAAATGTTGGGTATGAATCCAACCGCTCTTAGAATTGATCCAAAGATTGTTAAGTCTGATGAAAAATTCAGAACGTTATCAGTCGAGGCTGAGACGGCTTTTGATGAGATGGATGAAAGTGAAGTGTCACTTATGCACGAACGGTTTGTAGGTAGTTGTGGTGGTAAGTTAGTAAAAGGAAAAGTAGAAGTGAAGACAAAAAAGTTTGAGCGGGTTAAGAAGGTTAGTACGTATGAAGAGACAAAAGAATTATTGTTGGCCGGAAAAGGTGTTAAAGAAATAGCTAAGGCCAGGGAAATGACCGAATCGACAATCTGGAGTCATGTTGAAAAATTGGTAGAGATGAAGTCAATTAGTCTGACTGATATTGATCATATATTGGTAGCTAACGATTGGTCTGTGGTCAAAGACCCGTTACTTAAGGCCATAAGAAAAGTAGGACGTGAAAAATTAAAACCAATTTTTGAGGAAACTGGTGAAAAATATGACTATAATCTAATTCGTCTGGCTAGGATTGTACACGACTTAGGACAAAATTAACCAAACCGTAGATTGGTGTGGGGTATAATATACGTAAGCAATAGAATTGCTGTTTATAAATTATATTTTGTTATTAAGTGCTTATGAAAAAATACATAGCTGGATTATGTTTTGTTTTGGTAGCTACTTTTGTCTTACCAGTCACACCGGTAAGAGCCGAAACTGATTCATCATCCACCGATGTCTCAGAATTACTAAAGGTCTTAAAGGGTTTGATGGAGCAGGTAGCTGAGTTGAAAGCCAAGTTGGCCGACGTTAGAGGTGAGATACGTGACGTTCTAAGAGATGGGTTAGAAGAGGGGGTTGAGAATGAAGATGTCCGAGAGATTCAGCGACTCTTAGCGGAGGATAAAACTCTTTATCCGGAAGGTTTAGTAACCGGATACTACGGTCGTCTAACCACTGAAGCAATTAAGAAGTTTCAATTGCGTCATGATTTGACTGTAACCGGAAAAGTAGACGAAGAAACTAAAGATTTTCTTGAGGAATACCTGAAAGAAAGAAGAGACAATGCTTCATTAACTGGTGTGTTTAATCGAGTTGGAATCAAAGATAAGATAAAGGAGCGAGTAAAAGCTAGACATGAACAAATGAAGGATCGCCTTGAAGATCGTAAAGAAGAGATGAAGGATAAGATAAAAGACAAGAAAGCTGACGATGATCTTTACGTTCGTCCGGGAAGTATCATTAGTAAGGCTTTGGCTGAAAGAGCTATCAACGTTGCCACTAATGACATAACTGACGCTGAGGAAGACGGAGCCGACACTGAAGAAGCTGAAGATTATCTAGATAAGGCTGGTGAAGCTTTTAACGATAATCAATATCGCAAGGCCTATGATTATGCTATTAAATCAATCAAGTTAACTAAAGAGGCGGTCCATGACCTAGAAGATGATGACGATGATGATGGTGAAGATGACGACGAAGATGACGAGGATGATGAAGATGATGACGACGATGATGAGTCTTAGTTTTTAAGTCGATTTATAACATAAAAGGTCGCCGGCCAAGCCGGCGACCTTTTATGTTATACTGCCACATATTTATGGCTGTCACCAAGAAAAAAACTAATAAAACAAGGCTATTTTGGTCTATTACTAGACGACGAAGACGTAGACCAAGTAGTGTAACCAAACACTATCTTCAACATCGGGATTTGGCCAAAGAAATGATCTTGGCCAGGTTGCATTATTGGAATCAGTTTTATGGATTTAGTTATAATCGGGTTACTATTAGAAACCAGAAGACTTGTTGGGGTAGTTGCACCTCTCTTCGCAATCTTAATTTTAGTTATAAAATAATTTTTCTACCGACTCACTTGCAGGATTATGTAGTCTTACATGAATTGTGTCATCTAAAAGAGTTGCATCACGGTCAAAGTTTTTGGGATGAGATGGGAAAGATGATGCCTGACTATGCCAAGCGTATGAATGAACTCCGTCAGCTAGAATCAAAATTATCAAATTCTCTTAGTGGTTTTTTGGTCCAATAACAAATAATTGTCGATATATAAATTTAGCCGCACCCCGAAAATTGATCAATCAATTATGATGGGGTACGGCGTGCCGGTCGGACTCTGGTTAAATAATTATCTCAAGGTCTTTTACTTCCGAAATACAAAATAGGCCAGTATTCCTAAGGCTCCCAAAACGATCAAGATTTTGACGGCCGTGTGTTCAATATACGGCTGAGTCAGAGCTCCTAATGTAAAGGTGAGGGCTATGGTCATCATCCCTTTGGCCAGTCGCCTATAGCCTTTTCTTCGTATGGGCAGGGTCACAAACTCATGGATGAAGTATATACATAAAATAATAACGAGACCAAGAAAAAAGACAAAATAATAGGCACTGTAGGACAGGCATCGGTGGATAAATGTTGCGAGTAAAAATATGAGTCCACACGAAACTACATACGTAGCAATAGTATCAAAGAGCGTATAAACCTTGCCACGATGCTTCATGGTAGTTCTCCATTATTTGGGGTCACTTTGTCCCCGTTACTTATACTGTAAAATAAAATTTACATCTAGTCAATAAAATGTTTTTAATTTAACGTAAGCAAAAGCGCTGATAATTGCTTCGCAATTATCAGCGCTTTTGCTATAGTATGGCTGTTATGCTAACAACTAAAACTAAAATTATCTGGACAGGGTGGCTGTGCTTGGGATTAATATTATTGGTATTTTATCCACCTTCTGGTGAGGCTCATGAGGGTGTTTTGCACAGTAGTGAGGAAGAGGCTGTCCTTCACGAAACAGAAATTGAAACTACCTACAAAACCAATCAGGAAATAATTGATTCTTTTCCAAAGCCAGAAATGCAGTCAGAGACACCAACCGCTAGTTTTGCCTCTGATAATTCAGTTATGGTTCAAGAGTCAGATAAGTCAGAGATAGGTGGGGAAGAATCAGCGGTGACGGTTTATATGTTTGGACGAGATGATTGTGGTTATTGTAAAGCTCAGTTTGAATATTTAAATCAAGAGGGGATCTCGTATGAGTATCTAAATGTAACCAAAGACGATGAGGCTTCTTCGTTGTTTAATGAAGTGGCTCAAAAACATGATTTGTCTAAGGTGACACCACTAACTGTAATCGGCCCCACTGTTATTCAGGGTTTTAACGGAGCGGAGACGACTGGTGAGCGAATTAAGAACGCTATCTTGGCGGCTGAAAATAGTGACATCAAGACACTCGCTGATCATATCGAGAAGGCTTCAAAGCAGGAGGTCTTTGGAGGAGCGGGTTGTGATGAAGATGGAATAGAGTGTGATACCGGTGATGAGAGTTACGTGTTTGATTTGCCATTTTTGGGTTTGGTTAATCTGAAGACGTTTTCATTATTCACGCTGTCAGCTATCTTGGGAGTGATTGATGGTTTTAATCCTTGTGCGATGTGGGTGTTGATCACTTTTCTAACCATTCTCTCTCAGGCCGGTAGTAAGAATAAGATGATCTTCTTGGCCGGACTCTTTATATTGGCCGAGGCGGTTATGTACAATTTGATCCTTAATATCTGGTATAAGACATGGGATTTTGTCGCCCTTGATCAAATAGTGACACCATTGGTTGGATTTTTGGCTTTGGGTGGAGCTGGCTTCTTCTTGTGGCGCTGGTATAAAAACCGCCAAACTGCTTTGGTTTGCGATATTACCAGTCTTGATTCACAGATGAAAACTATCGATAGGTTTAAAGAAATAGTCAATCAACCGGTCACGATTTTTTCCATTTTGGCTATTTTGGTAATTGCCTTTTCGGTTAATATTATTGAGTTTGCTTGTTCAATTGGTATCCCACAAGCTTATACAAAAATTCTGGAATTGAACGCCTTAAACTGGCTGGAACGACAGTGGTATATTTTGATTTATACGATTGGCTACATGGTTGATGATTTGATTGTCTTTGGTCTAGCTATTTGGGGTTATAGCAAACTTCAGTCTCATGGAGCTAAGTACGCCCAATTATCACTTTTGATTGGAGGAATTTTGATGGCTACTTTAGGGTTGTTATTAATCTTGGACCCTAGTTTATTGGTTTTGTAGTAAAATAATCGGATGATGGAAATTAGTATTTGGTTGGTGGTCTTAGTGGTGGCTATCTTTGCTTTAGTTAGAGGAGCTGACATGTTTGTGTTGGGAGCCAAGCAAATGGGGGCTAGTTTAGGAATGAGTTCGTTTGCGATTGGGGTGTTGATTGTTGGTTTTGGAACTTCATTACCAGAGTTGGCCTCTTCAGTGGCAGCTGCTCTCGAAGGCGCTACGGAAATTGTGGTAGCTAATGCGGTTGGTTCCAATATTACCAACATTCTTTTGATTGTAGGGATTTTGGCTACTTTGGGCGGTCGGGTAGTCATCAAGCGTGATTTGATTAAGACAGAACTACCGATTTTCTTTATTGCCACTGCTCATTTCTTGGCAGTGGTTTACGATGGAATGGTTGATAGGCTAGAAGCTATTTTGCTCTTAGGAACTTTTTGCGCCTATATTTATTATCTTATGTATGAAGCCGAGACTGATGATCGGGTTGATTTGGTGAAAGAGAAGGGGCGACGACCAAGACTGGAGGTTAAGTCTTTGGTTTTTATAGTGATTGGTCTGTTATTGGTATTAGCGGGAGCCCATTACACTGTTGATATGGTCGTTAATTTAGCCACTAGTTTTAATGTACCACTTGGCTTAGTTTCGATTGCTGCTATTGCGATCGGGACATCGTTGCCGGAGTTGTCAGTAACTTTGCAAGCTATAAAAAACAACGAGTCGGAATTAGCCATCGGTAACATTTTCGGTTCAAATGCTTTTAATATTCTGGTGGTAATTGGTGTACCAGCCTTGATTGTACCTTTGGTGGCTGATGAAGTGGTGATGAAACTGGGTACCCAAGTTCTTTTAGCAGCCTCAGCGATATTTTTTGTTAATGGTTTAGCTAAACAAATTATGCGCTGGGAGGGGATGATGATGCTTTTATTTTTTGGTTTTTTCTTAGCCAAACTGATGGTTTTTATATAGTTATATACGATGTCTGAATTGCCAGAAATTCTTCTAGTTGATAAACCGAAAGGGATCACTTCCTTTGATGTTATTAGGAAATTGAGAAGACAGACCGGTTTAAAAAAATTCGGTCACGCCGGAACTTTAGATCCTTTGGCTACTGGCTTGATGTTGGTGGGAGTTGGTAAGGGTACCAAGTTGTTAACTAATTTAATTAAGTTAGATAAAGAGTATATTGCCGAAATTTTATTGGGAGAAAGTAGAACGACCGGTGATATGGAGGGTGAGGTGGTAGAAGCTAAGGTTATTAAAACCTTGCCTGATAATTTTGTCTTAGAAAGAGCGGTCTTAGGTTTGGTAGGAACTTTAAGTCTAACGGTTTCAGCCTATTCAGCGATTAAGGTCGATGGTAAGGCTATGTACAAGAGAGCCAGAGAAGCTGAGGATCGTAAGGAGGTGATTTCTGAATTGCCGGTAAGAGAAATGAGGGTCTACGAAGCTGAGATTTTAAAACCAGTTAGTGAAATTATGGTTGAGGGTGAGAAACGAGGTCTCTTGGTGGTTAGATTTAAGGTGGCCAGCGGTACTTATATCAGGTCATTAGCCGAGGAGTTGGGAAAAATGATCGGATTACCAGCTACTCTTTATAACTTGAGACGAACTAAGGTAGGGGAATACAATATCAAAGAAGCCTTGAGTCTTGAAGAGATTAAATGAAATAGGGAGTATAACGACCATATTAAATTTAGGTCCGAATTTACTTTAACCTTAAGCAAATTCCTGGACCATACCCAAGGGTAGAGGAAATCGGGAACCAAGTTAGATATGTCACATCGAGTCTAACAGGCACTTAATCT
>JAGQME010000008.1 GCA_020428795.1 Candidatus Kaiserbacteria bacterium
GGCCCTCTGCTTAAGCAGAGGGCCGGCTTTTTTATGGAGTCTAAAGAGTTACTTAAATAATTTATTACTTATTCAAAATCTTTAAACCTAGCAAAGCTGTAACCTTTATCAATTAGACCATCGAGCAAAGCCAAATAATGCGTCTTATATAACTCTTCATCAAAGTCTAATCCGTCAGCGTAGTTTTGCGGATGAAGCATTATGATACAAACCGACTCAGTTTTAAAAGTTTCCTCACAAGCAGAAATAGTATCAGCCGCTTCCACCAACACATCATCGGCGTAATTAAAAGTAGTAGCATCGTAATCCCACTCACCCTTACCTTCTTTAGAAGTTTTTTGTATCCCCTTCTCCTTTAGAGCTTCGTCAGTACCGCTTGATTGTATGTTTTGGGGTGGTATCCAAGTTACGATCGGTTCAGTAGAAATTTTATTTAAGATATCAAGACCTCGTTCAATTCGGTCTAAGGCTTCGTCTTTTTCTAATTCACCAAACTCTGGTCCGCCGGCCTCAGTTACTCCATGATCAAAACCGTGCATCGCCAATTCATGGTTACAAATTCGAACCTTGATGAAATTGACCAGTTCGACGTCACTCAAAATATCTTTTGGTATCACTCCCAAAGTCAGAGGTATCTGTCGCCACTTAGCATCCTCAATCATTTTTATCGAGACATCCTTCCAAGTGTAAGCCTGTATATCGTCAACCCTTAAGATAACTGTCTTATCACCCACCGTTATTGGAAACGGCTTACAATCAGCTTCTGACACCTCACTATCATTAACGATAACTTGGTTATAATCTTCCGGTAAAACCAGATCACCCAAAAAATAATAAGCCAAGCCAAGGACGATGATAAAAATAACGATATAAATCGGAGTATGTCTGCTTTCTTGATTAGCCATAATAAATTATATATATCTGAATTAAGGTTAAAAGTTTGTGCGTTATACTACATATAACAAAAATTGTCAATGTTATTGTACAAGCCCCTCCTTCGGACTGATGATTTCAGATTCCAGTGCAAACTATGACAAAATCTAGTTAAAATATCAAGAAAATTTATAGTTTAGAACGTAAAAACACAAATCACCCTAAAGAAAACTGAGTGGTCTATAATTATGGAGCCATCGTCCAGGATTGAACTGGAGACCTCCGCCTTACCATGGCGGCGCTCTACCAACTGAGCTACGATGGCCTATTAATATCGCTTAATATTAATTAAGCCCCTGTATCCTACCAAAATCTGTTTAAATTACAAAATCATTCAATCTTTATTTGGGAACAAAGCTAGGACCCTGTCTCTTAGTAATTCGTAATCCCTAATAGTCTCATCTTCATTATCAGCTTCTGACATTTCACTAATCTTGTTACAGATTCTTACAAAAACGCTCTTAGCAAATTCATAGGATTGATTTAAAACTTCGGTTGCTTCGGCAGTCTCGGTCTCCCAGTTTGTTTCGGAAACCTCGCCTCTAGAGTCATTCTTGGCTTGCTTGATTTCAGCCATTAGACTTTTCTGTTTTTTGACTATTTTTTCTAAATAATCAACTACGGCCAAAAAATTGTCCTCTTCTAATAATCTTTCCAGCTCTTCTGGATTAGGTAGTGACTCTTCTTTATTACTAGGAAAATTAGTGATATTTTCAGGCATAAATAATTTACTTAAACTTTCTAACTAGCAAGCAGCCAAGTACGGCGATACAAGCCCCACCAAGATTAAATATTAGATCGAGAACAGTGTTTTCATAACCACCGACTCCGGTTTCAGGTAAATTAACAGTCGCCAAAAATTCAATAATCTCATTAACAATACTGAAACCGGCGGCTGCAAAAATAGCGGTAAAGGCGATGAACCAGCGGTGAGTTTTTATTCCCACCACTGCCTGCAATAAATGATAAAACATTAGCCCAACCACCCCATAAAGAAAACCATGGACCACCTGATCAAACTTTAAAACATAAAAATCACCGCCGCCGTCAAAAAACGGAAATATTTTCCAAGCGTACAAGACTCCATCGGTGGTCTCTACGCTACCACCCATCATGTGAAGTAGACCCCAAGTGGTGATACCAAAAATAATGTAGGTTGGGAAAGCTGTATATTTGAGAGTACCGTACAAAAGACCGATTACCACCACTATTGAAATAGTATAGGCAATAAACTCGTAATTAAATGACCTTAAGTAATAAACACCAAAAGCAACTGTGTATAAGGCATTAAAGAATAATAGTCCCCACTGAGTTTTAGTTAGATTCCTCATAACAGTATTATACCATTGCAAAATGTCTGCAAAATAGCTATACTCTGGCCACTGTTCGCAGTACATTTGCGGTCGTAGCTCAGCTGGTTAGAGCGCTGCCCTGTCACGGCAGAGGCCGAGGGTTCGAGTCCCTTCGACCGCGCAGTTAGTAAAATCGACTTTCATTTTTATGAAAGTCGATTTTACGTTACGAGCGGTCTAAAAACACGTTAGTGTTTTTAGGGACTCGAAAAGATGGAGTATATCGCACGGAGCGAAGCGAGTACGATACGACATCTGTACCGTTCCTGTAAGGAAAGAGTACCCCTTCGACCGCGCAGTTAGATACATTAAGAAAACCCAGTCATGAATGACTGGGTTTTCTTAATGTAGAATGCAAAGAGTTTTGCATTCGTATCTAACTGCGAAGCGCAGACATGTTTTTCCTCATCCCTAGGGGAAAAACAGTCGAGCTGGGGTCGAAAGTACTTGCTAGAATCAAAGCGTAGCGAATGATTATAGTTAGTAACTTGTGACCAGTTAGAAATTAACAAGAAGGATTTGGTCACGAATAAATTTTTTACAAAATCTTTCTCAACCCCACCTTACTCATCTAACAACATCATTCCGTTTTCAATTCCTCAGAAAAACAGAGCAGTTTGCTTCCTCCCATCGACAGACGAAAACCACTCAAAAGGAGTGGCTTTCTTTGTGTCGATGGGAGGAATTGAACCTCCGACCTCAACTTTATGAGTGTTGCGCTCTAACCAACTGAGCTACATCGACAGTGGCCAAAGATTACTATATTTAAGCTATTCTTTCAATCTTTTTTCTAACCAACTGCTGGCTTTTTCAATATCTTCAGGATAGCCTATTGGCAACCAGAATTTCTCTTCAACCACCGCTATCGGATAGCTTTTAGCATATTCACGAATCATATCCGTATGATAAAACTCACCATTGGTCTCAATCTTTGGTTCAAACTCAAAGATATGTTTATCAAATACAAACACGCCGGTCGAAGCCATGATAGATGGTGGGTCAGTTGGTTTTTCTACAAATTCTGCCAAGGTTCCATCGGGATTACGTACCACGATTCCAAACCTTTCCGGATTCTTAGTGCTGTAAGCCAACATAGATCGGGTATACGAGGTAGCTCTTGAAAGGTCTTCTTGACCATGAATATCATCGGCAAACAAATACAAAAACCGATCCTTTATCAAATCCTTACACAACCACAAAGCATGTCCGGTTCCTTTTTGTTCGGCTTGGTGTACATAAGTTACCTTACGACCATAGTAATTATAGCCACAATGTTCTCTAATTTGCTCTTCCAAATAACCAGTCACAATAATCAATTCATCAATAAATACCGGCAAGGCCTCAACTATATGATCAAGTAACGCTTTTCCACCCACCTTAATAAGAGGCTTGGGACAATCATCGGTCAGAGGTTTTAGTCTGGTTCCCTTTCCGGCTGCCAATATCACACATTGCATAATGGGAATATGATACCTTATTGAATTAAATTTCAAAACAAAATTGAATCAATAGCACCCAACACCTGCCTTCTTAACCTCGTACCTTTTCTTACTTTTATTCTCAAGGTTCCATAGTGTGACTTTGAGTTTGAATAAAATTTTTTATTCCGAACTTTTATCAAACTGGGTTTAGTAAATTGTGACCTAGGAATTCCAGTTAGTACAGACCAATACTGCTCAATTTCACTGATTCTATTTTTGTGTAACTCGTTAACACTCACTCTTAGGATCAATTTATCGGATGTAATATTAAAAATTTTATAGAGCCATTTACAGTAAAACAATATCATTTGGGGATCACTATTTGTAAAACCAAATTCTTGATCACCCTTTTTATAACCTTCACCCCAGTACAATCCCAAACCAATACAATACAAATCTCGACTATTAATTACCCCGATCTTTTTTCTTCCCTCCTGTTTATCGTGCAGAATATCTAACTGTCTTTTGGCACGTAAAGTTTCTGCATAACGTAATAAAGACTCAGTGCTTTTTGATTTACTTTTTTCGGAAATTTTCTTAATCGCTAACTTAGACAACTTTATATCCCTACACCAATTACTGACCGTACTTTTGCTAACCCCTACCGTCTTTGCAATATCACCGATACTCATGCCCTTATTTCTCAATTTGATTGATTTTTCTCGTTCTTTAGCTTTTGTCATAAGTCTTAAGGTAATTATACTATATACATAGGTAGACAATTATATTTATTAGTGTATACTTTTCAAGTTCCTAGATATAGCGGGGTAGAGGAGAGGTACCTCGGGAGGCTCAATAGGGCTCATAAGAAAGAAATTTTTTATGGAACACTTGCCAAATTCGGTGAAACCTTTGCTTTAAGCATGGCAATACCGAGCCAAGCCCAGCCCTACTTTATAAATTACAATTTATAAAGTAGGGCTGGGAAGGTGTAGAGACTAGATGGTAGGCATCTGACTTTAGGAAACTAAAAAGATGAAGGTATAGTCCAGACCCCAAATTCATGTTTTACATGAAGCAGTGAAAACTGTAGTGGTATGCATAACCTCCAGACCCCGGTTCGATTCCGGGCCCCGCAACAATAACAAAATCACATCCCTTCTGGGATGTGATTTTGTTATATGTTTGCGGAGGCCAGAGAGCAAACTGCTTTGCTCTCGTCGGAATCGAACGGACGGAGTCATGTTTTTATTTATTCCTAAAATAAAAACGGACGAGACGAGCCAACGAGTTCTTATGAGCGTAAGCGAATTTGAAACTCGATGTCGATTCCGGGCCCCGCAACAAGTAAATTTCAACACAAGATAAACGGCCAGCGATCGCTGGCCGTTTATCTTGTGTTGAATTACACCGCATCAAATTCTTGCAAGACTCTTTTATATTTGGTAATTACTTCCCTAGCCATTCTTTGGGTCAAAATAAAGTCAGCCCCCTCATGAGCAATCTGATTTCGAATCTTATGTGCATCCCAAGCCTCTTGAATACTGCTTAGATTACTTGGCGTAATACCTTTCAATTGTTCACCAATGGAGTCCCCCGCATAACCAGCCTCGGTCAAAGCCTGTCCTAATAAAATATCCGACTCAATAATAGCCAACTTCCAATCATTTGGATTATTAGAATCAATATGAGACTGTACCTCCAACCACCGAGCATTCTTCACTCGGCCGCCATATAACTCTTGCCACAGTCTTTCGTCCGCATCGATCTTATCCACCAAACCAGCAACCAACTGATTAAAGCGCATGTAGGAGTAAATAATGCCAAAGATCAAAATACCCGATACCACAAAAGCCACTGTTGAATAAAAGGTCCAAATTGAATTCAGCCAGCCACCGGAAGAATCAACGGAAAACAATCCGCCACTAAGAATTTCAATCAAAAACAGAAAATCAATATTAGCTCCTAAGGGATGTGAGACTGGCATAGATTAGTGATATACCGACCACTGAGGTAATAAATCGTTTAGATGGTGGAGTCGTATACTTTCTTACCGATATCAAACAAACGTAAATCACCAGCGTGTGGTGCTATATATTGTACCCCAACTGGTAAAGTTTTTCCGTCACATTGTACAGTACACGCCGGTATAGAAATGGCCGGTACGCCGGTTAAATTGACTGGTACTGTAAAAATATCTTGTTTATAAACTGAAAGTGGATCAGCAAATTCTCCAAACCGAAAAGCCGGTGTCGGAGCCGAAGGAGTTAATACCAAATCCACCTTAGTAAAGACTTGGTTGAGTTCCTCTCGCATCAAAACCCTAGCCGCTTCAGCCTTACCATAGTAAGCATCATAATATCCAGAAGACAAAACGTAAGTTCCAAGCAAAATCCGTCGCTTCACTTCGTTACCAAATCCTTTGGCTCGCGAATTTTCATAAACCGCCAAAAGATCGTCACCCGATTCTGACAGACCATAACGCATTCCGTCAAAGCGAGCTAGGTTTGAGGAGACCTCAGCCGGCATAGATACGTAATAGGCGGCCAACCCCTTTGCAAACAAAGGTAATTCAATCTCAACAATTTTGTGACCAGCTTTTTCTAAATCCGCCACGTGCGTCTCAAAAGCCTGAAGTACCCCCTCATCAATCCCTTCTTTTAGGAAATGACGTGGTATACCGATGGTGTAAGTTTCCTTTATATCAACTTTAGGATAAGTATTGTCATCAATAGTAGTAGCGTCTCTATCATCCAAACCTGACATAACGCTGTGTATCAATTCGGCGTCGGCCACTGAATTGGCCAGAGGGCCAGCCTGATCCAAAGATGAACCCATGGCTATCAATCCGTATCGAGATACTGCTCCGTAGGTTGGTTTATACCCTACCAAACCGCAATAACTAGCCGGTTGTCTGATAGAACCACCCGTATCGGTACCAATCGCCACTGGCACCGCCCCCATCGCTACCGCTGCCGCTGAACCACCGGAAGAACCCCCTGGTACCCTTGCTGTATCTTGGGGATTTTTGGTTGGACCAAAAGCTGAGTTTTCAGTCGAAGAACCCATCGCAAACTCATCCATATTGGTTGCTCCCACCAATATAGCTCCGGCCTCTCTTAGACGTTCTATGATGGTAGCATCGTACGTAGCTACATAATTCTCTAGCATTCTAGAGGCCGCTGTCGCTTTCTTACCTTTGATTAAAATATTATTTTTAACAGCAATCGGAATCCCCAAAAGTGGTGGGGCTGATTCCCCTAATTCTTTAAATTTTAAAGTAGCTACTTTGGCTTCTTCACGGGCGTTTTCATAGACTTCAAGAAAAGCGTGGATTTCTCCATCTGATTCTTTCACAACCTTAAAAAACTCTTCAATTACATCAGTTGGTGTAACAGAGCCCGCTAGGTATTTAGAACGAAGTTCAGCAATAGTGTGTTTAGTCGGCATGCAGTATTTTATTAACTTCTAAGAAACGTCCTTTTCGTTTAGGAGCCGCCTCAAGTAGAGCCTCGGTGTATTGATCGGGAGTATTGGTGACAACGTCATCACGCATGACGTTATAACGGGGAGTGAGAGTCTTTTCGACCTGACCAGTACCGGTAATATCCTGTACCACACTGACGTACTCCAACACAGCATCGATATCAGTCTTAAGGGATTCTGCCTCTTCGTCCGAAACAGCTATCCTAGCCAACTTAGCCAAAGCAATGATTTCCTCTTTTTTCATAGGGGCATAATAGCACAGCTTACTAAAAGCTTCGAGTCTGAGGTTATTTGTTCACGATAGCTAAAAATTCTGACTCCGACAGACATTTAACACCGAGTTCTCTAGCCATATCGGCTTTGGTACCAGCCTCACTACCGACCACTACATAATTGGTTTTCTTAGAGACACTACTAGAGACAGAAGCGCCGTTTAGGCGAGCTAGTTGCTTGGCTTCATCTCTAGATAGTGACTCTAAAGTTCCGGTAAATACCATTGTCTGGCCAGCAAGTACATCACTACTCTTTTTATCTGTTTCACTGATGGTGAGATGTGATAAAAGTTGTTTAAGATATTTTGTATTAACCGGTTCATTCATCCAATCATGAACCGCTTGGCCAACGGTGTCTCCAATACCATAAACCGCATTAAAATCTCTAAGAGAAGCTTTTTGAATGACTTCAATCGAACCAAAATACTCAGCTATAATTCTAGCTGTTTCCTCACCGACATTTTCTATGGACAGAGCGACCAGTAGTCTAGGTAACGTCACTTGGCTGGCCTTTTTGATGGCTTCAATAACATTCTTGGCGGCCTGAGCTTTAAAGCCCGGTAGTGCTTCTATATCTGATTGTTTTAAAGTAAATAAATCAACCGCTGTCGTAATCAATTCAGCCTCTAAGAGAGCGTCAATTATTCGGGGACCGACTCCATCTACGTTCAAAGCCGACTTAGAAACAAAATAATATAGTTTCTGACGGTGCAGAAAATCTGAATCCAACACCTTACAACGATAAGCCGCCTCCCCCTTAACTCTTTCTATTGAACCATCACCACCACAACCAACCACTGATTTAGGAAAACTAAAAGCTTTGGTGTTTTTGGGTCGCAGTTCTTTTAGAACTGCGACCACCTCCGGAATAACATCACCAGCCTTTTGTAATATGATAGTATCACCAACCCTAACATCCAAACGTTTGATTTGGTCTTCGTTGTGTAAAGTAGCTCTCGATACCGTTGAACCGGCCACCTTAACAGCTTTAAGATGAGCCACCGGAGTCACCACCCCCGTTCGTCCAACCTGCAAAGCAATATCTTCCACCACTGTGGTAACTTGTTCAGCCTCAAATTTCAAAGCCACCCCGTAGCGTGGTGATTTAGCGGTGTAACCTAGAGTTTTTTGTTGACTAATATCATTAACCTTAACCACCACCCCATCAACTCCGTACGGCAAGCTATCTTTTTTCTTTTGCCACTTATTATAAAAACGCATTATATCCGACACCAAATCACAGTGGGCGTAATTAGGATTAACTGAAAAGCCCAAGTCTTTTAGCAACTCTAATTCTTCAGCTTGGGTTTTTGGGTGAGTTAGTTGACTTTGGTTGGCTTTAAAACTATCTATGTCATAGACAAACATTGATAATTTTCTAGAAGCAGTCACTTTAGCATCTAGTAAGCGTAACGAACCAGCGGCGGCGTTGCGGGGATTAGCAAAGAGTGGTTCGTTCTGTCTGGCTCGCTCTTTATTGATTCTCTCTAACTCTTTCTCACCGAGCCAAACCTCACCAACACAGATTATGTCTACCGGAAATTTCAAAGTTTTCGGCACGTCACTAATGGTACAAACAGTGTGAGTCACGTCTTCACCAATTATTCCGTTTCCCCTAGTAGCAGCTTGAATCAATTGTCCATTTTGGTAGGTTAGCACGGCTTTTAGTCCATCAATTTTATGCTCAACCACATACGATACCTCTTTAGAATCGATCGGTAAATCAAGTCCTCGTAGCACTCTTTCGTGCCAATCCTTTAATTCTGATTCATCGAAAACATTACCAAAAGACCATTGTCGTACCTGATGAGTAACTTTTGCAAAAGCTTCATTAGGAGCACCACCAACAGCATTAGCTACAGAATCAGACTTCTCTCCCTTATCGCCTAACAAATTACGCAATTCAGTCACCAAAGAATCGTAGGCTTCGTCGGAAATTTCCGGAGCATCGTCTTCGTGATAACGCTTTTGATGATACGCAATAACCTTTTCAAGCTCTTTTATTCTGGTCTTTTGATTAGCCATAATTGCTTAATACTACATTGGTAGAGTAGACGATTCAACTAGTAACAAAGTCCTGATATTCAGTAATAAATTCTAGATTGCTTCGGTGCGCCTCGCAAAGACGGCACCCTACGGGTGCCGTCCACCCATCATTTCAAATCACAGCTTCATCACGCCTTGTTTTCTAAAAGCTGTAAATTGAATGGGGTACGATGAATAGAAAATCTAGAAATTAATCAAGGTCGAGGCGGACAAGATATTATGATTGAGCCGAACTTAATGTACGATGAGTGAATAATGTCGTAGCCCAACGAAGAGATTGGTTAATTTCTGGACTTTCTAAAATTCGGCAGTCAGTTCACGTTGTACTGCAAATAGATCACTGTCTAAGCCGGCACACTCTCGGTTATGGCCTTGTGACACTACCACTGTACAAACCGCTCCTTTTTCACAATCAGTTTCGATTCGGCCGACCGGATAATCAGTTAGATCATAACCTGACTCGTTTATTAGTACGTGCGTAAAGGTATGCAAACAACGATCTTCTCCATTAATATTAATATTAAATTCATACTCGGCATTGTTTATAGTTATGCCTGACACTGTATCTTGATCCACCGCAGGAACACGATTTGCCACCCCTCCACAATCAATGGTTAAACTACCAGCCGTCGGCTCTGGTGTCACCTGTGTGAAATCATCTCGCAATTCATAACGCCAATAACGGGAGCACTCCAAACCAATATTTGCTACCTGAAATGCCACCTCAGACTCTCTCGATACAGCAGAGAGATTAAGTTGCTTAAGAGCTACACTTAGTAAAGTCAGACCAATCGCCAAAACCACGCTCGAGATAATAATCGATAGCAAGAGAGCAAAACCTGATTGTGATGATTTAGTCGGCATAAAGATTATAAAGATACGAAGTTAGAACTACTGTTCTGGTACCACCAAAAATATTAGCATTCCATGATACTGAAGAGGTTACCTGCACCTCTCTGTCTGTACCACTGTCAGTAATCTTGATTACTCTAGTATATATTGACGGTGTGTTGCCTGAAGCACGTGAACTAGTGTACTGTGAACGATAATTCGAATCACTGGATTTATAAAGAATACAGGGGTTACTCGCGCCATTATTACAACTAGCAACATCGTAATTAGTAGTCTCCGCATCACTTGAATTATCCCACTCAATATTGCATCCGTTTACGTTTTGACAAGCACTCAACACACCACTAGGCTCAGCCCAATCCCAAGCCTTTTCATCACCAAATTCTTTCAAAGCTTCTTGATTTCTAACCGCCGCTACTGACTCGATACCCTCCTGAGCTAGATAGACCGCCGTCGCTTGTTGATTTACAAACCGACCAGTCTGGATTCCTTTAGCCGCAATTGTCATCGGGCCCACAATTGATAACATCAAAATAGACACTGCTACCAAAGCTTCAACCAACGAATATCCCTTTGTGTGTTTAAGCTTATACATAAAATTTATATATCCAAAAGTAATTGAGCCACCGTGGTCTGAATAACAAAATCAGCTCCCAAGTCACCAGCTCCACCGGATTGACCAGTGATATAGATGGTCAGAGTGGGAGCCACTACGTCAGAAGCGACCGAAAGCCTAGCACTACCGGTTAGAGTAAAACGCAAGTCTGTAATATCAACGAGTGGTGCCGTCACCCGTGACCAACTACCGGTGCCGAGTCTTCTCTCGATGGCCCCCACCCCATCAATCTCTGACAATCTATAAGCAATTCGGGATGAACCCTTACCAGCTGTCAAACTATTACCACCTTCATTAAAAGCAAAGAAAGTGTCACCAGCGGCGCAATCCTTCACATCATCACTGTCTGGATTGGGATTTGAATCAGCATCGTCACAATAATAATCAGAGCCGGTCCGGATATCGCGCACCATACTATCAAGAGCAAAAGTAACGTTAGTCATGACATTTTGTTGTGACTGTGATTTGGTGTTAGCGTCAATCAAGACCAACAAAGTCCCGACACTAACAGTGACCACAATAGTAAAGATAGAAAGTGATACCAAAACCTCTATCAGAGAGAAGCCTTTTGTCGAATTTTTTGTATCAAGAGAAAAATTCATATTACCTTTATTCTACCGTCACTTGGCCAGAACTATAAATAATTACCTTACGATTGGAGCTCGAGTTTCGTTTGGCCTGAACAGTAATTTCTACCGAATTAAGAGAGTTGTTGGAATCATCTTCCATAATAGCGTCAAAGTTTGGCCGTTTAAAAATGATTGAGGCTTCATTTTCGGTAACACTACCGTTTGAGGTTATTGAACTTATAATAAATCTACCATCGAGATGTAGAGTCTCAATCTCTTCCCCAAGATCATACTTTCCATTATTACTACCAGTGTCTTGAAAAAAGATATATTCAGTGGGTTCGTCTATATCATAAAACAATCCGTAGTTACTGGTGAAAGCATCACCAGTCCCAGGGTCTCTAGCCTGAATACTTATCGCTCGCACCTGTGTCTCACGTATATCAAGAGCAATTTCATAGGCTTGGTTATTCAACAAAACACTACTGTCAAAAGAAGAATAACGGATCATTACAATAGCTGTAATCAAGGTCACTATTGAGATAGTGACCAACAACTCAACCAAAGAGAAACCAGCCGTCGCTGGTGATTTTTTGTCATTATAAGTAATTTTAAAAAACATGATTACAACAAAAACCAATCCAGCGCCTCTAGTACATCAAATGAAAAAGCGTACACTATAATAAAACTTATGATGATAAAAGGCGCAAAGGGAACTTCACTTTTAATTGTAAAATGAATCTGTCTAATTGGTAAGTGTGGTTGTCCCCTCTTATATAGGTAGAGAGCCCCCATAATCCCCAGACTAATGATACTGCCAACCCAAAAAGATCCCACCACAAAAGTAAAAGCTCCACTAGGACCGAGTAAAGTAGCTAGCGGAAAAGCCAGTTTGGCATCACCAAGACCAATCCAACGTCCCTTAGACACCACCCATAAACCGCCAAAGAAGACAAAGGCTCCGACCCCACTGAGTAGATGACTAAGCCAATCAGCTTCCCCATTTTGCCAAAAATTATACAAGAGTATTAAAACAACCAATACAGTTGTCATAGTCACCATTAGATTGGGTATGATGAGGTGATAATAATCATAAAAAAAAGTTATCACCAAAACAGCCACCAAGACCAGAGACAAAACAACAATTATCGGATCAGAAAAGGCTTGGTAAATAATGACAAATAAACTAGCGGTCAAAAGCTCACACCATAAGTACCGAATGGGTACATAAGAAGAACAAGAACGACAACGACCGCTTTGCACCAAATAAGAGACCAAAGGAATCAACTCATACCAGTGGAGAATTTTACCGCAAGACATACAGTGCGACTGGCCATTTAGAGATCGGCCGGTGTGTAGCCGATAAATTACTACGTTGAGAAAACTACCAATGATAAGACCAAAGACAAACACCACTGAATATTGGTACCAAAGGGGCAGTAAAGATAAATCCAGTATCATTTTATTATTTATTCCCAAACTAAGAAGCTGGACAGGTACTGGTAGTTGGTTCTGTTATCCTACCACCAGCAAAACCTTCATTATCAACACAAAAATAACTACCATCTGATAATACTGATGAAATACGAAATTCACTGCCATTTGAACTACAATCAAATGTACCACCAGCATTATTAATACTATTTTCTGCCGATAAAAGTTCTGGCTGAATACACAAATTTGTATAACTTAAACTATTAGAATCATAATATAGTTCAGCTTGTGCTCTCATGTTATTTATATTAGAACGAATATTTGCATCCGCCCCTTTTTCGCGAGCCGTATTTAGAGAAGCAAGCACCACAGAGGCCAAAATACCAATAATGGCGATTACCACCAAGAGTTCGATCAAAGTGAAACCTCGATTTTGAATTTTTGTAAACATAATTTTGTTAATTTGTGTTAATTATTTTGTCCAGACATCAGCTGATGTGTCTCGACTACGTTGTACACATACTTGTCTGTGTATCTATACATTATACGGTCTTTATTTGGCTATATTCTGTCATCTGTGGACAATGTCCCAAATGAATGTTGTCTTCGACAGACTTTAATTGGATCTGAAAAGAAACTTCGATATTTTATAAAGCCTAGAATTGAGTGAAGTTCGAGGGAGGTGAGAAACAAATACTCAAGTGGGTGAATACCCAGCGAGAGTATTTTTTCGATGGCTACCGAAGAAATTTACCAATTTTAAGCCATTCATTTAGATGGCGGAGGTTAGATTATAAATCGGCATCAAAACCGAAGCCAACAAAACCCCTACCCCCAGACCAAGTAACACGATCATCACTGGCTCAATCAAGCCGATCAAAGTATCGACAGCGTTATCTACCTCCCTTCGATAGAAGGTAGCTAGAGTATTTAAAATCTCCGGTAAATTACCCGTTTCTTCACCCACCTTAGCCATCTGTGATAATACTCCTGGCACCTCTGGGTATTCGGATATAGTATCAGCGAACGAACGTCCACCCTTTACCTCAAGTAGCGTAAATTCCATAATTTCCTTATAAACTCGATTATCTACCACATCAGCCGTAACCTCCAAAGCCTGCACCATCGAAATACCGCTCCCCACCATGGTTGAGAGGTTGTCACAGATGCGGGTTAGGTATAGCTTACGATTTAAATCACCAAGATAAGGGATCGATATCTTCATCTCATCGTAGGCTCTTCTCCCTACATCGGTTCGCAAAAAGCGCCATAAGAAAAATCCACCCACTGACAAAACCAAGAATATGGCGCCGATGTAATTTACAAAGAAAGAAGACAGTCCAATAACAATCTTGGTGTAAATAGGAAGCTCCTGACCAGAGTCAGTCAAAATCTGAGCAATACGAGGAATCACCAAGGTCAACATCACTCCCATTACAATCAAGAAAGTACCGACCACAAAAGCCGGATAGACCATGGCGTTTTTGGCCTTAGACGTAATCTGATACGAACGATCAAGATAGTCGGCCAAATAACCAAAAGATTTTTCTAGCGAACCGGTCTCTTCACCAGAACGCACCATGTTTACATAAAAAGATGAAAAGATATCTGGATGACTAGACAAAGCCCTTGAGATAGAGCTACCAGCCTGTAGTTCATCAGAGATTGAATTTAGAACCGTTCTTAATTGGGGATTTTCAGCTTCAGAGCCCAACAGACGAAAAACTCGCAAAGCCGATACCTGAGCTTGAAATAAAGTAGATATTTGTCTCGATAAAATAACTATCTCTTTGTTTGAAACTGATTGAAACCAAGTTATTTCAAAATTTAAAATGGAGGATTTTTGCTCCACCGCATCAATCGAAATGATGGTGTAGCCTCTTTTTTGGACAGTGATAATAGCCGCATCGACATTGGTAGCTTCAACCGTACCTTCACGGGAAGTGTTATGTTCGTCTATGGCTTTATATGTAAAGAGCATACCTATATAGTACCATTCTTATTACATTATTCTTTCCAGACCCTTTGGATTAAGTGAATAGGCAAAAGCATTTTCCACGGTTATTTCTCCTCGCTTGACCAACTCTGCCAAGGATCGGTTCATATCTATCATACCCTGTTCCAATCCGGTCTCAATAAGAGTTTGGATTTCGTGGGTTCTTCTTTCACGAATTAGGTTAGAAACGGCACTGTTGTTTATCAGAAGTTCGTAAGCTGGAACCAAACCACCGGAGATACACGGAATCAATCTCTGGGAGAATATGCCAGCCAAAGAACCAGCCAACTGAACTCGAATCTGATCTTGCTGACCAGCTGGGAAGGAGTCGATGATACGGTCGATAGTCTGAGCAGCGTTGTTGGTGTGCAGGGTTGATAAGACTAAGTGACCAGTCTCCGCCGCTGTTACAGCGGTGGCGATTGTTTCATTATTTCTCATCTCACCCACCAAAATCACGTCAACGTCCTGACGAAAGACAGAGTTGAGAGCTACCTGAAAACTAGCGGTATCAACTCCGATTTCTCTCTGTACAATCAGAGATTTTTTTGGTGTATACAAATACTCCACCGGATCTTCAATGGTTACAATGTGTTCAGCTCGATTTTGGTTAATGTATTCAACCATAGAAGCCAAAGTAGTAGACTTACCTTGACCAACCGGACCCACACACAGAAAGAAACCTTGCGGACGTTGCACAAAACTTTCTAGAATCGGTGGCAACTTCAATTCCTCCATCGAACGAATCTCGTTTGGAATCAAACGCAAAGCAATAGACATTGAACTACTTTCGTAAAAACCGTTACCACGAAAACGAATACCATCAGCATGGGGGTAAGAAAAGTCTGCTTCGCGAGTGGTGACGAAACTCTTGTATTTTGATTCGCTCATTAAAACTTTGGCAAAACCCTGCATGTCGTCGTTGGTTAAGATTGGTTTCTTCATCAGTGGTATCAAAGAACCAGCCACTCTCACAATCGGGTGGGAACCAACTGACAAGTGAATATCTGAACCATTTTCAGATACCACAATGTCTACCAAGTCACTTAATTCACGTTTATAGTCTACTGATGCCATAATAATATTTTAAAAAATTAACTTACTGCTATGCCTTGTAAAATTGTATGTACCTTCTCTACCACTTCGCTTGGCACATACTCCGCTTTTACTATATAACCCACCGCCCCCGCTTTCTCCGCATCATCTTTATCAAAAGATTCGCCTTGATTTGATAAAACGATACAAGGTAACTTTGGGTGTTTTTCTTTAATCTTGCGCAAAAGGTCCAGACCCGACATTTGTGGCATCACCATATCAGTCACCACCACATCAAAGGTTTCCTCTTCAAGAAGACTTAAAGCCTCCATTCCCGTAGAGACAGGAGTTGGCTTATCACCTCGTTCAGTAAACTTAATCGCATACATGTCACGCAAAAACACGTCATCATCCAACAGCAGAATCTTCATGACTACATTATAGCGCCATCGACACTTTGGTTGGCTCGGTTATCGACAGTTGAATCATTTAAACTTCCTTCGGATCCCACCACTTCGGCCTCATCGTCCGCCTTATCAAGTTCAAAGCCCATATCCAAACCAACCTTGGTACCAAAGACATTCATTTCTTCGTACGGAATAGTATGATCCAGAGCTTTGATGATGGCATCTTGATGCATGGTCATGAAACCATGTTTTCTGGCTGCCACCTCCATCTCTTCCTCAGACCCACCCCGCAAAATCAACTCTTGAATATCAGGAGTGATTTCAAATGTCTCCGTCACCGCCACTCTTCCCTTGGTTCCAGCTGAACAACCCGGAGTAGGATCGGGGTGCAACATAGTATCTGAATCTGGAATTCTAGAACGATAGCGCTCTGGTAGATTAGAAAACGAATCATCAATCATATCTTTAACCACCCCTTTCACTTCCATAACCTTTGTACTACCAGGACATAGTCGACGGGCCAGACGTTGAGCAATAGCTAATTTAAGAGTTGGCGCAATCAAATACGGATCAACTCCCATGTCTATCAATCTCGGAATCACACCGATTGAATTGTTGGTGTGAATAGTAGAAAGTACCAAGTGACCGGTCAAAGCGGCTTGAATGGCCAGTTGAGCTGTCTCCTTATCACGAATCTCTCCAACCATAATAATGTCAGGGTCTTGTCTAAGAGCACTACGTAGACCAGCTGCAAAGGTATAACCAATCTCCGGCCTAACCTGTGACTGACTAACATTCTTGATGTTGTACTCAACCGGATCTTCAAGTGAAAGCACGTTCTTTGTCTCCTTATCGACTTCGTCCATCATCGAATACAAAGTGGTGGACTTACCAGAACCAGTTGGTCCAGAAATCAATATGATGCCGTAAGGTTCCTTAATCACTCTTCTAATTACTTCTAGGTTGTAACTTGAAATACCGGTGTCTTCTAAATTATTAACTCCTCGGATATTATCCAAAATACGCATTACCACCTTTTCACCATGACTGGTTGGTAAAACAGATACACGGAAATCAATTTTTCGACCGTCGAAAGTGGCCGAAAAACGTCCGTCTTGAGGCTTTCTTTTTTCGTCAAGACGGACCGAGGCTAAGATTTTTACCCTAGCCACCACTGCGTCGCGGACATTTTTCGGCAATTCCAAACTTTTTTGTAACTCACCATCAACTCGAAACCTAACCACCACCTTCTCTTCATTTGGCTCAATGTGAATATCAGAAGCTGCCCCATCAACGGCATAACGCAAAATTGTAGCCACAATTTTGGTTACCGGAGCATCTTCTTTTAGGTTATCGATATTCTCAGTCTGTGTTTTACTTTTGGATTCTTTGGCTTTGGCGGTAATCTCGTTTTCTAGCTCATCCTCAAGTGAACCAAGCGCTTCTCCGACTTCACCACTTAATGATTCGTAGAAATTAAGAGCTTTGACAATATCAGAAGCCAGCATATACACCAGCTTATAGGGAATATTGTGCTTGGTGGAGATAAAGTTTAAAACTTCACGGACCTGAAGGTTATCAGGATCATTTGAAGCTACTATCAAAACTCCATCCTCAATCTTGAAAGGAACAATTCTGTAATATCTAGCTGATTCTTCTGATACATAAGATAGAATCTCCTCAGATAATTCGGCATCCTTTTCCAGAGTCATCGCTGGTGTACCGTAATACTCAGAAAAAATTTCCCTTATTACATCTTCACTGATACCGGCTTGAATCATCGCCTCCTCGTAAGACACACCTTCTGTCTGTACCAATTTAGAAATAGCACCAACTACATCATCAGTGACTACACCTTTGTTTTTAAGTAATGCTAGCACATCCATAATTGTGCTAATTAGTTACATCAAATGGATTCTGTCGACCGATTGGAACCGGAACAATCTGCTTCCTAACTTCCTTTAGACTTCTAAAGCGAGCGTCATTAAATAATGAATCATCAAGTTCAATCGCCTTTAGCTCACCCAACCGACTAAGAAACTCCGCCGCTTCAATAGAGGCTTGACTGGTACCTGAGACAGAAGTACCAGTCAAAACTGAATCTTGTTGACTATAGAAATAGTAACCAATGGCACCTAATACTATGATACCAAGTAGAGCCACTAGATTTTGTAACGTTGAAGACATAGTGATTATTGATTACTTGATAAAGCGTAAGTTTTTAATATAAGTTCAAACTCAATCTCATCAGGGTTGGCACCAACATCAAATTGTTTGGCTTGCTCGGCGTCACTACCAAAACTCAGATTAGTGATCTCCAAAATATAGGAGGTGGACTCTAGATCCCTAAGGAAACCGATAAATCCTTGGTAGTCAGATATCATTGACAATTCGAAAGTCTGAGAGACAAATTTGTTGGCAGTAACGGCTTGTTCATCATAATAGTCATCAAAATCAACATCAGGGTTTGGTAAAATCACCTCACCAGCTGTCATATCTACTACCTTACCGCCGTTTTTCTCGACCAAAATCTGGACATCATCCATCACTGCAAAAGGTTCAATCTTTGATGGTAAAAATGTCTCTAAGGCTTTGATGTCGGCGTTACTAAACTCACTCTCTCTTAACAATAGTTGCTGTAATCTAGTGTTGAATTGATTGGCTTTTTCGGTCGCATCGGCATACTCATAAATCTCATCCTGCACTACTCGAATATTGGCGAAGGTCGGTCGAATATAGCTAACAATAATAACCACCGAAATGATGATGAGAGCGACTTGAGTTACAGCTGTATTTCTCATAAAAAATTATTGATTATATTTCTTCACCATTATTAACCTCTTCAGAAGAATTGACTGATGAAGTGGCGGCGTCCATCTCTAAATCATTTAGCTCATCGGTAGCTTCCATAGAAGTTTCTTCAGTAAGCTCTTCTTCGACCAAAACACCATCTGGCTGATATCTTAAATCAGCCACCTTAAATCCTCCTGACAAAGCAAAAGCAATCGCCTGACCTTCACTTCTGGCGACATCGTCACCGATCTGACTATCTCTTGAGGTGTAGCTTTGATTGATAATTCCAGCTTGACGTAAGGTTTCGTTGGCAGCAAACACGTCCCTTTGGAACCTAGCGTCATTTAGGTTTCGGGCCAAAGCATTTACTACGACACTAATGGCTCCAAATTCGGTTCGGTCATATTCGATACCAGTTAGTTGTACGGTGTTTAAAGTCGATATTTCAAGCGCCTTAAAAATATCAGCCACTGAAACATGGGTATCTAATACTATGTTGGCATTGTTTATTCTTAATTCGAGTTCTTTCAACCTTTCTAGGTCACTGGCATTAAAGGCATTTCGCTCATTAGCTAATTGTTCTTTTTGTGCATCTAACTGTGAATTGACCGTTACATCAAAAAAGAAAGTTCCAGCCGAAGCGATTAGAGTACCGAAGAACAAAACCAAACTAAGATATGTAAAAACATAAATCTTTCGTACACCGCGAGGTCGGATGACACTCTTGGTAGGAGATTTTGGAATAAACGAAGAAGGACCTTGAGGACTTATCATACAAAGACATTATACTTCTATTATTGGCTGGGGTACTGATTGTCCTGTGGACAGGTTTTAATTTTCAAAAGAGCGAAGAGCTCCACCAAGCGCCACTGTAAATGAAGGGGCTATTTCTTGCAGTCTAGATTCCATAAAAGCTGGATAGGCTACCTTAGAAAAAGCGTTGGCTCTCTCAACAGTTCGATCTAACATATAACCAGAAAAAGGAACCATCTCTCCAAAACTAGCTGAACCGCCAGTCAAAATTACTCGCTCAACTTTCTCCCCCACCTTCATTTCATTTTGAGTCAAAACTCTTTTGAATTCCTGCAAAGGACGTTCAAACGTACTAATGACAGCCTTCTTAATATCCAGACTATTCTCCATATCAGGAGAAAAATTTCGTTTAGCATTTTCTGCTGCTTCGTGAGATAGACCGGTTAATTCCATTATTCTGTCTGTAGCCTGTGAACCACCAATTCTAACTCGGTGGATTTTTCTTAACATACCTTGATGAATAATGTACATCTTAGAGGTCTCAGCTCCCAAGTCCAGAATCGCCACAGCCCTATCTTTTGGTTTGGACAAGGCTCTCACAGCACTAAATAATTCACTTTCCGCTGGCTGCACAAACTTCTGAACCGATTGCATTACTGAGGTCATTTCTGAATAGGGATCATTTTGGACAGCAACGACTAATATTTCTCGCACGTTATCTGGCACATTCCCCAACGGTGGTAATTCCGTCCAGTCCAAAGTCACGTCAGCCAGCGGGATTGGGATATATTTTCTGGCCTCTACCCTAACCCTCGGTCCGATGTCTTCCTCCGGCTTGGCTGTCATCGACATAATGGTTACAAAACTAGAGGATAGAGGCATGGACAATAAGCCTGATTCGGCACTCACACCAGACTCATTGATAACGTCCGTCAAAGCTTGAGTCTTTTTCTTCTCATCTAATTTTACCGGCTTACCTAATTCAGAATCGGCGTATGGTCCTAACTGTATCTCACCATAGGTTTTTAGGACAACCAAATCTTTCCTTTTCTCTAATTCCACCACCTTAATAGAAGAACTACCAAAATCAATACCAACGACATTGTTTGGAGTAACATTTTTTTTATGACCAGACAGTAAACTGGTTAGGTTGAACATAACACCTATAATAGTATCATTACTTTTGAGCAAAGTAAGGTTTTGATATGAACTTTTCAACAATAATTAATTTTATTTTTCCCCCTTCTTACGATGAGAAAACTCTTAAGGCTTGTTCTGACAAAAAATTTTTAGATTATTATCAACCACAGACAATAAATAACGTCATTACTCTATTACCTTTCACTGAACCAAGTGTAAAAGCAGCCATACATTTAACCAAATGGCACGCCAAGTCAAGAGCTATAAAATTACTTGGTATGATTCTGGCTAAAAACTTAGCCGGTTATGAAAAAGAGACTGTTATCATTCCAATTCCACTGTCAAAAAAGCGCTTTCACGAACGTGGTTATAATCAGGTTGATTTGATTATCAAAAGCGCCCTCGAGCAAGGTTTGGAATTAGATTACCAAAAAAATATTTTAAGTAGGTGTAAAAATACCAAACCACAAACTTCATTAAAAAGATCAGACCGGACCCAAAACATCATTGGAGCCTTTTCTTGCTCCAGCACAAAAGGACAATATCTAACTGGTCGGTCAGTAATTATCATTGATGATGTGATGACCACTGGTTCTACACTTAAGGAGGCAGAAGCTTCGCTTCTGCCTCACCACCCCTCCTCCATCACCACTCTAGCTTTGGCTCATTAAGAAAATGTCTCTAGCCTCACCACAAGCAATCGCAATCAAACTTGTTTCGGGCTATCACTGGCAAAAATATGGCTACAAAACTTTGGTTCGTTCTCATTGAACGATTGTTCAATTCAAACTCCACCTAGTTTTTCGCACATATTTTTGCCAGCTTTTAACCTTGATGAGACTGGAGACAATTTCTTAGAAAATGTTTCCAGTTTCGCTAGTCCAGTAACCAAAATCAACCCAAAAACTACACCTAAAAGTGATGCCTGAACAAAAAAAAGAATCACCGCTTTAATCACTGCTTTAAAGCAGTGATTAAAGCGGTGATTCTTTTTACCCCCCTCCAGTATGATATAATGTAATATCATACTATTGATTATTAGGTTGGGTTTATATGAGTTAGTTGATTAGCTGTAGGGTTCTGATAACAAATTTATGTCATAATATAACTATGCCCCAAATTCAAATCGGTAGATTACTAACCGCTGGTGTCATCCTGGCCTTCACCAGCCTGATAAGTGTATTCATGCTGACAGAATCAGATGATATTGTCGCCGACATGAAACTAAACCCCACCAGCGGTACTTATGAAATAAACGAGGAGTTTGAAGTTTTGGTTGAAGTTTCTTCTAAAGTACCGGTTAATGTTTTTAGTGGTGATATTTGGTATGATCCCAAAATTCTAAACGTAAAAAGCATAAACTACAATACCAAGGTGGCTGACTTATGGGCGGTTGAACCATGGTTTGAAAATGGCGACGGTACCATCACCTTTGCCGGCGGCACCACCAAAAAGAATGGGTTTACCGGTAATGGCACTTTGCTCAACATTACCTTCGAAAGTATCGCCGAGGGTGAAGGATCGTTACAATTAGTAAACTCTGTGATACTCAAACATGATGGTCTGGGTTCCGAAACTAAACTAGCTTCCGATGCCATAGATGCCATCTTTACTATTGCTCCAGAGCAAATGGCCGAAGATATCGTAGCTAAACCAGCCGACAACAGTGGTCATATTAAAACCATCAAACAAAAACCTAGTACCGATTTAAACAACGATGGCAAAACCACCGTGGTTGATGTCAGTATTTTTATGATTCATTTAAGTAGCCAAAATAAATTATCTGATTTCAACCAAGATAATAAAGTTAATACTAAAGACTTAAGTATCATTTTAAATGACATAAAAAAAGACTAACAGAAACTCCTGAGAAAATTGTCTGAAATCATTTTGATCGATGCGGACAACCTGGCCAACAACACGGTCGTCGCTTCCCTCCCACCAATTCCTTTTCAACTCTCTCAAGATGATTCTTTCTAGTTTCTTCTTTTTTAACCGATGTAATCCAACAAATCCATTCGTTACGAGCCAGCGGTGTTATATCCTCCCAAGCTTCATGAAATTTAGGTGAAGCTGAGATGGCTTTTTTTAGATCAGCTGGTACTTTATGAACTACTCCGTTTGATATTTTCATCTTAGTTATTAAGTTAAAGATTTTAATAGTATTAAAATGAGGTGTAAGGTGTGATTTTGTTATCCTCTACGAGCGATTTCAATCTTGGCGACATCGATTTTTTGCATAGTCATCATAGCATCAAAGGCTCGTTTTGCTTCCTCACCACCCGCCGAAAATGCCTCCATGAGAGTACGTGGTATGATCTGCCACGATACGCCCCACTTATCCTTACACCAACCACAGGCACTTTCTTGTCCTTCATTTTGAACAATGGCATTCCAATACTGATCCGTTTCCGCTTGGTCATCGGTTATAATCTGAAACGAAAAAGCTTCACTTTGTTTAAAAGCCGAACCACCATTGAGTCCCACACAAGGAATCCCGAACACCGTAAATTCCACCGTTAGTACATCACCCTTTCTACCATCCGGGAAACCGGACGGAGCGTGAAATATTACGCCGACTTGGCTGTCAGGAAAGATTGAAGCGTAAAACCGAGCGGCCGCTAGGGCATCTTTCTCGTACCAAAGACAAATTGTATTCTTAGCTTGTTTATTCATATTTATAATTTTATAGATTTATAGCAATTTAATTTTATGACAAATTTTTAGTCCAGACAAACAAAAAGCGTCCTCATCAGGACGCTTTTTGCTTTATTTTTAGTTACCTCTTATTAACTTAAGTTTTTCTTGTAACACACTAATCTGTGCCAAGAGTTGTTGTATCTGGGACAAAATCTGGTTATGACGATCGCTAGAGACAGTGGTCTCTGGTCGGGTAAAGTTTTCAGCTACCCAGCCTGAGACACCATCAGCAAATTCAACTTTGATCCAAGTGTGGCCACCTTTTTGAATTGGTGTATCGGTAGACTTGATACCTAAGGTACCGTTTGGAATAACTCGGACAAGATTACCATTAGGAGTAAGGCGAACATTAAGATTATCGGTAGTTCGGATACGATTATGTGAACTAGTGTTCACAGAAGTGTTGTTGGTTGTCGTATTTGATTTTGAACGATCAGAACCTCCACCACCACTACGACTACGTGCTTCAGCCTTGGCCTCTGCCTGTGCTTTTGAGGTAAGTTCTGGAGTATCGTCTGATTTATGAGTAAAGGTGATAGTAGTTGGATCTGAGTAAACGCCACCAGAAACAGTGTAAAGAGTGTATGTGTATTTTTTATTATCTTTAGCTGTCTCGTCAGTATAGGTGGTAACATCAGAGTCCAAGGTAGCTAGTGGTTTATCACTAGTCTTGGCGGTCGCATTACCGTTGCGACGAATAACAACTATTTCGTCCACATTATCATCAGTCAGAGCATCCCACTCCAGAATAATCGAACCAGAACGGGCGGTTAGATTACTCACCTTCTGTGGTTTACCAATAGTACGGAAGGAATCAACGCTGGTGGTGTCACTATTACCAGCCACATCGGTGGCGGTGAGTGCAAAGTAATACGTAGTCTTATTGGAGAGTCCCGTTAAGGTGAAGGTGTGAGTGGTAGTGAGGTCGGTGTTGGCAACACTATTGTTTAAGTTATTGCGGTTAGTACCGAAACGTAGAACTGAAGTAGCTGGTTCGTCGGTCTCAAAGGTGATGACCTGAGTAATTGGGTCGTTGCTAGTTGTTACATTATCGATGAAGGTAATCTCTGGTGCTGTTGTATCAACTGGTGGTGTAGTGACGTTAGAAACAGTGATAGTAATACTATCAGTATCAGTGTTGCCAGCACCATCAGTAGCCAACGCCGTAATAGTGTACACACCATTACTTAAGGTCGTAGTATCGAGACCGGTGTCATAAGGAGCGCTTGTGTCGGTACTAAGGGTGTTGCCATCAAGACTAAACCGCACTGAAGCCACTCCCGTGGTACTCTGACCACTAGCACTTGGGTCATTAGCATCGGCAGTAATCGTAATTACTTCTTCAACTGTGGCGCCGTTACTTGGACTAGTAATAGTAACTGAAGGATCAGTAGTATCTGGAGCAGTAAGCGTAGTGAAGGTCATATCCTGACTGGCCGCAGCGTTGCCAGAAGCGTCACGTGAACTAACTTGGAAGTGATAAGTGGTATCTGGAGCCAGGCCAGCAAGTGTTTCGCTGTGGCTGGTACTGACTGTACTTGTTTCACCGGTAGTATTGCCATAGGAATTAGTGGTACCGTACAAAACTTCACTGGTAGCTAGTTCATCTGTACTCCAACTTATAGTAGCACTACTCTGTCCAATGCCAGAGACTGTTATAGAACTCAAAGTCGGTGCAGTCACATCACCATTTGGGGTAGCGTCACAAGCATCACCCACCCCATCACCATCGGTATCTGTCTGATCCGGATTCACAGTATTTGGACAGTTGTCTGTAGAATCTGGAACATTGTCACCATCGGTGTCTTGCGGCGGATAAGTACAAGAGCCATCGTCTTGAGTAGCGGACGGATTGTAATTTGAGGCGGCCGGATCGGTACAGCCGAGGACTGGTGTCGGAGTATTGTACAGTGTAAGGAATTGTTCAGCTACCCAACCATCGACACCACTATCGAAATCAACTGGAATCCAGATATACCCATCGGCGCTAGCCGGAGAGACATTAAGAACAGTACCGACTGCACCGGCTGGTTGCGTACCAAGGAGAGAACCGGAGAGTCCGTATGGATCACGAACGTTAAGTATGTCGGTAGTCTCCACTCTTGATCCTGCCGGAAAATTCGAAGTAGTACCACTACCCCCGTATTCGACAGCTCCGATATCGACGGCACTACCTTGTGGACGATTGGTGCCGTAATAATCTAGAGTTGGTGCCAGCGTGGCTGAACCAGCGTCTATAGCAGTTGAGTCACTTTGTAGACGGAAATTATGATTGGCGGCATCGATGAAGTGAGGATCGGTTGTTAGGTTGTGGTCAACCACTGGATTCGGACCAACATAAGAAAGCGCAATATCCGGTGAACTAGCATTCGCATATGCGATATTGTTACGGATTGTGATATTTTCTGCTTCAGGATGGTAAATGATAATACCCTTGTGGCCATTGTTATACAGTGTGTTGTTTACAATCCGAACATCTTTAATGGTTCCAGTCACATCAGGGTGATTGTATATTTCGATACCCTCAAGTTCCATACCAGTCACGATGTTGTTGTATATATCAATGTCACGAACATGTCCCCAACCTTCGGTCGAAATAGCAATACCACCCCGATTTGAATCATGTATGTAGTTATCGTGAATCTTTATATTTTGGACCACTGGTGCCTCATACTCACCATAACCATTGGCACCACCACGACCACCATCAAGATAGATACCTGACCGGGCGACGTTAGTCAGTTCATTACCGACAATCTCACCGTTGTTGGCACCTTCTTTCACATCGATACCAAGACCGTTACCACCGATTGGTTCACCACCATTAATGACGAGATTGTTCTTAATGACGAAATCAACAACACCGTTACCGACGGTGATATCCTCGTTGTAGCCACCATTAACTGCCATCTCAACTCGGTTACCTTCGACGAGCACGTTGCGAAGTCCTTCATAGTTGTAGACCGTTGGATCATCACCCCAAGCCACACCCCAGATAGCGATACCTGATGAGTAGGTGTCGTAGGTGTGATTGTTAGTGACTACGATACCTTCGGCCGGACCAATAAAGCTAATACCACGACCGTGATCATAACCGCCGGCTGGTACATTCTGAACTTTAAAGCCATTGATGGTAATGTAGCTCTTCTGCTCCACGAAGAACCCAGCGCCGTTTATGACAACTAGTCGTTCCTGACCAGGGTAGGCACTGTAGGTAATTGGATTACCGGCCGTACCAGAACGAGCTGGTTGCACACTTCCGGTGTAGGTACCCTGCTTCACATACACAGTGTCACCGGCGGTCAAAGTGGCGGCTGCCTTATGGATGGTCTTCCATGGTGAAGCTTCGGTTCCCGGATTACTATCGCTGGCACTCACATTATTAGTATCAACATAATAAGTCGTACCACCGGTTGGAGTTGATTGCGTTGTCGCTTGGGCGCTAGCTGATTGACTGGAGGTGTTACCAGCGGCATCACGCGCTCGGACAGTGTAGCTATAGGTTGTATTTGCGGTCAGATTACTATTGGTGAATGAAGTACCAAGCGTGGCTGCTACAAACGTACCATCACGGAATACATCGTATCCAGAGACACCAACGTTGTCACTTGAAGCATTCCATGCGAGGTTGATCTGACTTGATGACACAGCTGTTGCGCTGAGGTTGGTTGGAGTTGATGGTGCAGTAGTGTCTCCTGAAGAACCAGTCCCAACACAACTACCTGTTCCCATATCAGTAAACGATCCACCGGCTGCCGACATAAATTCCCAAGCGTAAGTATCATCACCAAGTTCCAGTTTGAGTAAACCAAAGTCAGTAGAATTCCGTGCTTCACTGTTGTCCATCAAAGGTCCGAATGAATAGAGTTCAGAACCACCGGCTCCGACTACGAAGCTTCTTATTCCTTGGCTTGGCTCGGCATTACCATTTGCATCTTGTGGAGCAAACCGTTCATATAGATGATCGTGACCACTCAAATATAGAGTGACGCCGTTGTCATAGAGTACCTCAAATAGATTAAGAGCAGTTGCGCTTTGTCCATGAGTTCCGGAACTATATGCCGGAGCATGAGCATAAGCGAGGACACAACTACTGTTGTTATTGGCGAGATCATCGATAAGCCACTGCACCTGAGCAGATGAATTAGAAGTTGAAATATTGGTATTAAGAGAAATTAAATGCCAATCACCCAGATCAAAACTGTAGTATTCAGCTGGGGCACGGGAACCAAAGTAATCAAAGTATCCTTCGGCATCTGGAAGGTGGTATTCATGATTGCCAGGCGTTGGGTAGGTTATATCTTTGAAACTTCCCCAAGATGGATCATAGTAGCTATTAAATTCTGAGAGTGTACCATCGGGATATGCACCATCACCAAGCATCAAAACAGCATCGGGATCGACAGCCTCAATCAAATTAGCGGTGAGTTGCTGGCTACCACCTGATTCACCGATATCACCACCGGCCATAACGGTCACAGTCGCACCTTGTGGAAGCGTGGTAGCGCTAGCACTTTGTGAATTATTCGACACGTTACCGGAAGCATCACGGGCCCGTACTGTATATGTATACCCAGTGTTTGATGACAACCCAGTATTGGAAAATGATGTACCAGTAACTGTACCCACTAGTGATCCGTTACGATATACGTCATAACCTGAAACACCAATGTTATCACTTGAAGCGTTCCAGGTTAGATTGATCTGACGAGAAGAAACGGCGGTCGCATTAAGATTGGTTGGTGTTGAAGGTGCGGTCGTATCGGACACTGTACTGTACTCAATATGCAACAGTGGAGCACCAGCTGAATCACCATCGTAAGCCTCAGCCACTCTTGTGCCCGAACCAGTAATCACAAACGCAATCGCATTACCACTTGACCAACCGGAACGACTCACTACCTCTTGGATAACAGAAGAAAGGTTTGGTGTTCGTTGACCGGTCTGCGCTTGACCAACGGTAGTCCAAGCTGGTGGTACCCAATTGACCGATGCCGAAGTAAGGGTGCGGGCACTGATATTGCCGTTGCCAGCAAAGGTTGAAGCGTTATTAGTATCCTCTGCTTTTATAGTCAAAACGGTGTTTTCTGAAGAAGCTTCGTCTACCTTAAACTGAATGTAAGCATTCGTAACCGTAGAACCAGGTGGAATAGTGATATTTCGAAAACGTAGACCGACCTTTTGCTCGGCATCATCAGTGACTAGTTCCAAATCTGAACTATCAAGATAGATGTCTCCAGCTAAAAACTCTTCCGCATCATCTGAGCTCGCTGAAATTCGTACATCAATACTAGCAGCTAGGGTTGTGTTGACCCCGATACAAGCTATGATTAGTACAACAAAAACCCTTTTGGCTATCCTCCCAAAAATTTGTGACATACTTATTTATCTCTTAATTTAATTGTATTCAACTAATAAATACTTCTAATATATACACTTCTTAACACATAAATCGGCCAAATAGAGACAATTATCAACACCCAACACTAAAAACAACAACCAAACCATCCTGTATTGACACAAGACTGTAGAAAGTCAAGTCTGGTTTAAATTAAATCTAATTCAAATCTAAACAAACAAACCCTTCAAGCTTATCGAGTGTCTGATCGTAACCAGTCTCCATACCCATTTCAAGAACTTGTTTTAAAGCTTCCTCTGTCTCGTATTCTGTGGTGACCATAAGTGTGGTTGAACCGTCTTCGTTTTCTTGCAGTACCAGTTTTGAGTGAGAAACTGGCATAGATTCATTTACGTTGCCATCCTCGTCAGTAAAATAATCAGTGTACTCAAACGAATTTTCGGGATTGATATTTGAATAAACAGCTTTGCCGGCAGATGTCATACCAAACCATTCACCTTGGTTTTTATCAACACACTTCATAATATAACGCCACTCACCACCATCTTTAAAATCTAAATAAGGTACTTCAGTTTCCCAACCGGCTGGGCCAAACCAGGCAGCAATCGCTTCGGCGGTCGTGTACGCCTCCCAAAGCCTAGACTTTGCAGTACCGAAAATACGTTTGATACTAAGTGTTTTCTTATCATCGTGAATTGTAAATATTGTTTTCATGGTGTGATTTTATTTTTTTAATAAAGCTTCTAAATTATCAAACCGATCACCCCACATCTTGGCGTATCGTTCAATATATTCCTCAGCGATCTGTAGTGTACTTGGTACAACGATCACTATCTGTTCTTTACCCTGTCTCTTTTTAACTATTAATTGTGCTCGCTCCAAGACCGACACATGCTTGGCAACGGCAGCAAATGACATTTTGTACGGCTCGGCAAGCTCACTAATTGATAGGGGTGTCTTAACAACCCGACTCATGATATCCCGCCTAGTCTGGTCAGCTAGGGCCCTAAAGATATTATCTAGAGCAATACTTGATTCAACCATATAGTTGAATGATATTACTATCATTACCAAAAGTCAAATTTAAGGTGTTAAATATAAAACTTTTATTTAAAACGAATTCTAGTTGGCTAGAGACACTTAAAGTTAATCAAGCAGTTACAAAGTTTGTAGACAAAGTTGATTTGAGAGAAAATACGGTGCTGAAGAAAATGAAAGCTGAGGTGTCGAGGTTCAAGAAATTCCAACTGGCTCTACTGGGTGAGAGTACCAATATTGATGTGACTGACAAAGACGTTAAGAACTACGAAAAATTTATTCTCAAAGAGGGGAAACCGTCTCGAGTTAGAACCGTGGTCGATTAAGACCTATTTAACCGATTTAGTTAGTTTCAGATTCGGATTTGATAGTATCTCGTGCACTTAGATTATTGGGATAAATCTAATGAATCAATAACGCCAACTAACCAGTTTCCAGAGAGTTTATCTTGTATCTCAATAATTTGTTCTCTTGTGAACCATTTGAGATTAAGAATTTCTTCCGCTGAGTAAGCCAATTCTCCACCAATGATTTTACCAAGGTAAACGTGAGTTTCTTTTGTTCCAGGAAAAGGATTATTTATTATGGTCAGTTTCTTTACTATTTCAATATCAAACCCAGTCTCTTCCTTTACTTCTCTCATTGCAGCAGCTTCCAAATCTTCACCATCCTCGACTTTTCCTTGTTGCCAATTCCAAAGACCATAGATAATTTTCGTTGCCTCCTGCCCGAGTAAAAACTTTCCATCTTTTTCTATCAAAACTGCAACTCTGATATCAGTATTCATTCCTAAAGTATATCAAAGTAAGTTATGTGTCTCGTGCTAGCTCTAAACGGCGGAGAGTAAGGGATTCGGTCACAAGTCCAAATCGAAGATTTGGCTCGCGACCCCGCCTCGACTCTCTCTTTCTCCGCTTCGCTTCGAAATTCACATGAGTCTCCGGCTTTCGAATCCCTTACTCTCTCGCTCGCACAAACAAAAACAATGCTACTCGCATTGTTTTTGGTGCTCGCGGAGAGTAAGGGATTCGAACCCTTGAAGGCTTTTACACCTTACCTCGTTAGCAGTGAGGCGCTTTCGACCACTCAGCCAACTCTCCATATTCACTCCGAGCTGGCTGAGTGCTCTCAAGGTTCGTCCACCTCGCAAGCTCGGATTCAAAGTGCCCCCAGCACTTTTCATCCACTCAGCCAACTCTCCAGTTTTGCTCTATTGTTATAACGTTTATAGTTCAATAAGCGTTAGGTTTCGTTTCCTCCTTTGGTCTGTTCGTACCTCACAACGACCAATCTGCTCACTTTGTTCGCAGACCAGATGAAAAGCAAATAAATTTGCTTTTCATCCACTCAGCCAACTCTCCTTAAGTACATTATTTAACATAATTTATAAAATAATGTGTCGGTAGAATAACATATTAGACATAGATTCAACAACACCGACCGTAATGGTCGGTGTTGTCAGATCATGTGACTATTTAAACTATTTTAGAAATAGCTTATGAAATGACAAACTCGTATAGATCTCCAAATGTACGGTCAGGATCATCAAACCATTCATGAGTGACATCTTTACCGTATTGATAGTATAGAAAATGCTTTAGCCTCTCTATTACAAATACGTGTACAACTAATAATTCGCTTAATTTTGTCAGAGAGGTAGACCCTAATATGATTTTCTGACAATCTGCTCCGGCGAACACCATCATAGTCGTCTTGAAGCTATCAAAAGAGATATTCATCACTACCTCCCATGTCTTCACATAGCCTTCATAAAGTTTAACAAAACCGAATGAGAAAACTAGAGACAATTAATTATAATCGAGTGATTCTATTAGTGCCCCCTTGCTCTCCAAATCCGTACGGACAATGTTGTATAGACCGGCTTCGTTTCTAAAAACCGTCACTGAACCGGGTGAAGTTGCTATATCATTTTCAAGCGCCCACAGTTCATATTTCTTATCAATTTCCTCATCTCTAGTCTCAAGAGACTCCTGGT
>JAGQME010000009.1 GCA_020428795.1 Candidatus Kaiserbacteria bacterium
GTCTNTACCCGAAAGCAAAGCAGTTTGCTTTCTTCCCAAGCAGTCGAAAACCCGCATAAAGCGGGCTTTCTTTGTGCTTGGGAGCAGGCTCGAACTGCTGACCCTTCCCTCTTCAGGGGAATGCTCTACCAACTGAGCTACCCAAGCAATACACTAATCTAAAGCGACGTGGGCCATTGTACCTTTTTTTAGGGTTTTTTCAATGTTAATAAGGACAAAGGGTTGTCTTTAGGGAAAAAGGGTTTAATTGGCTCCAGAGTTATAACTTTCCGTCATATTCACATCCCCTTCTAACTGTCTCTCCTTAAGACCTTTAGTAAATTCTTCCAATTTAATAAAGTTATCACCCATGCTTTCTATTCTTTCAATCACAGAACTTAGATCGTCTGGCGCTGAGTCAATGTATGGTTTTAGATAATAAAAATACAAAGCAAACGGCAGTACCAGCAAGACTAAAAAAGTAATGACTCGCCACCAAAAACCAAAAACAGCCTGCCGACGCATTTTTTGTAATAATTTATTATTCTCTTGCAGAAGGTTGTTATTCTCCTTCTGTAGACGAAGAATCTCGGTCATGTCCGGAGGCATGTTTATATTATAACGCACTTGGCTGACCAAATGTCATCTTTATGGTATCGTACTGTCCGATAACGACAATTTGATAACCGATTGATTTCAAAGGCCTCCCTGTAGTTCAACGGATAGAACAAGTCACTCCTAACGACTAGATGTAGGTTCGATTCCTGCCAGGGAGACCTTTGAAATCAATAGCTGAATTACCAGATATAATAATTCTTGTCATACTAAAAGCGCCAGTTCTAAAGAACTGGCGCTTTTAGTATTTTTAAAACATGGTTTAGGCGGCCAAAAGTTCGGCGACTTTCGCTTCATCAAAACCAACCACCACATCATCACCAATCCTGATCACCGGCACACCCATTTGACCAGTCATCTCAATCATCTCTTGTCTTTTTTCGGCATCGGCGGCGACATCAAAATCAGTAAATTCAACCCCGTTTTTCTCAAAATATTCTTTAGCCGCATGACAGAAATGACACACCGGCGTACTATATATTGTTACTTTTTTTTCCATAATTCACATTGTACCACAACTCATTTATTTCCAAAATTGCCACCATTTTGGTTTATCTTCAGGTGTTACAACGGTATTTGCCGGCACCGACTCATCTTCGCCAACCAAAATAATAACTTGTTCACCCTCTCTCGCAACATCAAAATTTTTCCTAATCTCCTCCTCCACTCCTCTTTCTCCTGTCATATATTCAACCTTACTAGACAACTCTTCTTTTCGGCTTTGGATATCTATCATTTCCTGCTCTGTTTCTGCCAGTCTTTCAGCCATCTCCCTCTCAATCATAAATCGTTCGTAAACACTCCGACCAAGCAGTAAAATTATCAATAACAAAACAACAATACCGATTTTGGTGTATAGATACCTACTAATTGGTTGTTTTTTACCAAACTGCATACCAATATGTTATCATACGACTTGATTTTTAGAGGAATATATTTTAACTATGAGTTTTCTGTACGAAAAAAGAACCAAGAAGGTAATAAAGTGGATATGGATCAGTGTCACGATATTCATTATTGGTAGCATGGTCTTGGTCGGCACTATAACCTAGCATATTTTCAAAACCGGCCATAAATTAAACTAAAATACTTTTTAGTTTAATTTATGGCCGGTTTTGATTGTAATTATTACTAACACTCTACTCCTTAACCATTTTCATAAAGACTTCTGGTGGAATAGAAACCTTACCGTGCGCCAACATTTTCTTCTTACCTTTCTTCTGTTTCTCTCGTAGTTTCATTTTGCGAGTAATGTCTCCACCATACAAATGACCGGTAACATCCTTCTTCATGGCTGAGAGTGTTTTAGAAGCAACAATCTTACCAGACACCCTAGCCTGTATCTTAGTAACAAACATCTGTCTTGGTAGAGTGTTGTAGAGTTTTTCGACAATCGCTCTAGCGTCTAACTCAACTCTTCTGACTCCAATAACTCTTGAGAAAGCCAAGACCACTTCTTCCGCCACCAAAATATCCATTCGTACCACATCGGCGGTACGCATTTCCGCTATTTCATAAGATAAAGAAGCATAACCACTACTGGCATTTTTTAACTTATCAAAAAAACCCCGCATCAGTTCTCGAAGAGGCATTTCCACACTAAGTAAAGTTCGGCCATCACCAAACACCTCCGTTTCAATCACTTGAGCTTCATGATCGTAGAGTAGAGTCATGATATTTCCCATATAATCTGGTGGGATAATTATCTGACCGAGAATCCAAGGTTCCTTAACATTAACCTTCTCGCCGTGTTCAGGAAATCTTGAAGCGGCGTAAATATGTTCGGTATGACCATCAGGAAATGCCACCTCGTAGGAGATGGAGGGTGAAGTAACAATCAACTCAATACTGAACTCTCGTCGTAATCGTTCGGTAATTATCTCAAGATGAAGCATTCCCAAAAAACCACACCTAAAACCTCTCCCTAAAACACCGGAGGATTCTTCTTCATATGATAAGGATGAGTCCGACAAACTTAGCTTATCAAGAGCTTGTTTAACCATGGTAAAGTCGTCCTGACTCTCCGGAAAAACACTGGCCCAAACCACCGGCCTAGCTTCTTTATATCCGGACAGAGCTGGCGTATTACTCTTATCAAGAATGAGAGTGTCTCCCACCTTAGCCACGCCTGGTTCTTTTATACCAGTCACCACATAACCAATCTCACCTTCACCCAAGCTGGCTACCGGCACTTCGTTGGGAGCCAACATACCAACCTCAAGCGCATTAAAAGTTTTGCCCGAAACAGCAAATTTTAACTGATCACCTTTTTTGACCTGACCGTCAAATACTCTCAAATAAACAATCACCCCTCGATGGTTTGAGTATTGAAAATCAAAAATCAGTCCCCTGAAGGTATCCAATTTGGCTGGCGCTGGCGGTGGAATTTCACGACAAATAGTTGATAACAACTCCCCTACACCAGCACCGGTTTTACCAGAGACAGCCAAAATGTCCTCTCTTTTACAATCAAGTAACGATATGATTTCGTCACCAACCTCAACCAGCCGAGCGTGTGGGACGTCAATTTTGGTCAAGACTGGGATAATCTTTAAACCGAGTTCTTTAGCCATCTGCAAAGTAGTCAGAGTTTGCGCTTGAATACCCTGCGTACTATCAACCAAAAGCAAAACACCCTCAACCGCTTTTAGCGCTCTGGAGACTTCATAGGAAAAATCAATGTGACCGGGGGTGTCAATTAGATTTAGTTCATAGACCTGACCATTTTCTTCATAGGTCATCCTAACCGGTTGCATCTTGATCGTGATACCTCTTTCACGTTCCAGATCCATAGAATCAAGCACTTGATCTTTCATCAGACGAGCTTCAACCGTCTTAGTTACCTCCAACATCCTATCAGCCAAAGTTGATTTACCATGATCAATGTGAGCAATAATACTAAAATTCCTTATCTCTATTTTCATAATTTGTATTTTGCGTACTTTACCTTAAATAAAACCTAAAGTACATCATCCTGTGAAGCCACAATTCTAGCCTTATACATACGACCGTGTACGCTTTTGTATATCTCGTTTAGTTCAGAAGAACGAACTAACCTGTAGGCTCCAATAACGCCAACCAAACCAGCCAAACTGCCGAGCACACCCTGCAAAAAGATTCCCAAAAATCGACTGGTATTTAAGCCCTCCACAAAAAAATTTAAAGTGATATAGGCAAAAAAGGCTCCTACCAAACCAGCCAAGAGCGATTTTAAGAAATGTCCGCCAAGCCAACCAACTTGAATAGAAAATTTCCTAACGGCTATATAGAACAAAGTTACTGTTTGCAAAATCATACCGATGCTATAACCAAGACCAATGACCATCACCTCACTACCAGGAACCCCGACCACTCTCATTAAACCCTCAATCTTATGGTCAAAACCCGGTGCCGTATGATACACAAAATAAAGCAATAAGACTGACGCCACTGACAAAACGGAACCAAACAGAGTAACCATAAACGGAATACTAGTTCGGCCAGCGGCGTAAAAAGCCCTAATCAGTAGTAAATTTATGGCCTGAGCAAGTAATGATATGGCCAATAAAGACAGAACTGCAGCGGTCAACCTGGTATCTCCCCAATCGAAGGCACCACTACCTAGGACCACTCTGACCATTTGAGCTCTTAACACAATAATCAGAGCGATAATTGGTACTGACCAAAAGATAATATGCCTTAGGGCGGTAGTAACATACAACCGAAACTGATCCATCTTAGACTGAGCAAACAAATCAGCCAAAAGTGGAAAAGCGGCTGTAGAATAGCTGGCCCCAATGACGGCCAAGGGTACCGACTGAAGGTTATAAGCAAACTGAAAGACGGCTACTGAGCCAACCGTCATACTCCCCGCTATTCCCACTAAGATAAGTAACACGAACTGATGCATCGATAAAGTGAAGGCGCGAGGAATAGACACCGATAACACCGACCGAATATCGGACCAGTTTATCTTGGTTACATAACCAAAGTGCAGGGCGCTTTTTTGTACCAAAGGTACCTGTACTGCCATATGCATAAAAGCGCCAAACACCACTCCGTAGACCAAACCGGATAGTCCAAACACCGGATAAAGAACACCGATGCCAATAATTATTCCTAAATTATAAAGAAGTGGACTAACGGCGTACAAAATAAAGCGATGACTAAGTTGAGTCACTACTCCAAACAAACTAGATAAACCTAAAAATAGTGGCTGGAGCAATAAAATACGAATTAGAGTTACCAAAGTATCGCTATCAGAAGCCAAACCAGGAAACAAATAACCAACAATATACGGTGCAAAAACAAAAAACGTACCCGCCACTAGCGTGTAGACCAACAAGAAAATACTAAACATCTGACTAAGTAGATAGCGGGCCTCACTTGAATCATCTCCCTGCATTCGCTTGGCCACAAACGGTATCAAGACATAGACTGACAAAGTCGAAGCAAATATCACATACAACAAATCAGGGATTCTAAAGGCGGTGTAATACAAATCAAGTTCGATACCAGCTCCAAATTCGTGAGCCAACATCCTATCTCGAATAAGTGCCAACAACTGAGAGCCAAAAGCAAAAATACCCAAAACATAAGCGGCTTGGTGTAAACCACGCACCTCCTTATACATTAGATTCATTACTCGACGTACCATACGTCTATATTATTCGGCTTCAGGATTTACTACTTCAGGATCTGAGTCTGAATCATTTTCATTTAGCTGCTCGTCAGTATCACCATTATCTGTATTACCTGACACATTGACTGGTGTCACTAGATTTGTATCAGGATCACCTTGAGTAGTCACCACATCTGAAACCGCTGGCTCATCCTCTGGCAAAACACCTGCAGCAGTTGTCTGTGATACAAAACCAACATCAAGATCAGACTCAATAGCTTGTCTTAGATTGGCCACTTCTTGATTGCCAGGATTTAGATCTGATACCACCTGTAACATCTGTAAAGCCTCCGCTTTTTTACCCTCAGTCGCATAGAGTCTGGCTAGGAAAAATCTAGCGTTAGCATAATTATTATCCAACTCTACCGCCCTTTCAAAAGCGTCTATCGCTTCCGCAAAACGCTGGCTAGAAGTATAAAGTATGCCGAGCTGAAAATAACGAGCCGGATTTTGTGGTTCAAGAGACAACACTGCCAAAGTTGTTTCAATAGCTGAGTCCACATTTCCTTGACTAACATCAAGCTCTGTTAGGAATATCAAAGCATCGGTGTAGTTTGGTTTTTTCGTAATAGAGCTTCGTAGTGACTCTCTAGCCGAATCCACCTCCCCAACCCGAACGTATAGTTGAGCAGTCAACAAATCATAGAAAGGGTTTTGTGGATCATAGCTTTTGGCTTTTTCATATGATTCCAAAGCTCTCTCTTTTGACCCCTCAATACCGACTCCCGCCAATACGCTGTAGAAAGCCCCAAGCATACGCCAGTTACTTGAGTTGGTGCCATCGCTCTCAATCGCTCTTTGGGCTGACAAGATTCCCAAGGAAACAGCTTTCTCGAATTCCTTTTGCTCAATCTCACTCGGTTCGGTCTTATTTAGTAAGGTATTGATTTTTGATAATTGATATTCAGCAACCTGTCTGACATAAAGATCATTAGGTGATTGAAGATAGGCTTTCTCTATTTTTTGTTCCACTTGATCAATTGGTGTCGATTTCAAAACAGAGTTTATAGCCTGATTAAACATCACTACCGATGAATAATGTCTGGATAAGACATAGATTGAACTGACCGAAACTAACATAACGACCATCGTCGCTCCAACCAACACCACGGCTGTTCTTTTGTTTTGTGATAATTCGATTCGGATTCCATTTGACGGATTTAATGCAACATACGATGCACACAGACAACTGGTGAAAAAAGCGGCTAGTACAAAGACAATACTGCTTGGCGTGTATACAAAGAGCATACCCCACAAATACAAACCAGCCGCAAATGACGAACTACCAATATAAAACCAAAGTGTATCAACCTCTCTAGATTTTAGAATAAATCTAAAACCAGTGTAAACAAAGAGAATTAAGAATACTAACCAAGCAAAAACCCCAATCATTCCCAAAGTAACCAAAGTGGTGGTGAAATAACTATAACCACTAACAAAATCAACATTCCAAAATATGGTTTGATTGATAGCCGGATTTTTAAAGGCCTGCCAAGCATCGGTGAAGCGATTAGGACCAACTCCCAATACCGAATCAGTGGCGTAGACGGATTTGGTTATATCCAAAGTAGCTCCAACCGAAGGTCTTACTTCCAAAAAGTCAACCGCAGTCAGATTAGAAATTGTAGAGCTAAAAGCTTGACCACCAAGGATGGCGACTAATGAAACTAAACATACCATAGCCGACAATGAAATCGACAATAAAGAAGAGCCAGTCTTGCTCTCTCTGGCTAGAGTTTCTGTACCAAATCTATCTTTAACCAATCCATACATCAAAACAATCAAACTCACTACCACCAGAACACCCCAGATTGCAAAGAAATTAATTACAACCAGCATTATAAGCGACAATATGACAGCGACCACAAAGTATAACCGACCGGATTTAGTCAGAGGTAATTGCTCTAGAGTTATCATTGATAGAATGATGACCAGACCAAAAAATATCGCTAGACTATTCCAACCACCAAAAGGTGATGATGTTAAATTATTAAATGCCTCAAAAGACAAAAATTCAGAGCCGAGGATCAGTCTAGACAAATGATAAATTGACAAAAGAATAGCCGACGCTCCAAATAGCGTCAGCACCCTAACAATCATCGCCTTAGTAAAATTTAATAAGAGCGGAATTGTGACCAAGCTAGCTATAACAATCAAAAAACCGACTGTCTGAACCTCAAGAGTGTTACCAAAAATAGCATCATACCTATCCCCTGATAACAAAGCTGAAATCAAAGCCGCCGCTACCACCCCCCACAGAGCGTAACCTAGTGGTGGTATTGAAATCCTTAGCGAACCGGTTCGTAGGATAGACAAACTATAAAGTATAATCGCTATACTAAGCGCCACCGCCACTAGAAAAATCTTACTGTAGCCTAGAGGCACAGTGACCAGTGGTATAAAAAAAAGTGGAGTTATACTTAACGCCAAAAATACTAGGTTGTGGGAAATACTCACCAACCAACTTTCTACTAAGTCTTTTTTCGGAGCCGACCCTCCTCTAATAGACGGACTAAATGAGTCATTGTTGATTTCCATACCAAAATACTACTAAAAACTTACTATATGATAAGGATAACACATATTAAAAACCTCCACAGTGGGAGGTCTTTAATAGCTATAAGCCGGATTCTGTCTAGGATGATCATATACCTAGGATGTGTGTTACCACCCACCTCTGGCGGCTCTTCTAGCCCTAGTTTCGGTAATTATTTAGTGTCACAGTTATACCACTAAGCGATATCAGATATCAACCAACAGACCAAATAATGACAGAAACTAGGGCTAGACACGGCCTTGCACGCTGGTAAGGATTTTGCCGTTTCACCCGGTATGTCACCATACCGACTATCCAGCCCTAGTTTCAGCGACTATTTATTTACCGAGATGAAATATGATTTTTATACTCATATTTTATCCAATGTAATAAATGACAGCGAAAACTAGGGCTGGATTCTTCGCTTTTCAGCTTAGACGTCTCTGCTCGCACCTCTATCGCAATTGTTTAATAATCACGATTGACGGGCGTTACCCGCTACCTTTTTTGATCCAGCTCTAGTTTCGGTAATCATTTATTTACTATGGTGATAGGCGAAAGTTCGCATTATAAACCATTTACTTTATAAATGACGGCGGAAACTAGAGCTGGGCGATCATCAGCGCCTATAACTATACAATAAAATATTATTCTTGCAAGTCTTTAATAATATCAGCTGGTAATATTTCTGGTGGTATAAAAACCGTATCCCCTATTTCTAGGTTATGTGAATCGACAAAAAAGGCGTTAACCTCAATCACAAAACGAGCTGGTTCAGTCGGTGCAAAAACGGTTGGGAAAGAATCTGGTGTAGCTTGTTTTTCAATATAAACAATCTTAAGTTCATTATCAATCCAAATTATATCCAACGGAATTAGCATATCTTTCATCCAAATACCGTGTTTTGATTCATCGTCAAACACAAAAAGCTTTCCCTGATTGGGTTCTAGTCTACTAACTCCAGATAACCCCTTGGTTCTGGTGGCGGGATCGTCAGCTACTGTGACATCTAGTGGTACAGTATCGACAAACAAACTGTAAGTGGCTTCTTCATTAAAAACCGCCAATCTTATATCATCCCAAAACTCCAAATATACAAACAAAACCGCCAAGCCAATGGCTGTAAAAATAGTAATGTCGAAAAAGATTCGCATATTCTAGGCTAAAAACCGATTATAGAAATAAACAACCAATCCTGATACCAAAGCGCACAAAATCGTTCCCCATAGTATATCAATGACACTCATCGAGATTGGCCAATTTCTTAGAGTAGACAGATTAGCCAAATCATAAGTAGCGTAGGTAAAGAAACCAAACAAACCACCAAGCACGACTGCCGTTAAAACAGTGCCTTTAACAACCGCTGGATAAGTTCCAAAAAAAGTCAGTCCTAATATAAAAATCAGATAATAGAAACTGGCTCCAATCCAACTCACCTCGATAGCCAAATGACTAATACGACTGGAATAAAAATCATTAGCCAAATAACCCAACCACAATAAATCTAGTAGCATCAAAACCGGAATGGACAAAGCGTATAGGATAAGAAAGATTTGTATCTTCATAATTATATTAGTAAGTAAATTATAGCAAGCTGGCGAAGTGATTGGGTTAATCAGTGTTCTTAAGCCGTTGCCAATGAAATCTCACAATCTGTCCTATATATAAGATAACCATAAAAATTAAGAAATAACTGACCACCGGATCAATATAGTCAGCCACTCTTTCGTATTCGGCGTGTAAAAAAAGACCCTGGACCATCAGTAGAATATTCCAAGTCATAGTGCCTAATACGGTGCAAAGTAAAAATACCTTGAAATTCATTCGAATACTTCCAGCCGGAACTGAGATTACCGTTCTTATTGTAGGCAACATCCGACCAAATAAAACCAACGGGATTTTATATTTTTCAAATAGCTTACGGGTACGCACAAAATCCTTATGCGAAATAGCGATATAAACACCGTAACGTAAGAACCACCGATCAATTTTATCAATGCTTAAATACCAACCAAGAGCAAACCAAGCCAATGTGCCACAAACACCACCGACGGTAGCAAAAAAAACCGCTCCAAAAAAACTAAGCGAACCTTCAGCTACCAAGTAACCGACAAAAGGCAAAATCAATTCTGATGGAATCGGTGGAAACAAGTTTTCCAAAAACATCAAACCGGCGATGCCCCAGTAACCGCTCGAATCAATAACCTGAATAATAAAACCTGACACTTGTTAATTATAACTTATTCCAGAACCGTCGGGTGACGTTGACTCCAAGCGTTTAACACAAGTGCTGAAGAGACCGAGGCGTTTAATGATTCACAACGAGGGTGCATAGCAATTTTTAATACTATGTCGCAAGCTTCTTTGGTTTTTTGTCTAATCCCTCCCCCTTCGTTACCCAAAACAAAAACTGATGGTTTACGAAAATCTTCATCTTGAAGCAAAGTGTCGCCACCGGCGTCTAAACCATAAACAAAAAATCCTTTGTCCTTTAATATTTTTAGAACTCGGTTAACATTGGCCACCTCAACCAGAGGTACAGCAAAGGCCATGCCAGCAGAGACCTTCAGAACTGTCCCTGTTACCCCAGCTTGTCTATGTTCGGGAACCAAAACCGCTGTTGCCCCAAAAGCGGCGGCGTTACGGATTACCGCTCCGACATTATGAGGATCTTGTATTTCACCAAGCAACATCAGTCCTGTATCATCTTTTATAGTTAACCCCTCAATAAAATCATCCCATTTCAAAATTAGCTTATTAGTGTCTATCACCGCTACATAACCTTGGTGAACAGATTGTTTCGGTACCTCTTTCGGCACAGCGTCACCGACAAAAGAATTTATTTTGCATTTAGTGTCTAAATTACCCGTGTCAAAAGTAGACAAAATATCATTTCTTAAATACAAAGTTTTAATAACATCCGGTCGTAGTTTAACCGCTTCCAAGACAGCATGCTTGCCGTAGATATATTCATAATGCCTATCCATAATCAGTTCACTATACCTAGATTTGCAAAAGGAGCAACTGATATGTTCTAATTTAATACTCTATGGCTAGACACGTCAAAAACCACAAACGCAAAATTCACGGCAATTCTTTTTGGGACCAAGAATACACCAAGGCCACCCACCTAGCTCTTTCTACCGAACCGAGTGAGGACTTGGAAAAGTTCACTCGTTGGCTTATTCGACAAAATGGCAAAACCTTATTAAATTTACATAGTTCTGTCATTGATTTGGGTTGTGGTAATGGTCGAAATCTTATCTATTTGGCCAAAACTTTTGGCAACAAAGGTATTGGTTACGATTCATCAGCGGCTGCCATTAAGCAAGCTAAACTTAATTCCGAAGGTTTAAATCTTGATTATCTAGCCCGCTCAATTTCCGGAGCATTGAACGTGGAAGAAAATACCCAATCATTAGCCCTAGATATGATGAGTTCTCATTTTCTAAATAAAGAAGATCGAACCTTTTTGCGTGACGAAATATACCGGATTTTGAAGCCGGGGGGATTTTTGTTTTTTAAAACCTTTTTAAGAGATGGCGACCTTCATACCAAAAGACTGATTGAGGACAATCCAGCTGATGAAGAAGGAGCCTATATTCATCCAGTGATTGGAGTGGCCGAATATACCTACGGTGAAGAAGAGCTAATCGACTTTCTAAGTGAAAAATTCTTAATCCATAAAACTTATTCATCGCACCAACATAGATCAAAAGGTAAAGCCAGAAAAAGACGGACCATATCTGTTTACGCTGAAAAAGATCCTTTTGGGTAAAATAAAAGACCGGCGCCCATGGGCGCCGGTCTTTTATTTTACTACTTACGCAGCCTTATGCCTCTGCTCGCTGTACATTTCCAGCAGCTGGACCTTTTGGACCATCTACTATTTCAAATGTAACCATGTCACCTTCACGAAGATCGTTGAATTCAACATCAACCAAATCCTTAGCATGAAAGAATACATCTTTCTGGCCATCATCTGGAGTAATAAAACCGAAACCTCGGTCAGTAACACGTGCAATTTTACCTGTCATCTTTATTTGTTTTTTATTTGTATAAATACAAAACTTCACTTCACCTGATCTACTTCTATTTGAGAATGGTTTCAAAGAGTAGCGACTGCTTTGTGCTGGTATTAAAGCATAACACCACAAAAAAGCAATAGAGCGAAACCTAGAGACCAACCCAAAGGCTCTTAGAGCTTATTATGCTAGAATGTATTACCTACACAACAAATATGAGAAAGCTAAACCGAGGCAAAAATCAGTCCCCCAATAACAGTTTAGCGATCAAAGTAGCTATTGGATTTTTGCTTATATTATTGATAACCAGCAGTCTGACACTGGTTTTAATCATAAAATCCAAAGAATTTGCTTTTTTTGAAGCCACCAAATCACTGCAAGATAAAAACACTACCAACATAGACAAGTTGGCTTTTCCGGTTGGAGTAAATGTTAATCAGAAAATTATCATAGAAAATCCGAGCGTTGATAACTACGTTAACAAGCACATAGTTTCCAACCACACTAACCCCGATTCATATAATAGTTGGTTTACCAAATTAACCGCCAAGTTAGCTATGCTTGATTGGTACCAAAATCTAGCCTCACCATTGGGACGCACTTTAATTATTCTATCAGGCGAAAGAGGTGAAGAGGTGGCAGTTAATTTTGGACAAATACTGAAATGGGACAAACAGAGCCGTGATGATTTTACCCAAATAATTGCCAGCTCTACTCCCGAACTTAAAGACGGTAAATTTTACCCTGGTAGCTACCTAACCAAAAAAGACGCTGCTCCCGAAGAGGTGGCTCAAATTATCATCGGTCGCTTCGACGCCGAAGTTCGTTCGAGATACACCAAAGAGGTCGAGGAATCCGTACCCATGCGTGACGCCCTGATAATTGCCTCCTTAATCGAACGAGAAGCCTATGATTTTGAAGACATGCGTTATATATCCGGCATAATTTGGAATCGACTTTTTATTGATATGAAACTCCAGTTAGATGCCAGTCTACAATACGCCAAAGGAAGTGGAGCCAACCAACCATGGTGGCCAAAAGTGGTACCAGATGACAAATACATAAACTCACCTTTTAACACTTACCAACACACTGGATTACCACCGGAACCAATCGCCAACCCCTCACTAGATGCGATAATTGCCGCTCTCAATCCTAGAAAAACCGACTGTTATTTCTACTTTCATGACCAAAACGGTCAATTCTACTGTAGTAAAACCTACGAAGAACACGTAGCTAAATTAAAAGATATTTACGGTCAAGGTCGTTAAAATTACCCAAAAATTGAATTGGACCTTAGAGCCGAAACCTAATCCTTTAGATGCTCTGCAAAAGATTTTTCTAAAAACTCCAAATCATCATCTTCGAGCTGGTGCTTACTTTTATTATCCTTAAGCCAAGTCATCACTTGTTCAAACTCTGGCCGACTAATACCCTCCTCAAGCCCAGACTCGTTTAAGTGACCCTGAAAAAGTTTTTCAACGTCATCCATTTCTTGTTTATCAAGTTTGCTAGATAAATAATTTCGGATCTGTTTCATCTCCAGAGCCGTGACTCGATTTGGTTTACTTGGTCCGAATAACCCCATATAAACTTAGTATAACAGATTACCAGACTTCACCTAAAATAATTTAACTACTCACTGAGTGAGACTTGGTATTCAAAAGCATCATCGTGTTCCGGTAGACCAGAGGCGTTACTTCTCTTTAGAATAATTGATCCCCGATCTGAAATCCTAGTATCAGCAGTAAAAGTAATAGTAGCGGTAAAAGGTACGTAGTCTTCAGTCATCCAATTTCCTTCAGCTTCCGCAAAACCTTCACCGATTATCAAACCATCCCAGTCTGTCACCAAAACCGGAAAGTTAGCTTCGAAAAACCACATTCCCCTAGCTTCACCTTCAATAACTAACGGGGAACTAACTTTGGTATCCGGTAAGGGTGAGGAAACCTTAATCAAGTCTTTGTAAACCACTGGTGATAGCTCAGAGGAATTCGACTCCTCTGTGGTTAGTTTTGCTTCTTTACGATCAACAACAAAATTCAAAACAAAACTTATAACAAGAGCGACTGTAATTAAAACAAAAATTATTTGATTGGTTTTAGACATAGAATCCTATAAATTATTTTATATTTAGACAATATACAGCCCTTTTAAATCACACCTTAAGCCTCTGCTATACTTAGACAGTATAAGGCGTAATTTTTGTTATGGCAAAGAGCGAAACAATATCACACAAGATAGCAAAACAAGTGACTTACAACCAAAAAGACCGACTTAAGTTATTTATGGAGAATGATCCACCGCTAAGAGCGGCTATCTTTGAATCATTATCGCCATACATACAACAACAAATCATCAACTCTCTAAATACTGAAGAAGCGGTAAATCTATTGGATTCGCTAGATCTAATCAAAGCCAAAACCGTACTAGCCCAAATCCACAGCAAAAAAAGACGTGAGAAAATCATCCTAAGGCTAAAGACCGAACTGAAAGAAAAGGCTCAGTTTTTTTTGCGTTTCCACGCCAAGGCCACTTTGGAACTAATCAATTTTAATTATTTACTTCTACCGGAGACTAATACCATTGATGAAACCGCCGACGAGATGGAGGCCTTTTACAATGAGACCAAAAAATTTCCGGAAATATTAGTCCACAAAGACGGATTATTAGTTGGTGAAATCCCTTATTCAAGACTAATTAGGTCCACTAATAGAACCAAGTTAAGCAAACTAGTAGCCCCGATTGACACTATTGTCTATCACGCTGATACAACAGAAGCTATCGATTTACTAAGCGACGGTCACGAAGGAAAGGTAGTTATAAAAGACTCTGACGAAAGCGTGATTGGTATTTTATACACTGATGAGGCTAGAGCCTTGTTTAAAGCCCAGCCGGCGGCCAGCCTGTACGAGTTTGCTGGAGTAGCGGAAAGTGAAAAACCTTTTGACGGAGTTGGTAGCAAGGTCAAGCATCGCTACAAATGGTTGATAATAAACCTAGCTACTGCCTTTATTGCCGCTGGAGTAGTGTCTATGTATCAAGAAACCCTAACTTCACTGGTTATCCTCACCATGTATTTGCCAGTTATTGCCGGCATGGGTGGAAACGCCGCCGCTCAAACACTGGCTGTTATGGTGCGTGGCATATCAATTGGCGAAATAAGTATTAAAAATTGTGGTACAGCCCTAAAACGCGAAATCGGAGCCGGTGTCATTCATGGCGCCATCACCGGTTGTGTGGTAGCTCTAATCGCCATCTTATTCAACCAAAACCCTATGCTCGGTCTAGTATTATTTTTGGCTATGATCAGTAGCCTGATTATAGCGGCCACGGCCGGTACCTTAGTGCCTCTAATCATGAAACGTCTAGATAAAGACCCTGCCGCTTCAGCTACTATTTTTATCACCACCGCTACTGATGTTCTGGGCTTTATGAGCTTTTTGACTCTAGCTAAATTGATTCTGGTTTAATCTAGTGTGAATACATTAATTGACCAAGAAAGTCCAACCCCTCCGGATGAATACTGTGACGCAAATCTTCATATTCTCGATAAATAAGACGAGCACCAAGTTTATTAAGGACATCACGGGTAATTTGAAACCTAACCAATGGTACGTAGGGATCTTCGATATCACAACCCATATAGACAGGCGTGTCCAACAAATTACCGGTTGGATCAATATTATCAACATCGATCCGTTCCCCAAAAAGACCACCACTATAAATACAAGCGCCGTTATATTGAGCTGGATGAGTAGCTAGATATTCAGCCACCAAAGAAGCTCCTTGGGAAAAACCAGCCATAGTGACGTTTGTTTGCATGATACCAAAATCATTTTGAGCCCTAGCTATAACAGAACCAAGAGCCAAAAGAGCGGATGATAAGTGTGGTTCATTTTGTGAACGAGGATTATTGAATGGTGACGGAAACCAAGACTGACCACCAGCATTCAAAGCGTAGACAACCAAGTGTTGAGGAATGGCGATTGGTTTGATGACCTCTAAAAAATGTTCAGCGCTAGCTCCTCTACCATGCATCAATATGAGAGCATGGGTGGGATTTTTAGTATTTCCTCTAACTAACACCTTGGTATCTTGATGGGGACCAATAACCTCGCTCAACAATAACTCATTCATAAATATTTAAATACTATACACAAAAATCTTTATACCATTATGTATCCATAACTATATCACGACACTTGATGACAAATAAAAAAATAGATACTTATAAAACCAGTCATCACCCAAGACTTGTCAGGTATAATAAGGTTATATGAAGTACGTAAAAAAATTCAAAAATGCTTTAGCCGGAATTTATCACGCCTTGAGATGCGACAAAGGATTTCAGTTTGATTTATGGTTCGGGCTTTTTACCATATCTCCATTGGTCTATTTTTGTTTTCCCTTATCTATCTTGGAGACAAGTTTTTTGACCCTAAGTTATACCATAATACTAATCACCGAATTACAAAATTCTGCTTTTGAAACCGCCCTTGATAGATTACATCCCGATCAAAACTACATGATCGGCCACAGCAAAGATATGGCTAGTAGTTCGGTTCTCTTGGCTGGTTTCTTTTATGGTTTGGTAGTCTTATCGATTATCCTAACCAGAATAATTTAAGACTAGAGTAGCCTTCTGGTGACTAGATCAAAAATTCCGGTCTGAGGTACACCGATAGTCTTTTGGTAAGCTCTCACACTGGCCTCAGTTACAGGTCCGTAATATCCAGTAGCTCCCGCCCCTCTTAGAGCATCGGCTTCTGGTCCGGTTGCTCGCAAACTTAAATATAATTGCAATAAAGTGACCTCGGCACTTGAGTCACCCATCTTTAAATCACTAGCGATAATTTTTGGAATACTGTCTATAAGCTCATCTAATTGTTTCTGTAAATCAGCGGTGCTAACAATATTGACTTTAGCCAAAGCTTTCTCCAGCTCTTTCGGTAATTCATAATTTTTGTTTAGAGCCTCTTGGAGTTCACTCTGATAGGTATCTATCAAAAAGTCTATGTATTCATCTTCGTCATCAGCCTTATTCAGAACATCATCAAGAAAAGATATTTTCTCTTTAAAGGTAAAAGTATCGACCAATCTAGGGTATGGATCAGTAGCCGACTTATCTTTTCTAATTTCAAAATGTAAATGTGGGGTGGTGCCCTTAGCGTTTCCAGTATCTCCAACCGTACCAATAAAATCACCGACATTTAATTTTGTACCACGTTTAATATCCGCAATCGAATCTAGATGCATATATCTGAATGTTTCACCACCAGGATTAGCTGTATAAACAAAATTACCAGCACTCTCACCAAAACCCACACTAGTAACCACCGCTTTGGTTGGACTGACGATTGGGCTACCTTTTAAAGCAATTAGATCCTGACCTTCGTGTGACCGAGTACCACCTCCTCTAGGATCACCAAAATCAGGGGTTACTTCATCAATACTAAGACCAAATAAAATCGGGATCGGAAACTCTTTTACTATCTTAGAACCAAGTGAGCTGGTATCAACTCCCCCTGATCCTCCCGAACGATGCGAAGCTTCGATATTTGTCGGATTAAACAACATTACAGCCATCAAAGTAAATAAAACCGTATAGACTTTCATAAAATATTTAATTAACTAGATTGGTTAATTGTACCATTTTACGAACCCCAGAAACTCTCTAGCGAATTTGAGACTAATTTAATGATGATATTAGGGACGAAAAAGCGCCGGCCCTGTGGGCCGGCGCTTTTTCGTCCCGCTACTCAGTCGGAGCGTCAGCTGAGACAGAATCGTCAGCTTCTGGTTCTCCTAAGACCGGGTCATCTTGGGGTTCTTCCACCTCTTCGGTTGGATCAACTGAAACTGAAACCGGATCCACTGTTGTATCATCTAATGACATAAATATTAAACTAATTTTTATTTATAAGGCTACAGTCTTAAAAGAATAACATAATTTATCGTCTCTAATTATTTACTACCTCTCTCCTTATATTTCTTATTACGAATAGTCTTGTATGATTGTTGTAGACTTTTTTGTTTCTTTTTGTATTTATAAGTAGATAATTTATCCGTTTTACTATCATCAAACTCTTGCTCCCGTTTCAGTTTTAAATAATTATCCAACTGAGCACTTTCTATTTCACCTTGTTTTATTGCTTCTAGGATTCTGCAACCAGCACTTTTCATATGATCACAATTTGGAAACTTACATTGATGGGAGAGCTTTTCAATTGTCAAAAATATGGAATCATTTGTCTCATCAATATCACCTACCAAACCAAGTTCCCTCATTCCGGGAGTATCTATTAAAAATCCTCCGTTTGGTAGAGTAAAAAGTTGTCTAGAAGTAGTGGTGTGTCGCCCCCGACTATCATCCTCTCTAACCGACTGCACCGACTGTTTATTTTGGTCTAACAACCAGTTTGTGATTGATGACTTTCCGGCTCCTGAAGAACCTAGCAATACCGCTGTTGTATCCTGATTTATATATTCCGAAAATACATTCATTCCCTGACCATCCTTGGTACTAATCAAATAAACCGGTACCTGTCCCACCCTACTCTCAACCCTCTCTTTAAAACTTTCTTTATCGGTCACTAGGTCTGACTTATTCAATAGCACAACCGCCTTGATATTACTCTGTTCGGCCAATAGTAGATACCGCTCAATCCGATTCATATTAAAATCACCATCTAAGCCCACTACTATAAATATTAAACTAACGTTCGCTACCAAAACCTGTTTATCATTACCTTCATTAGTTTTTCTGACTATCACTGACTGCCTTGGCTCTACAGATTCAATCACCACCTCATTATCTGATATTAGACTACAAGAAACATAGTCTCCTACTTTGGGAAATTCTGGTGTCGCTTCATCACCAATATGAAATTTACCCCGCACAACGGCCCGATATTCACTATCATCAATATTAACTATATAGTTTGTTTTATGTTCCTCAGTAACTCGTCCAATCATAAATTTTCACAGGACCTAGATCAGTCCCTCAAGAGTGCTGGTGTACGAATTGATCAAAGCCGGCACAATAAACAAAGCCGCCAGCAGTGGTAAAATCACCATCCCGAGCGTTAGCCACATAATTACCAGTAAATATTTACGAACTTTTTCTACCGATTCGTAGACGGCATCGATTTTGATGTTTTGCTGATCGATTTGTTCTTGTAGTTCTGGGGTCATAAATTTAATTTAATAGGTAATAATACTAAGATACCGCATTTATTTAAAGTAAATAACTTTATCACCCTCTTCACTAAGCAGTAACAATTCGCCCTTAGCGGTAAACTGATAAGTAGCTGTCTCATTTAGATACGAAATGAATTCTGATTCTAAAGAATCTTGGCAAAACATTTCAGTGGAGACAATCGAGTTAAAGCTCAGTTTATTATCTTTAGACTGGTACAAACCACTCAAAGCATTACAGTCAGTCTTAGCTTTGAAGGTACCATCAGCAAAGACCAAACTAAAATCCTCTACATTTGGTGGCGCCATCTCATCTTCACTGTCGCTAAGGGTCTTAAACCAAACCCATTCTTTCATGCTTAATTTCATAGTGTCCGGATCAGCCTCACCAACAAAGTCGTTCTCTACGACACCCAACCGATAATCATCAGTGTCCACCTTAACCCTAAGAGTCTTACCAACTGTTGGTGAAGTAGCCATTGGCTCCCCATCCTTTCTGTCAGCAAAATTAACCAACCCGATTCCGTTATTTATTTCCATCGTCTGCGGTGAGATTCTGTCACCAAGCAAGATCGTATCTGTACCTTGATACCGACCGTCGTTATTTATAGAAGCACCTACATAGTAAAAGGTCCCACTACCACCTGGTTGATAAACAATTATTACCAAAGCATCATTGTCGCCATCACCATCTAAATCACCATAAACCGGCTCACCAAATATTTTAGCAGTAGCTAGAAAAGAACTTTCCTGAGCAATTACCTTGGTAAACAACCCATCCTCAAATCGAAACTCTTCTTCGTCTACCAAATAAACAGCATTGACTGGGTCGTTGCCAATAATATTTTCAGACTGATTTCTATCACCAATTTCAAACAGCTTTAAGGCCACACCAAACACCAGTATAGCCAACATAAAAAGGCCAAATATTTTAATTTTGTTCATGGGTTGTTATTTTTTAAATTATAGACTGTTAAAGTATCATCTGAACCAAAAGCATTATTACCACCATCGCCACTATGTAGCCCGTTTCAATAGCGATAGTAGTCTTGGTTTTACCGGAAAAGAAACCATTGGTTTTAATCATGGCGACTAACATTAAAGTTACCAAAACCGCCAACCAGATATCATCATGAACCTTAGTAACACCAATCACCCAAGCCAATAAAAAAGTAGCTACTACCTGCGCCACCATGGACATAACCATCCTAGACTCCATCACACCACCAGAACCCAAACCCGCTCTCCATTTTTTACCAAACACAGCCTCCGAATACCACAACCAACCGAGTCCAAAAGCTAAGACTGTTCCTAATAAAACACCGGTCCAATCTACCCCCACAATTATAGATTCCATATTTTTTATATGTTAACCAATATATACAATACTACCACCACTGGTGATTTTGTATATATGTTGGATTATCGACTAAGGGTCACCTCGATCTGAATTTTAATGTAAAAATAGAAATAAATAAATCATTATCGGCAGAACCCAGACCGACCAGTCGGTTACACTTTTGTTTATACGTTGATTATATATTTTGGGATGATGATAGAACTCCTGATAGGTCACTCCTAATACTACAACCCCAAGCAAAACATACAGAGCTACATCACTGCCAAATATATTCCTAGCCAAAATTGTCGCCAGAATAATAACCAGTAATGTACCAACCAAATGCCACGCCTGTCGATAGATGGTCAGTTTGTATCCAAACCGGCCTGGACCATAGGCACTAACGGCTTTTTCAATAGATTGCTTGTATGACTCTCGACCTCGCACCCACCGCCCTTCAATCTCAGCTTTAAAAGGATACAGTTTGTCAGGTAGATCAAAAAAATACTGATAAATCCGCTTGGTTAAATTTAGCATATCGATATTATATCATTCACGTCGCCGGTTCATTTTTAAATAAACTCACTTATCCGACCAAACAGCCAACTCATTACCATCAAGATCAACAAAATGGAAACGTCTACCACCCGGAAAACTAAAAATATCTTTGGAAATATCGGCACCAGCTTTTATCAACTTGTTTCTAGTATCCTCCAAATTCTCAGAATAAATCACCACCAATACACTACCCGCTCTTGGCTCACCAATAGCAAAACCACCATCAACAAAATCACCGGCAAAAGCGGTGTATTCACTACCATAATCTGTAAATACCCAACCGAGACTAGCTTGATAGAATTTCTTAATCCTAGGCAGATTATTTGATAAAAATTCAATATATTGGATTTGTTCATGTTTCATTAAAGCCATTATGACAGCTTTGAAGCAGTCTGTAAAAACATCCACCTAGCCATTCCCCCAGTAACGCCACAAGGCATTCTGGACGAACTGGTAAATATGCCACCCTAACACCCCTACAAAAAGAATCACCGCTTTAATCACCGCTTTAAAGCGGTGATTAAAGCGGTGATTCTTTTTTACCCCCCAACCTCAGCCTAGGGGACTAGTTGTTCTTAATTATTCTCTTAGTAAGTTGATTGGTCTAAAGATCAGTTTGTTGACTAGACAAAGTTTCGGTTTATTGCTTTTATAATATTATTATGGAAAAAATTATTTTAACAACCACCGAAAAAATACCTAACAAAGAAGTCATTGAGATTTTAGGTATCGCTCGGGGTAGTACAGTCAGAGCAAGAAATGTTGGTCGAGACATAACAGCTGTTTTTAAAAATATTGTTGGTGGTGAGATCGATGAATACACCAAACTACAAGCCGAAGCTAGAGAGCAAGCCCTCCAAAGAATGACTAATGACGCCGAAAAGATGGGGGCTGATGCTATCGTTGGGGTTAGAATCACCACCTCCATGATCACTACCGGAGCAGCTGAAATATCAGCCTACGGTACGGCCGTAAAAATTAACTAACATGACGTTCGCAATAATCTTTTGGACACTAATTGGTCTTGGCGTAATCTATTTTGGCTATCGACGTTACAAAATAAGTCAGACTGAAGATTTCGAAGACAGAGATAACTAAATTAATATCGGTAAAAGAAAAACGTCCGGCCCTTCGGGCCGGACGTTTTTCTTTTACCCTCTTATTCTTATATTTCATCCAAAGCCTCATCGACCATATCCATCGCCTCTTCAGCCAAATCTAGAGCTTCATCATAGTCTTCGTCTTCATAAGCTTCTTCCGCTTCATCTAACAGATCGCGAGCTTCGTCGAGCAAATCATTGGCCTTATCCACATCATCACCCTCATCCTCAGCTAGATCAATTTTCTTCTGAGCTTTTTTGATATCATTTTTAGCGTCTTTTATAGCTTCATCGGCTTCATCTTCTTCCCTGCCAATAGCATCAACTGCTTCCTCGGCCAAATCTAGAGCTTCTTCAGCTAATTCAAGGGCTTCATCGTAATCCTCATCCTTATAAGCCACTTTGGCTTCGTCAAGTAGGTCAATCGCCTCGTCCAACAAATCTTCCGCTTCGTCCACGTCCTCATCTCTATCATCAGCATCGTCAATTTCATCCTCCGCTTCTTCTATAGCCTCCTTAGCGTCATCTATTGCTTCGTCTGCTTCATCGGCTTCATCTTCACCACCAGCCTCCTCAAAAGATTCCTCGGCGTTTTCAAAAGCCTCATCAGCGAAATCCATAGTGTCTTCCCACTCTTCATCAAAGTAAGCTTCGATGGAATCAAACAAGTCTTCTCTAGCGTCATCTAATTTTCTTTTGGCGTATTCCAGATCGTCTTCATCAGCTTCTTCTTCATCAATCTGATCAGCAGCGTCCGTCATCATCTTCATCGCATCAAGAATATAGTGCTTAGCTTCTTTTTCTTTGGTGTTATCCTTTGTATCATCTGGTGATACCGTAGTTGAGACACCAGCTACTACACCCGCTGGCTTACTAGCTCCACCCGCAGCCGCTGTTACCTCCGCCAAGACATCTTCAAGCGAAGCGACTTTTTCTGAGTAATATTTAGCTCTAGACAGTTGACCAAAATAACCGCTGGTTGGACTAATACCCCGATCAGCCTGCCAAGCTTCTACGGCGGCCTTGGTCAGGGTTTTAAATTCGATTGTCTCATGACCAGGAGAGCCAACTCCGGTTTCAGCCACCTTAAAACCGGAATCATTTAGATATTTTTGTAGACATTTAATATCCTCACCCTCCATCCCAAACTCCAAATCACGCTCAAAATCACACTGAACAGCCGCCAAGGCTGTACTGGAAAACAAGCTAATAAAAATTAAGGTAGCAAAGATATAAGCTAACAAATAAAAATATCTTTCTGTGCTAAAAATAGACGCTTTCATAAAAACCAGGCTAGATTAAAATAATAATGTTCACTTGAAGCTATTATAGCACCCTCATTTTTTCGTTATCAACACCTCGAAAAAACTTATCTAAAATCTCACACCAAGGAATGCTGTTAATTTTCTACAAGCAGTCTAACGGCAAGATTCTTGCATTATTGCCAATTTTTAGGTATTTATATTATTAGGTTAGGAGGAGGAAGCGCAATGAGCGGTCTAATAATCTCTCTCAATGAGATTCGTGATCATAAAGAAGAACAAGCTGAGAAGGAAAGCGATACCAGTTCTTGGTCAGGAAAAGTGCTTATTCCAGAAAAAGTATTCCATGAATCCGGCAGTATTCCCGATATAGTGAAATTACACACAAATCCATACGGAAAAGATGTTGTTCCCGTCGAGACAGTAATAAGCGTAGATGGGTTCATGGTTCGGGAATTTGAACGCTATAAGGATTTGAGACTTATATCAAGTAGAGTGGTTGCACCTAGGGTCGTACAGCTGATCGCCCTGGATACGGCCCAAGGAACTTTTTTCAACCGAATGAGGCAAGGTCCTGGTGAAATAAGTTGGACGGAAATGCTAGGAGGAGATCTGACAGACTACCTTGAAAAGTTATCTTTGGATCCAAGCTTCTTTCCATTACCCACTCCAGAGGGAGCGAGGATCACACTGGAGCTGTACCAGAGGAATTACCACACCGAACCTCCCCCTATAGTGTGGGGAGAACTGATCAAAGTTGCACTTGGTCTCCAAGCGCCTCGCAATACGAACCTTAAGGACTGGGTGGAAGAATTTATGTCAAAGTAACTGAATTCCTCTACCAATCCAAGGAAACACAAACCGGTTAGCCGGGCCAAACAGGCCCGGCTATGTTATTTTTCAAGAAGTTTCTTACTTTATTTTTATTGGACCAAAACCAAGTGTCTTACACATGAGTCAGCGAGAGGTACAAAAGAAGTGTTTCAATTTCCATTTATTGCCACCCAACAGGGACTCGGTCAGGAGTCGTTAATTTCATAATCGTTTCACTCCTTGAAATTATACGCTCACGACCCTGGCTCGCTGGTTCAGTTTTGAAATAGTCTCCTAGACTATTTCAACCTTCACATCGCTCCGCCTTTCTCGTCCCTGTCGGGTAGCTTGAACTGAAAAAACACCCTAAACGGGTGTTTTTTCTCAAGCTACCCGACAGGGACTCGAACCCCAATTACTTGGACCAAAACCAAGTGTCCTACCATTAGACGATCGGGTAAAACGTACTTCCTTCCGCTAAATGAGAAAGGGCGTTATCAAACGCCCGCATACCATACCATATTTGATAAATTTTTTATAGGTCAATTTAGACTAAGCTAACTTTTACTCTGTTTAAAGCAATCAATACATTTAAGATTATCGGTACTGCGAGGTAAAAAAGGTAGGCTGGTAATCGAACCCCCACAAATACTACAGGTCCAGTCCCCTTCGTGTCGTGGTTTTTCACCAACAGAAACAGCTGTAGCATTAAGACCGTCATCAGCCTGAGGTTCGGTAGCCAGCGAATCCTCAAAAGAAACATCATCTGGCACCTCCTGTTCATCAGGAGTTGCTACGGAACCCGTCGTGGCTACCGAGGCTGACTGGTCGTTATTTCTTGACTTAGCGTAACAAGTACGACAAGTTAGTCCTGATTCGCTACGAGGCTGAAATGGTAACTCTGTTATTTCACCACCACAGCTACTACACTTCCAATTTCCTTGAAACATAATTTTTACTAGTGATATGTATAATTTGTCTATTGTAACATCTCACTATAAACCTAATACTAATTATAAAAATGACCGAGATAATTTATTTGCTCTCGTACGCCGATTTGATAAAAGAGGTGAACAAAGGATGAGGCTGAAGCGGCCTAGCTTGCAACTCTGGGTGAAACTGTGTCCCCACAAAGTATGGGTGTACTTCTCTTGGTAACTCCATTATTTCCATTAGGCGTCCATCTGGAGATTTACCCGAAAACACCACTCCAGCCTCTTCCAACGACCTAATGTATTCAGGATTAACCTCAAACCGATGTCGATGTCTTTCCAAGACTTCATCGCTTTTATACGATTTTTTAGCAATCGTTCCTTTCTCTAGTCTGGCTGGATACTGACCAAGTCGCATCGAACCACCCATATCACCCTTTGCAATTTTTTCTTTTTGATCATCCATTACTCCGATGACCAAATCTTTGGCCTTGGGATCTATTTCCTCCGTACTAGCATTTTTGAGTTTTAGGACATTTTTAGCATATTCAAGTACAGCTAGTTGCATACCATAACAAATACCAAAATACGGGATTTTGTTTTTGCGGACATACTCAATCACTTTAAGTTTGCCCTGGATACCGGTTTTACCAAATCCACCCGGCACTAATACGCCATCGAATTTATTTAAATCAGACAATTTTTTACCTTTCTCAAAATCGACAGATGACAGGTAGGTGATTTCTGGTTTAAGACCAAGCGCATAAGCTGAGTATTTAATAGCCTCTAATACTGAAATATAAACATCGGAGAGTACAAAATCACCAGAACTAAAATACTTACCGATTACTGCGATTTTGACCGGCGTTTTTACTTTTTTAGATTTTGCTACAAATTGCTTCCATTTATTTAAATCTGAGGACTTCTGACATGATAGATTTAATCGCCGACAAAGTCGTTCCGATAAATTCTCTTTTTCAAATAAAATTGGGATGTCGTAAATACTTGAAACATCGGGAGCAGAAATCACATCCTCCAGATTAACGTTACAAAACCGAGCTAATTTTTCCTTTCTCTTTTTATCAATCGCTTCCGGCGAACGAGCAATTATAATATCTACCGCCACACCAGAACTCCCCAGTGTACGGACAGCATGTTGAGTGGGTTTTGTTTTCATCTCCCCAATCGATCCTGGCACCGGCAAATAACTTACCATCACCACTCCGATATCCTGAGGTGAGTCACTCTTCATCATTCTGACAGCTTCGATAAAGAGAATGTTTTCATATTCCCCGACAGTACCACCAATTTCAACCAAAACCACATCAGCCCCCGCTGTCTTACCAGCCAACTTTATGCGCCTGATTGCCTCTTCTGGAATATCTGGTACAACCTGTACATTCCGACCACCATAACCAAGATTACGTTCTCTTTGAATGACGGACTGGTAAACACTACCAGTCGTCATATAGTTTATAGATGGTAAATCAACATCAAGAAAGCGTTCATAATTACCCATATCCTGATCAGTTTCCAAACCGTCCTTCAAAACAAAACACTCACCGTGTTCGGTGGGATTCATGGTACCGGCATCGACATTGATGTACGGATCAATCTTGATAGCTGTCACCTTAAGACCTCTAGCCTGCAACAGTTTGGCAATAGAGGACGAAGTGATACCTTTACCAACACCACTCATCACACCGCCGACGACAAAAATATACTTGGTTGCTTTTTTTGACTTAGTTGATATGGATTTTTTTTTGGTCATTAAATAATAATTTATATTCTAAGATAACGAGCCACCGCCAAAAGACTAGATACAATTCCCAAAGCAACTCCGGCTCCTACCAAGGTAAAGAAGATTTTAGTAAAGTCTGACACAAAGTATCCGAATAGATTAAATTGAAAGAATTGTTCAGTCTGCGGACCAACTGACAGTACGATTGGATACAAGAGTAGGATAGCTAATACACCAGCTATCACACCATACATAACTCCTTGAAGTAGGAATGGTCCCCGAATAAATGAGTTACTGGCTCCCACCAGACGCATAACAGAAATCTCGTCCCGAGTAGTATAAATAGCCAACCGAATAGTATTGAAAGTTATCAAGACTGAAGCCAATACCAAAATAGCCATAGCCGCTAGAGAAAACTTTTCTACCGCTGAAATAATAGATGTTAGTCGATCAATGGCCTCTTTGTTACGTAGATAATTTATTTCATCAATCAATGGCTCCTGTGGATCTTCAGCTGCTTTTTGTTCCCGTAAGAAAGCGTCTATGCCCTCGTATTGTGATGTTTGTTCAGCCCGAATTGAAAGTGAGGCACCTAGAGGATTATCACCTAATTCAGCCAAACCACGCATAATGGTTTCATCTTCTTGATAACGATTAGAAAACTGCTCCAAGGCCATCTCTCTTGAAGTGTAGGTCACTTCTTCGACTTCTGGCAGAGCCTCCAACATAGACTGAATACGGAAAATCTCCGGTTCGGCGGCGGTAGTCACAAAATAAACATTGATGTCTACCTTATCTTGAATATTTTCTAGCGAAACACCAAGCAACTTATCGACCATCATGGTCGAACCGACCACGAACAAGGCAACGGTCATAACAAAAATAGCGGCCATAGAGACAAAAGCATTTCGCCAAAATCCCACAAACCCCCCTTTCATCATACGTTTAAAACCAGTCCACATAAAAAATAACTATATTAAAAATTTACAAAACGTACTTACCTTCGCTATCATCACGCACAATTCGACCCTCGTCCATAGTAATAACCCGCCGACCAAGTTCATCAATCACCCCTTTGTTGTGTGTGGTCATAATAACGGTAGTGCCTAGATCATTGATTTTTTTCAATATCTGTACCACTTCATAGGTAGCGATTGGATCAAGATTACCGGTTGGCTCATCAGCAATAATAATGTCCGGCTGATTAACGATCGCTCTTGCAATAGCTACTCTCTGCTTTTCACCACCGGACAATTCATCAGGAAAATTCCAAGCCTTGTCATCAAGATCAACCAGCGCCAAAGCCTGCGGTACATTTTCGGCCACTTCTTCATCACTTCGGCCATTTGCTTCCATAGCAAAAGCAATATTTTCAAAAGCCGTTTTGTGAGCAAGGAGTTTAAAATCTTGAAACACCGTACCAATCTTCCGACGGTATTTTGGTAATTTAGTTTTTGGTATTTGGTGAATATCTAATGATTCAAAAAAGACTTGGCCATGAGTCGGCCGATCTTCAGCAATCAACATTTTTAATAAGGTTGTTTTACCAGCACCAGAGTGACCAACAATGGAGACAAATTCTTTAGGAGCTACCTGAAAGGTGACTTCTTCAAGTGCAGTCGAATTACCTTCGTTATAGAGCTTAGAGACCTTATCAAAGTAAATCATAATCAAACCAGCTTATTTTACTTTACTTCTGCTACTTAGTCTAGAATAAAGAGTAAATAAGCGTAGCAGATATTCCGAATCTATATCCTGATTCACCCTCCCTATAGCTAAAATTGCTAGACATTATCACTCCAGATTAGCCATAGCGTCCAAAAAGGCTTCCAGATCCCCGTTCAATACCCTCTCTACATCACGGATTTCTACATTGGTCCGGTGGTCTTTTACCATTTGGTAGGGATGTAATACGTAGGACCGAATTTGGCTACCCCACTCTATTTTAAGAGACTTTTCAACCGATAGACCCTGAAGCTCTCTGGCTCTTTGCACCTCATTAAAGGCCAACACCTTACCGGTCAGCAAAGCCATGGCCTTCTCCCGATTTTGTAACTGACTTCTTTCACTCGACACATTGACCGATATATTGGTTGGCTTATGCAAAATACGCACGGCTGTCTCTCTTTTGTTTACGTTCTGTCCACCAGCTCCGCCAGACTTGGCAAAAGAGATGTCTAAATCATCATCCACCAAGACTCCCGCCTCGGTCTCCGGTACCTCCGGTGACACTTCGACCAAAACAAATGATGTCTGTCTTTTACCATTACTGTTAAAAGGCGAAATACGAACCAAACGATGAACTCCCGACTCACTGTGTAAAGTACCATAAGCATTTTTTGCCATCACTTCGAGAGTGATGTTACGGTATCCATTATGATCATTCGGGTGTGAGTCAAGAACGTGAATATCCCAGCCTCGCTTAAAACAATACTTCTGGTACATTTCTACCAACATCCGAGCGAAATCTTCAGCGTCATCACCACCAGCGCCAGCTACAATATTTATCACCGCCGGCGATCGATCGTATTTACCAACTCCTTTGGCCTCATCCTTAAGAGATTGTAACTCTTTTATCTTAGCCTGAGCTTCGGTGGGATTGTTCCAAAAAGTCGGCTCCAGCATTTGGGCCTCCAACTCAGCAATCTTATCGGCCAGCGATTTGTCCTCTGACATAATGAGAGAGTATAGCAAAAAAGCCGGCCCTCTGCTTAAGCAGAGGGCCGGCTTTTTTATGGAGTCTAAAGAGTTAC